>JAEYQV010000072.1 GCA_023409835.1 Bacillota bacterium
TAACCAACAGATTTGTCTGTATTGGTATTGAATAATGGTAAGTAAATAAAGTATAATGGAGTCCATAACAATGACAATCCTTTCGAGTGATTTTTGTGTGTGTGGTAACTCCAATAATACTCGAAAATAGGGGGTCATTGTTATTTTTATTTAAAAAACTTTGTAACCCTCGAAAAATAAAGGTTTTGAAGGAAAAACGGAGTGTCAGACTTGACACTACCTTATTATTGATGGGAGGGAGAATATGATAAGTGCTGCGACACAATATACACCGGAAGAGGTAGGCTATGATCCGGACAGGATTGATGCGGTTAACCGTCATTTTGAGGATCTGATTAACAGAAAGAAGATACTGTCGGCAAATTTCTGTATGGCAAGGGATGGTAAGATCTTTGTTAATAATGCGATGGGGAAGCTGTCCTTCCGGGAGGAGGATACCAGGTCGTTAAAGCCGGACACCATCCAACGGATTGCCTCTATTGGGAAGATGTTCTATGCCATAGCGATCTGGCAGCTGGTGGAGGATGGCAAGCTACGGATCAATCAAAGGGTAGGTGAGATCATTGAGGAGTTCGAGGAGCAGCCCTTCCATGATATAACGATCGCCCACCTCTTAACCCATACCTCCGGACTTCAGGCGGACGGAGGCTGTTTCGAGAATAAATATTTCCAGTCACCTTTTTGCTTCTTAAAGGAAGAAAACAAGGAGAGCTGGATTGCATCCTCCTTAAAAAGCGGCATGCAGAAGAAGCCGGGAGAGGAATGGGCATATAACAGCTTCGGGTACACCTATCTCGGGGAGATTATTACCAGGGTGAGCGGCCAGTTTGCACGGGATTATGTCACTGAGCACATTATTAAGCCCTGCGGACTTAAGGATACCGGATATAATTTTAATCAGGAGGAAGTGGCGAAGCGGTTCAACATCATGGGAGAACGTGAAGCACAATACGTGGAAAGCATCCTAAGCGGTGAGTACCTGAAAAAGGAACAAAGCAGTTATTGGTCAACGATACCCATGTATTCCATGTATTCCACCGCATATGACCTATGCCGCTTCGGAATTATGCTGCAGCAGTATGGTTATCTTGATGGAGTACGGATTCTTAGCAGGAAGGCGATAGAGAAGATGACAACCCTCTATACCGCACCTCATATTAAGGATTATTGCTGGAATGCCGGAGGAGTATACCGGGAATACGGACTGGGACCGGATATGCGCTGTAATGATGCCAGCCTCTATACAAAGGGAACCTATTTCCATGAGGGAGCCGGAGGGTGCTGTCTGATCGTAGATCCTCATGAGAAGCTGGTAGCAGCCTGGTTCATCCCGTTCGTGAAGGATGTCTGGTGCCCGGAGCCGCTATATAACGCAGCGGCAGTCATGTGGTCGGGATTAAAATAGTCTAACAATACAGGGATAGGGAGGAAAGGAAAATGATAAGGAACAATACGCCATTTACACCGGAGGAGGTGGGCTATGACGCCTCCAGAATTGATGCGGTTAATAAGCATTTTGAAGATCTGATTGCGAAGAAGAAGATTATCTCTGCTAATTACTGTATGGCTAGAGACGGCAAGGTGTTTGCGGAAGCCGCCCTTGGAAAGCTGTCATACCGGGAGGAGGATCCCAGGGAAGCACGACCGGATATGATTCAGTGGATTGCATCGATTACGAAGCTGGTTACCTCGATTGCCATCTGGCAGCTGGTGGAGGACGGCAAGCTGAGAGTTAACCAGAAGGTAGGAGAAATCATCGAGGAATTCTCCCATAAGCCCTTTGACGAGATTACAATCGCGCATCTCCTAACCCATACCTCGGGACTGCATCCGGACCCCGGATGCTTTCCGAATAAATACTTCCAGTCTCCCTGGGTTTATATCGAGCAGGCTAAGGGCGAAAACTGGATTGAGGCTGCCTTAAAAAGTGGTATGAGGATGAAGCCCGGTGAGGAATGGGCATATTGCTCCTTTGGCTTCGTTATTCTCGGTGAGCTGATTACCAGAGCCAGCGGACAGCTTTCGAATGATTATATTATGGAACATATTATAAAGCCCTGCGGAATGAAGGATACTATGTTCGATATAGACCGTAGGGAGGTTGCTCTCAGGTCAAATATCATGAATGAAGAGGTGGAAAGGAAAGTGAAGGCTCTTCTGGAGGGAACCTATCAGGAAACGGAGGAGGATCAGATCTGGAGGAAGATACCGCAGACCGGTGGAGGGCTTTTCTCAACGGCCTATGACCTATGCAGGCTCGGAATGATGCTGCAGCAGGGAGGTTATATCGACGGGGTTCGTATTATTGGAAGGAAAGCCATCGAGAAGATGACCACTCTTTATACCGCCCCTCATATTCGGGATTATTGCTGGGGTGCCGGAGGAGCCTATCGTGAGTACGGACTTGGACCGGATATGCGCTGCAACGATGCGAGCCTGTATACGAAGGGAACCTTCTTCCATGAGGGGGCCGGTGGCTGCTGTTTGATCGTTGATCCTAAGGAGAAGCTGGTAGCAGCCTGGTTCATTCCGTTCGTGAATGATGTCTGGTGCCCGGAACCCTTATATAATGCGGCAGCGGTGATGTGGTCCGGACTCAAATGATGTTATCCGTACAATAATAGCTACAGTTTGTTTGGAGGAGCTATGAATTACATACGACATAAATTAGAAGTTTTAAGGGCAGTAGCCATGGTAACCTATAAGGAATGGGGCGCTTACCGCACCCATTCCATGGTTTCCATCTTCGTGGGTCCCGTATACTTTATTGTTCAGTATTTTATCTGGACGGCAGCCTATGGAGGCAGATCCGAATTAAATGGGATGGAGCTGTCCCAGATGATTACCTATTTCGGGGCATCGACACTAATCGGATATCTGACAATGGATTTTGCGGACTGGAATCTCCAGATGCTGATACGTACCGGGAGATTTCTGACCTTTGCTTTAAGACCGATTCATCATCGGTTCTTTGCATTTTCCCAGAAGCTTGGACACAGAGTTCTGGGGCTGATCTTTGAATTCATCCCCTGCTATATCATATTTACCCTGCTCTTCGGAATTGACATGGTTCCACAGAATCTGGGGTGGACTCTCCTATCCATAGCATTGGCATTCCTGATGACCTTCTACATCCATTATATCCTTGGCATGACGGCCTTCTGGTTTACACAGTCCTCCGGTATCAGGAGGGTGTTTGACTTATTATCCGGAGTATTCTCGGGAGTCTTTATTCCGTTGGTTTTCTTTCCGGTAGGATTGCAGAAGGCACTGTTTTTCCTGCCCTTCCCCTATATGTCCTATGTACCGGTCATGGTATTTACCGGAAGGTTTACACTGGCCGGTATTGATATGGAGATACCGGAGATCGTCTGTATTCAGGCAGTTGCAGTCGGGATAACGATACTGCTGAGCGAAGTAATATATCGTGCTTCCATGAGACACTTTAACGGGGTCGGAGCATAGTGAGAGATTTTCCAAAGCTTTCACTCACAAGGTTTGTGTCAAGTGTGTATGCAAATTATTCGCAGGAATGAGAGGAAATATGAAACGATATTTAATAATTTATAAGGAATGTATCAAGGTGGCTTTTGCAGCGGCCTCCACCTATCGATTGAATTTCTTCTTAAACTGTATCATCATGCTGCTCGGAGATATCCTGTTTCCATTGATTACCATTTTGATTTACGGTTCGGGAGCGGGCTTCAGCGGCTGGACAGTTTATGAGGTATTGCTGATACAATCGGTATTTACGATGTCCATGGCAATCGCGGACATGACCTTCCACGGGATATTATGGGCAACCATGGGACATGTTCGGGAGGGAAATCTGGAAATGGTATTGATCCTGCCGGTGGATACGATGTTTATTCTGATGGCTCGAACCTTTTCCATCGATGCCGTTGGATTACTCGTCGGAGGGTTGGCTATCTTCATCGTTGCGCTGGTTAATATTACTGCTCCCACGCTGTTTATGTGGCTTCAGTTCGGGGCACTGTTTCTGATCGGTCTGTCTGTTATGATGGGGATTGCTCTTATGATGGCCGCAACCTCCTTTAAGTGGGTTGGTAACTCCCGTATCCCGGAGATATTTGACAGTATCCGAAGCTTTGGTAAATATCCGCAGAATATTTTCCCCCGTGCTTTGGTTATGATTACCTCCCTGGTGATCCCGGTAGCCATGATCGGCTATTATCCGGCGACCGCTTTACTGGGAAGAGAAAGCCTGACGATGTTTATTTTTATGATACCCTGCCTGATTTTTCTTGCGGTCGGGGTGATTCTGTATCGGCATATGGTAAGTCTGTATCAGGGTGTTGGAGGCTGACACCTGAATTCGTTCATATAAAAACAGAATGGGGACTAATATGGGAAATATCATTACAGTGGAAAACTTAACAAAAAGGTACGAAACCTATAAAAGAGGAAGTGGGTTTAAGGAAAGCATCAGGACCCTGTTCCACCGGGAGAAGGTACCGGTCATTGCGGTAAATCAAATCTCCTTCCATGTAGAGAGTGGGGATATCATTGGGATTCTGGGTCCGAACGGTGCCGGAAAATCCACGACAATCAAGATGCTGACGGGAACCTTATATCCCACGGAGGGAAAGATCGATGTAATGGGATATAATCCAACCAAGAATCGGAAGAGCTATGTGCATCAGATCGGTGCCGTGTTCGGACAGAAATCGCAGCTTATCTGGGATATCCCTCCGGTTGACAGCTTCCGTATGAACAAGGCCATCTATGGGGTGTCCGACAAGGATTATGACGAGCGCCTGGCCCGGATGTCACAGCTCTTCGGCGTTGAGGACTATATCACGAGACCCACCCGGGTGCTATCTCTCGGAGAAAGAATGAAGTGTGAGTTTATCATGGCCATGCTGCATAATCCGAAGGTAGTCTTCCTGGATGAACCGACAATCGGACTGGATGTAATCGCAAAGCAGAAAATCAGAGATTTTATTCATGAGATGAATAAGCAGGGAACCACCTTCATCCTGACGACCCATGATCTGGAGGATGTAGAGCAGCTGGCACGGAATGTGGTTATTATCAACCACGGAGAGAAGGTATTCGACGACTCCATCCAGAAGCTGAGGACAGTATTGGGTGCAAAGAAGATTGTCCAGCTGACGCTTCAGAAGCCGGTGGAGAGTTTGGATATGGAAGGAGCCCGTATCGAAGAAAGGGAGTCGGAGCTTAATATAACCGTAAGCGTAGATCTGGATATCATCAGCATCAATGACTTTATGTCCAGATTATCCGAGACCTGTTCCTTCACCGATATCTCCATTAAAGAGATGCCGATGGAAACCATCATCACCCACATTTATCAAAGTAAGGCAGATGCCGAGTAAACGAAAGCGGTGCATATTCCGGTTGTATTTCTCCGAAAATTCGGGTAAAATAATCCGTAATATTAGACATTGGAGGAACCGGAATGAAGAAAATCGGAATCATCGGCGCGATGGAGGAAGAGGTTAATATAGTAAAAGGACGGATGCAGGAGGTAACAATCCGGCGGATCGCATCCATGGACTTCTATGAAGGAACAATAGACGGAAAGCAGGCCGTAGTGGTTCACAGCGGAATCGGTAAGGTGAATGCCGCTGTCTGTACGCAGATCCTCTGTGATATTTTTCAAGTGGATGCGGTTGTGAATACCGGTGTAGCCGGTTCCCTAAGAAATGAGATCGATATTGCTGATATTGTGTTGTCCACGGATGCACTGCAGCATGATATGGATGCCACGGGCTTCGGCTATGAAGCCGGAGTAATTCCAAGAATGGAGCAGTCGATATTTTTAGCAGATCCTAAGCTGAAGAAGCTGGCTGAGAACATCTGTCGGGAAGAGCTGACTGAGGTCGGAGTTCATTCCGGCCGTATCGTAAGCGGTGACCAATTCATCTCCGACCAGAAGAAGAAGGAGTGGCTGGTATCCAACTTCCAGGGCTATTGTACCGAGATGGAGGGAGCGGCTGTGGCTCAGACAGCCTATTTAAACGGAATTCCCTTCTTAATCGTAAGAGCAATCTCTGATAAGGCAGATCACAGTGCTGAGATGGCGTATTCCGAATTTGAAGAGCTGGCAATTAGTAATACGGTCACACTAGTTACCAGCCTGATAAGGCAGTATGAATAACTGATTCGTTCGTCTTAATTCTGACTGATATAAGAAGCCCCCTACGCTTCTTCACCACAAGGGACACACGGAGAGACACCTCCAACGGATGTTTTCTTATCATCATCAAGAGGCCTCCGACTGTTTCTTATGAGAAGAAGCGTAGGGGTTTTTTTGTACCATCGGGCGTATTTGAGTGAATATTCCGGATCTGCCGGCATTAGAGACAAGGACTTTCTTCAAATTGTATAGTAATCAGGGCGGGAAAGGAGCTTGCGTCGGCAAATTAACCAATTAGCTGTAATAATTACAAAAAAAACTGTAATTCTTACCTTGAAGTGAATAAACTAGATACATTATAATGATGGAAGAATTCAGCAAAATTGGAAAGCGAAGGTGAAAACGATTGGAAAATCAAACAAAAATTGCTCAAATGATTCACAATATGGAGCAGATCATGGTAGGGAAGAGGGAAGCTATTGAGTATACCCTGATCGCTCTTCTTGGCGGAGGACACCTGCTGCTGGAGGATGTACCCGGTGTCGGAAAGACCACCCTGGCAAAGACGATAGCACAGACCATCAACTGTGGATTTACACGAATTCAGTTCACCCCGGACACCTTACCGAGTGATATTACCGGATTATCCATCTATAACATGCAGACCGGAAGCTTTGAATACTCCAAGGGAGCGATCATGAACAACATCATCCTGGCGGATGAAATTAACCGTACCTCCCCGAAGACCCAGGCCAGCCTTCTGGAAGCCATGGAAGAAAAACAGGTGACGGTGGACGGTGTTACATACCCTCTGGCAAGACCCTTTATGGTAATTGCAACGCAGAATCCGATTGATTATCTGGGTACCTATAACCTGCCGGAAGCGCAGCTTGACCGTTTTATGATGAAGATATCCATCGGGTATCCACAAGCCTCCGAGGAACGACTGATCGCGGATCGTTTTCTAAATCATGAGCTGACTCAGAAGCTGGAGCCGGTAGTGGACGGAGAAACTGTGCTAAAGATGCAGAAAGAAGTAGAGCAGGTGAAGGTGAATCAGGATCTGATTAATTATATTACCAAGATTATCCAGGAGACCCGTAAGGACAATAATATTGCCTTAGGTGCAAGTCCCAGGGCAACTCTGGCGCTTCTTCGTGCAGCTCAGGCCCATGCCTATATCCAGAACAGAAGCTACTGCATCCCGGATGATATCATCAAATTAATTCCTTCCGTTGTTGCCCACAGAATTATCCTGTCTCCGGAAGCAAGACTATCTCAGGTCAAGGTGGAGAAGATATTAAAGGGTATCGTGTCAAAGGTACCCGTGCCGGTATTAAATCACTGATGCTAAACCCTGCCTGATTAGAATGGTCGGGCTGTAATCTTATGTCGCATATATAAGGATGACCAGATATGAAAACAAACCGTATCATCTGTGCACTAGCTATTATTGGCAGCGGAGTTTTTGCTTCCTATTACGGAGGTAATATTTCCTATGCCCTATTTTATATGTGTATTTTTATTCCGATCATATCCTTCCTGTATACCGTATATGTCTATTTCCGTTTTAAAATCTATCAGTCCATGGAGAGTTTTTTGGTGGTAAAGGGGGATTGGACCGCCTATTCGTTTATCATAGCAAATGAAGACGTTATCGCCTTCCGGAACGTTAAGGTTAATTTCTTGACAGACAAATCCAAGATAGAGGATACCTCGAAGAGTATGGAATATTGTCTTCTGCCAAATGAGAAGGATATGCTGCAGACGAAGATACGATGTAATTACCGCGGAGAATATTACGTCGGGGTAAATTCCATCGAAGTAACAGATTTACTGTTTCTATTTACGATTACATATCCGATCGGCTCTAAGCTTAAGGCCGTTGTCCTGCCAAGAGTTGTGCCGTTGGAGTACTTGGGAATCGCGCCGCCGCAGGTAGATGTAAAGAACCCTGTCCGTAACAGCAACTTTACGGAGGAGGAGCTGGATACGGAGATGCGAAAGTATAACCCCGGAGATAACAGGAAGAGAATTCATTGGAAGGCCTCCGCTAAGCTGCAGGAGCTCCACAGCAGAAAATATCATCAAAAACCAAAGGCTGAGATTGTTTTGTTCATGGATTTAATGAAGATGAAAGAGGAGGAGCTTCAGGTCGTTATCGTAGAGGATGGAATCATAGAGAGCATCCTGGCCATCGTGAAATACTATTCTCAAAGGGGTACACCCTCCACAATTATCTATGATATGGAGGGCAAGAGGCAGATTTCGATTGCATCTCCTGAAGCATTCAATGTTTTTTATAAAGCCTGTGTCTCCCTCCATTTTAATGCGAAGATAACCGTCAGTGACCTGATGAGAGAGCGGCTCCTCAGGGGTGATGAAGGGCTTTTTTATGTGGCCGCGACACATCTGCTTACGAAGGAATTCTATATGGCTTCCCTCCAAGTACTTGCGGGAGGAAATCATCTCTGTGTGCTGTTTGTCAGCGATGATGTAACAGAGCCGACGAAGGAGCTGATCGGAAGCCTTAAGCTGGCAGGAGCAGTGGTGTATCAGATCACATCCGAGGACGAGATCAGCAAGGTGCTTACATCGGAAATAATCCAATAGATTTTAATTCGTAGTATGGGAGGCAGTACCTATGTTTAAGGACAGGGATAAATTGTATCAGGTTTACCATACGATACTTAGTATGGCTTTAACCTGGGCCCTTACAATAGCAATCAATGAATACTTTGAACTTAAGGTGCATGTATGGGTATGTGCACTCTTTACCCTTATTCCTGCAGTTCTGATATATTTGTTTGATATAAACCGAAAGAATGAGGTAAGCTACCTGATCCTCATAAGCTTCCTTCCGATTGCCGGTGTGTTCTTCTTAATCAGACGGATCAATCCGGTGACCTGGATCAAATCGGTGATCGACTGGTGCTATGAATACAATCAAACTGAGGAGCTATATAAGGACTCCCCCGCTTATTTTACATTACTTGGGGTTGCTCTCGCGGCTACAATCGTATTCTATCTGCTGGTGAAGAGCAGATATACCAAGCTTGCACTGGCAGTAATTCTGTTGGGCATGATGTTCATATTCAGCTTACGGAGTATAAACCTACATAAAATAGTCGTCGGTGTCTGTATTTTCTATATCCTCTCGAATCTGGTGGAGCTGACCGGAAAGATTTATAGCTTGAGGGCAGGAAGAGATGAAAAGAAAGCTAGTATCTTATATCTGGCACCCATCTGCCTGTTACTGGCCGTTATTTCAGTAGGGCTTCCTTCAAAGGCAGAACCGATTCAATGGAAGGGTGTTAGATATATTTATAGAACCCTTAAGGACAAGATAGATAATTTTGTTACAGATTTGGACTTTTACTTTGGAAAAGGTCCGGGAGAGTTCGGGCTGTCTATGATCGGCTTCTCTGATGAGGGACTCGGATCTCTTGGAAACGGCCCATTAAAGCAGGATGATAAAATAGCATTAATCATCACAAATCTGTCCAGTACTGCTCCGGCGTATCTGATCGGCTCCGTCAGTGATATTTATACAGGTAACAGCTGGGAGAAGAGCGGTCAGGGATATCTAAAGGGTGAGAAGGACTATAATCTGGATTACTCGGAGCTGGTGCTTGCTTTTACCCGATTAGATCCAGACCTTCTGGAGAATAACAGGTATATGGAACGGCGGAGCATAAAAATTGAGTATAACAGCATTCGGACGAGGTCCTTCTTCTATCCGAACAAAAGCAGTGCGTATACGATCATCCACAGTAAAAAACAGCCGGCAGCAGAGAAGGCTAATATCCTCTTTCCGAAAGCAGTCGGTAACGGAACCATATATCAGTGTACTTATTATGAACTTAACTATGAGGGAGAAAAGTTCCAGCAGATGCTGCGAGATGCCGACCGGTTCTCCTATGAGAGCGGTCAATTAGACAGGGGAATGCTGGAGTATATGGAGTATAGAGCTTTCCGGAACTCCTCTGCGCCTCTGTTGCTGGACCGTGACAATATCTTTAAAGTTCTGACAGAGAGAGCGGATAATATTCAGAAATATTACACAGTACTTCCCGATACTCTGCCGCAGAGAGTTAAGGAGCTGGCGACTGAGCTGACAAAGGATGCTGATACCACCTATGATAAGCTGAAGGCAATTGAAGGCTATTTATTGGATTATGAATATAGTCTGGAACCGGGAAAGCTTCCGGAAGGGGAGGATTTTGTAGATTATTTTCTGTTTGAGAGTAAGAAGGGCTATTGCACCTCCTTTGCCAGCTCTATGGCAATTTTGGCAAGGTGCGTTGGTATCCCGACCCGGTATATGGAAGGCTATGTTGTTGACACCGAGAGCAGGAATGGTAATCATTATGAGGTTAGGAACAATAAAGCACATGCCTGGGCAGAGGCGTATATCGAAGGAGTGGGCTGGATTCCCTTTGAAGCAACACCTACCTATTACACCTCCCGTTATGTTGAGTGGAGAGATTATAGAAAAGATGCTGAGAGTATCAACAATTATCCTCGGCCCCAAATGCCTGAGATGAATTTGACCCCGATTCCTCCTAAGAGTCCGACAGTACTAAATAAGCAGGAAAAGCTGCCGGCTCCGGTTGTTGGATTAATTGTCGTCATTTCAACGATTCTGGTTGTGCTGATTCTGTTTTTCGTCAGCTACCTTGTATTAAGGCATCAATATAATAAGGATTTTCATAGATCTGGTTACACCGGAAGGATGTACCTGATATTCTTAAGAATTCTTACGATACTTAAGAAGGAAGGTTTCACAATGGATCAGTCAGATACAATACTAATGCTGGCCGGAAGGGTTAAGGATCATTATCATTATAATAGAATTATTTTTGAGGATGTGGCAAAGGTATTTATGCGTTATCGTTATGCGGAGGAAGAGATAACGCAGGAAGAGTTCCAGAAGGTCAATATCTTCTACCATGGACTTCTGGATAAACAGAGGGAAGAAAACGGTAGAATAAAGATGCTTCTGGAGGAATTCATATTCCTGGCCAGGAAGAGTAATCGCAAAGCTATCGGCTGATGCGAACCAGCTCTACTCCGGTATAATAATGAAGAAGGATCTCATCATAGGGATAACCTTCTTCTGCCATGGCATTGGCACCAAATTGGCTTAAGCCCACGCCATGACCCACACCGGTGCAAATGATCCTGACCTTGTTGTTATAGTTTTCGAGATAGAAGTTATTCGAATTTAAACCAAGGACCTTGGCAAATTCCTCACCGGAGACGGTCTGGCTGCCAAGGTTCATTTCTGTTACATAACCGATGCTATCGCGGGTGGATACGGTTACCTGATCAAAGAAGCTTTTTTCAGACAGGTTGACCCCAGGATAATGCTGCTTCAGGGTATGTATGAAATCCTTAACCTCAAACTCCTGGATCTTAAGATAATGAGTTGAGGTGACATCCTGTTTACTGTCTACGCTGATAAGATAAGGAATATCGACATCCCAGGCTTCCGAAGCATTTCTGGTATACCCGGAGCCGGTATCGAAGAACACCGGAAGAATTAGCTGATCCTTATATAGGAGTAGCTCATCCTTCGTACCGTATACTGCATTCTCCAGCTTGGTAAAGTAGGTAAGATAATCCTTACTACCCCAGAATTGCTCCATCTCCTCAAGGCTGATATATGCCAGTCCCAGCTCGGAGGTTGTAAAATCCTTCTTTCCGGGATTCTCGTCCATCAGCATGGAAATATTATAAAGCGCATAGGTCCTGGCAATGACCGCCTGAGCCTTCAGTGCCTCCATATGATAGCCGGCTGGCATGTTGGCTCCGACGACACCGATTAAATACCGGTCAAATTCCAGCTGCTCCTTCACCCCATTCTTACTGTAGTAAACATTAAAGTCCATTGTCTCGAGGGAACGGATATCTCCGGGCTTATGGGAGAGTAGGAGGGTCAGGGTAAACGGCAGAACAAGTACAATGGCGCATACCAAAACAGCTTTCCATATAATCTTTCTCATATAAAATCCTCCATTCTACCGATGCCCTCGGATTTGGGAATCAGCATATATTTGGCAGGTCTATTTACATTAGCTTATGCAGCGGCATATATCCATACATTATATTTATATATTTTTAATAAAATACGGGAAAACTTAATTTGACTATAATGTATACAAAGGTTATCATATGATATGCTGGGTGAATAAGGAAAGGATGACACTATGAAAGACAGATTAAGACAATTCATGATTGGAAGGTATGGAGTGGACCAATTTAACAGGTTTCTTCTGATACTTTCCCTGGCGGCGATGATCATCTCCAGGTTTTTGGGAGGGGGGATCCTGTACCTATCTGCTTTACTGATATTACTTTATGCCTACTATCGAATGCTTTCCAGAAATAATGGGAAAAGATACCGCGAGAATACGGTCTATCTGAATATAAAAAACCATTTCTTTGGGTTCTTTCTTAAGGGAAAAAACACGATAAACCAGAGGCGTCACTATCATATATATAAATGCCCCGGCTGCGGGCAGAAAATCCGAATTCCCAAGGGCAAAGGCAGGATTAGCATTTCCTGTCCGAAATGCAGAACGGAATTCATTAAGAAAAGATAACTATAGGAAACAAGATGGAAAGGAGAAATAAATGTTAAAGTTAGTAAACATCATAAAGGAATATCCCACAGGGGATACCAAGGTCACAGCGTTAAAGGGTGTTAATATCGAATTCAGAAAGAATGAGTTTGTATCAATCCTTGGTCCGTCTGGCTGCGGTAAGACGACCATGCTGAATATCATCGGAGGTCTGGACAGCTACACCAGCGGAGACCTGATTATAGACGGAAAATCTACGAAGGATTTTAATGACAGAGACTGGGATACTTATCGTAACCGCTCTATCGGTTTCGTATTCCAGAGCTATAATCTGATTTCCCATCAGACAGTACTGTCCAATGTAGAGCTGGCCCTGACTCTGTCAGGAGTATCTAAGTCCGAACGTAAGGCAAGGGCAGTGGAGGCTTTAGAGAAGGTTGGTCTCGGAGACCAGATACATAAAAAACCGAACCAATTATCCGGAGGACAGATGCAGCGTGTAGCAATTGCCCGTGCCCTGGTCAATAATCCGGAGATACTTCTGGCGGATGAACCGACCGGAGCATTGGATTCAGTTACAAGCTTACAGATTATGGAGATTCTTCGTGAGATTGCAGAGGATAGACTGGTTATTATGGTTACCCATAACCCGGATCTGGCAGAACATTATTCAACCCGTATCATTAAGCTTCTCGATGGTCAAATGACAGAGGATACGAATGCATATCAGGGGTCTGCAGCAGAAGAAACACCGAAGAAGGTTAAGAAAGGCAGAAGGAAGAAGACCTCCATGTCCTTCTTCACGGCACTATCCCTATCCTTAAACAACCTGATGACAAAGAAAGCCAGGACCTTCATGACTGCATTTGCAGGATCCATCGGCATCATAGGAATTGCACTGATCCTATCTCTCTCCAACGGAGTTCAGGAATATATCGACAGCGTCCAGGAGGACACCCTATCCAGCTATCCTCTGTCCATCGAGCACAAAACAATGGATTACGGGTCATTGATGACAACAATGATGGAGAGCACTAATGGAAGCTCTGAGGAGCGTACCTTAGATAAGGTATACTCCAATAACATCATGGGTTCGGTGATGAATTCTATGGTAAGCAAGGTAACGATTAATAACCTGGAAGCCTTCAAGGCTTATATCGAAGGGGAAGGCAGTAATATTTCGGAGTATGTCAGCGACATCCAGTATGCCTATGACACTCCCTTAAATATTTATAAGTCGGATACCTCAGACGAAATCGTCCAAGTGAATCCGAGTACCCTTTTTGAAACCATGGGTAATAGCATGGGAGGCGGAGGCGGCTTTAGCTCGGAGATCTCCTCCCCCATGGCAACTACTGATGTATGGGTAGAGATGATCGGTAATAAAGAGCTATTGAATAAGCAGTATGATGTTATTCATGGACATATGCCGGAGAACTATGATGAAGTAGTTCTGATCGTTAATAAAAATAATGAAATCAGCGATTATGCTTTATATGCCCTGGGACTTCTGGATCAGAAGGAGTTCGAAAACATGCTTGCGAATGTTATGGCAGGTAAGGAGGTAGCCAATAACCCGGTGAGCTACAGCTATGACGAAATAACCTCCTTATCCTTTAAGATGATTGTAAATACCGACTATTTTGAAAAGACAGATAATGGCTGGAGAGATCGTTCCAAGGATGATGAATACATGAAGGACATCATTGCAAATGCGATGGATGTTAAGGTCGTCGGAATTCTAAGACCCTCGGATGATAGTGTGGCAACTTCGGCTAACGGGGTGATCGGTTATACGGCGGAGCTGATGACGAACCTGATCGATAAAGTAAAGGAAAGTGAGATTGTAAAGGAGCAGCTTGCTAACCCGAAGGTTGACGTATTTACCGGAATTGCTTTCCCGACTGAAGAGGATAAGGAAAAGGAGCAGATCACCATGGAGATGCTGACTGCTTATATGGCAACTCTTCCGGAACAGCAACAGGCACAGTATGCAGTTACGATACAGCAGCTGAAGGATGGCGGTATGGGTGACGAGGAGATTATCGCTATGTTTGCATCGAGTATGGGCAAGGGAAGCACAGACGCTACCTATGATGGTAATCTGAAGCTCCTTGGAGTTTCCGATCTGAACAAACCGGCCTTAATCAACCTCTATCCTAGGGATTTTGCAGCAAAGGATAAAATAGAAGATATCATAAAAGCTTACAATGATAGCGTATCCGAAGAGAACCGAATTCAGTATACCGATTACGTCGGGCTGATAATGTCCTCCGTGAAGACAATTATCAATGCAATCAGCTATATCCTTATCGCATTTGTCGCAATATCCTTAGTGGTATCCTCGATCATGATCGGTATTATTACCTATATCTCCGTGCTGGAGAGAACCAAGGAGATTGGTATCCTGCGTGCCATTGGTGCTTCAAAGAAGGATATCTCCAGAGTATTTAATGCAGAGACCTTAATTGAGGGCTTTGTTGCCGGTGCAATCGGTATCGGAATCACCCTCCTTATGATCCTGCCGATTAATGCAATCATCAAGAGCATTACGGATATCTCGGGACTGGCAGCCCTGCCGGCAGGCGGCGGTGTAGCCCTGGTTATTATCAGTATGTTCCTTACCTTTATCGCAGGACTAATCCCGTCAAGGATTGCTGCGAAGAAGGATCCGGTAGTAGCACTGAGAACGGAGTAAAAACCAGCATAATATCACAAATAACAAGATAAAGATAACGAAAACAGACCGGCTTCAAGCCGGTCTGTTTTCGTAACAATACAATAAATAAATGAATTCAGGAGAGGAGCTTACATAGAAAGGCGGATATCAAAAAAAACGGGCACAACACGAAATCAAGTTATGCCCGTTTTGGCTATGTTTCTTCCTCGGAATTTAGCTTCGCTATGAACTCTGCTCTGGACCTTACACTGATTTTACTGTAAAGCGCTGATAAATGCTTCTTTACGGTAGATAAGCCGATATATAGACTATTTGCAATCTCTATATTTGATTTACCCTTTAAAAGCTGTAACGCGATCTCTCGTTCTCGGTAGGTTAGTGAGTATTTCTGAGTTAATCTATGAATGCTGCTATCGTTATTGCTTTCTGCCTTCAGCATCTCGGTGGCTTTTTCAATAAATTGCTCGGGAGTAATTAGCGTATCCTTTAATAGATGATATCCGATCCCTGCTTCTAATTTAAGTACAGTACCCTCCACAGTGAGGCAAATACGGTTAATTCGATCGTAGATCCTATCACAGATATGACCGAGCTGGTTCTCGTTGATATCATGCAGAACGAGGATAAACCGTGTGCCTCGATAGCTTGATAGCCAGTCCTTTTGATGCAAAGAAAGGGTTTTTAATGATTTAGCCACCTCCTCGATGGCTTGATCCCCAGTCGGAAAACCGAATTTATTATTGATCATCCGAATATCTTTCACCTTTATCATAAACAGAGCAATAGGAGTGCCTTCTTCATAGGAGGAAGCAATATCGTAGGGCAAGCGTTCATAGATAAATTGGTCTTTATGAATATTTGATAAAACATTTTTAACAACGGATAAATTCTGCTTCTGTATCAACTTAATAATATCATAAAAATTTTTATTATGCTGGTCTAAGTAATCGGACGAAATATTCTGCAGAAATTCAATTACGAGTTCGTACTGCCTGATTGGAACGGCAGTTACAATATATAGACTTTCTTCATTATACTCTATCTTTGTAATGGTCTTATTGTGATGGCAGGCACGGATTGAGATACAGTTTTCACATACCCTGTTACTTTTCCAGAAAACATAGCAGATATCCTTTGCATTCATAAACTCATTGGGACCTTTAATAATTTTGAATACTTCCTTTTTCATCGGATTAACTAAGCGGATGCACTCATATAGATTCTCGATGAAGTTAAATTCATAAATCATTTTCTGAATATAGTCACTATGATCCATCGTTTCTCCCTTTATAGTAAAAGTATACTTTTGACCCATACCTTTTTATATAAGGTCATTATATCATATAATTACAAAAACCAACAGTAAATACCAAAGGGAGGAGCTTGATCATATGAAAATAAAGTGGAAAATCATCGTAGTAACGATTTCCATCATAATTGTGTTGACATCTTCAATAATTCTGAATACATATATCGAAGTAAAGAAATTGGTTCAATCCGATTCTGGGGCGGAGATTAAGAATTACTCTAACATGGGACTTCAGCTGTTGGAAAAAACATATCCGGGAGTTTGGTCCGTACAGAATGGAAAGCTTTACAAAGGAGAAGCCGTACTGAATGAGAATTACGAAACGGTTGATCAATTCACTGCTGGTACGGAGGTACTGGCAACGATATTCTTAGGTGATACAAGAATTGCAACCAATGTAAGAAATGATAAAGGGGAGCGACAGATTAATACGAAAGCATCGGATATAGTAATTAAGAAGGTGCTTGAGGAGAAGGAAGTATATTCGGGTATGGCTGATATACAGGGTAAGTCAGCCTTGACGTACTATGTTCCGTTGAAGGATGCGGATGGAGCTGTGGTAGGTATTTGGTTTGTCGGACTATACATGGATTTGGTAAATAATAAGATTAGCAATACCGTACTATTAATTGCATTATTATCCTCCGGAATACTTTTGATTAGCATTGTGGTGTCCTTTATACTTGGTCGGGGTATAGCAAAGGGAATAGGAAAAGTAAAGGACAGACTCCGATTCATGGAGAATGGCAGCTTTTATTTTGATATGGAGGATTCAATTCTTAAGAGAAAGGATGAAGTCGGAGAAATCGCTAATTCCTCCAGAAACCTGCAGCTTAAGATGACAGAAATAATAAAAGGAATTCAAGGAGAAGCCGAGCACGTTAAGATAAAGGTCAGTCAATCCGAACAAAGCATGGAAGCTGTCAGTATAAATATTGAGAATATCTCTGCAACAACACAGCAATTATCCGCCGGTATGCAGGAAACCTCAGCAGCGGCAGAAGAGATGAGTGCTTCCACTTATGAAATAGAAACAAAAGTTTCGAATATGAAAGAGAAAACGGAGCATGGGGATAATCTTGCCAAAGAAATCAAAGCACGAGCGGAAAAACTGAAGGAGGAAACCGGCAATTCCTATCAACGGGCTTCCGAGATCTATGTACATACGAATAAGCAGCTGAGGGAGTCAATACAAAAGGCAGGTGCCATAGAGGAAATCAAGGAGCTGTCGCAGACAATCATAAGTATTACGGCACAGACAAATCTGCTGGCACTCAACGCATCGATTGAAGCCGCCCGTGCCGGTGAAGCTGGGAAAGGCTTCAGTATAGTTGCAGAACAGATACGCGAATTATCCGATAATTCAAAACAGGCTGTTTCCAGAATTAATGACATTACTGCAAATGTATCGCTTGCAGTGGAAAGCGTTATTGAGGATTCTAACAATCTGCTGCATTTTGTTGATCATCAGGTATTGAAGGATTATGAAATGCTGGTTAGTACAAGTAACCAATATGCACAGGATGCAGACACCGTACGCACAATCATTTCTGAAGTGAATGATGTTGCTGAGAAATTATATGAGACGATGCAGGAGATCAGATCTGCGATTGACGAAATTACGACAGCCACAGGTGAAGGGGCTATGGGAACAACGGATATCGCCGAGAAGATAAACGATATTGTCCAGAAGGTAAATGATGCTTTAAAACAGGTACAAGAAAATAGAATAAGCGCAGAACAGCTAAAGCAGCTAACCGGTTTCTTTCAGTTGCAATAGGAATTATTTTCTGATTTAACTCCCTTTAAGAAAGCGGAGTTGTTGTTCATCATATATTAATTATATGAAAGAGAGACGAATCCGACTTGTACCAACACCTCAACTAGGATATCATAGAGGGGTGTTTCCTGCAAATCAGATTTGTCTCTCTGCTTATGCTCTAGTAATGCTAATCTTTAGTAACGGTGACTTTTATTGCTTTATAAAGCCCTGAGGTTCTGGTATAGGCGATGACATAAGCTGTACCCGATTTTTTGGGCTTTACAACACCTTTGGAGGACACTTGGAGGATGTCAGTATCGGTGGAGAGCCAGAATACGGTTTCGTTGGAGCCCTTAGTAAGCGTACCCTTCAAGGTGGAGGTCTGTTTGGTATTCAATGCCAGACTGGAACGGTTCACGGTTAGCTTTGTTGATTTCACAACATTCTTAGCAGATACTACGGATTTTTTACTGCCAAGAGCCTTTTGATAGGCTGCTTTCACCGAGGAGTTCACCTTAACCGTCGTTCCATTCTTAATGGCGGAGGATATATTTGTAATAGGCTTCTTATTTAGGAAGGTAACATATTTAAAGCTATACAGAGACTGCTTTCCCAGTGACTTGATGGAGTTCGGAAGAATAATACTGCCGTCATTTAGCATAATATCAGAAAAAGCCTTATTGGAAATGGAGGTAACTCCTTCCGGTACATAAACAAAACGGAGGCGGCTCTCCTCATTCTCATCGGCAATCATATTTGTAGGTATTACCTTACAATTCTTTGATAAGAAAAGAAGTTCTACCTTCTTGTCAAAGACGGAGGAGTCCATCTCGGTAATGGTATCGGGGAGTACAATTACAGTAGCACCAATATTAACCAGGCTGAACTTACAGAGCTTTGTAAGCTGATAGGTGAAGCTATTGTTAGTAAGCTCTTTCGGTAACTTAAGATAGGAAGGCTTCGTTTCCTTGGTAATACCGATCAGCTGAACCTTGCCCTTGCCCTTCTTTGCAGAGGAGGTGACCTGATAGATTAAGCCATCCTTTGTAAAGACTCCATTTTCAATTATTTCGGTTCCCTCGGTAACAATCGTTGGAGTCATGGGAATGTCGATTTCATATAAATCACTGCCATTATAGTAGTACATGGTCTCTTCAATTACCTTACGGTAAGCTGCTTCACAACCCTTCGGAACGATAAAAAGAACATCAGGATTTGCACTGCGGTTAGATAAACCTACAGTGACTTTTTGCGGTGCGACGTCTCCTGTAAATTCCATGGTTCTAACGTTAATAAATGCGTATAGAGGGTTTTCGACCATTCCGTCAAAGTTCTCCGCAAAGGTCAGCTTCTTTACGCCGTTATAAAAGTTTTCATAGGAGCTGTTCGAATAATACTCCCAGCGAATATCAACCTTCGCGATGGTATAATCCTGGCTATTTAAGGTAACCTTACCCGGAATGAGTAATTCCTCTCTGGCTTCTGTGGTATCAAAGCCGATCAGAGTAACCTCTTTCTTATCCTCGTTGGTAATAATATAGTTATAGATAGTATCCTTGTAGATGGTTTGCTTCTCCTCGGCGGAGGCAGTTCGTGGCAGGAACAGAAGTACTGTTGCAAGAAGTAATAGCGTAAGAACTAATTTCACATTGCCCCTATCTTTAGTGAATAGTATCGTTTTCTTCATCATAAAGCCCCTTTCATTCCCATTATAAATATATAAGGGTATTGTCTTATATATAGACGTTAATCATGTCATTTTGGTTGCAAAATGAAAAAATGGGAAGAAATAGGGGAATTATTTATACTGCTCAATTTGACTTCTTCTTTATTTATGAAGTAATAGTATTCATATGGGATGAGCCCCATCGATTCATTTCCTGCAGGATGGGAATTAAGGTGCTAAGAAACCTCACTATCAATAGGATATGAAACTAAACCTCAATAACGAGAATAATTTTTATCGCCGGTTAATAGCTTAAGTAAATCCAGATCCCACCAGTAATTGCCGCGAAGATAATCATTGTAATTAAAAGTATCCACTCGTGCCTGACTTTTCTGTCTCCAGATAAAACGTTCTGTTTTGAAGGCACCTTCTACCTCTTCTGCTCCAAAGTAAAAAAGAATCTTATGGTAGGGAACCTTTTCAAAGGCCTCCAAGTATAAGTGCTTGTTCTTTTCTGTGACAGTAAGCCCCATCTTTATAAACAGATTATCCGGGTTAATTCGAGCCATTCGCTTATCCCATTGATGTCTGGCTTCTGCAAAATCAGCATTGTGAACAAACTGTAATTTCACATTTCGATCAGCATCACCTAATAGTCCAACCGGAGATACACCGGTTCTTAGATCTCCTTCTGTAACCATAGTCAATTCTGTGCTCAAGTAAAATAGTGGATCGAGAATAAATTTTGCATACTCATCCGGATTCCAATAAATGTTGATCAAGGGGGTGGAAAAGGGAAGTCCTAATCGATGATAGGCGTATCCGCTCCAACAATCATCAGCTAGGATGGTAACAGGATTTTCTATTAATCTCGAATATCTTTGAAAATCAAAGAATGGCAACAGTAGCTTTTGACCATCAATAATCTGATTTTCCGGAACTCCAAGTGCGATAGCTTCATTTTTTAGTTCCTTGAAATAACGAAGAGAAGTTATTATTAAGTAGTCAAAGGTAATTTCATGGATTTCTTCCTTGGTAATTACGGGGAAGCCGTCTTTTGAAGAGCAATATTGATCCTGCTTACGACAGACAAGTGCTTCTATCGTTATATTTCCTTTATGAATTTCAAATAACAGCTGGTTCAATATCTTTTCGTAGTCGTCGCCGATCCCCCAAACAATACATTTTCTTGTGTCTAACATTCTAGTATTCACTCCCGTCAGTATTCTGTATATATATCGTCAAAAAATAGTTCGTTCTAAAGTGCTAATCTCCTGATTGCGGCGCAAGCCATGGGACTCGGCGCAGTATGGCAGGGAGTTAATCCTTCCGAACCGGAGCAACAGGATATGGTCTGCAGATTGTAATCAGTTTATTTAAGGTATCTCTAAATTATTCGACTATGTTTTGCCATTGAAAAAGAAGGTAAAATGTTATATTTTATTGTTAGCAGTCACAAAACAGTATCCTATGTCATAATAACGAAAAGAGATCGGTATGGACTATTTTCTTCAGCTTCTTGGCACGCAAATGATTTTGTTTGTTTATATTTTAGTAGGCATGTATGCAAGAAAGAAAGACATCATAACGAAAGAGAATCAGCAGAAGATTATTGATCTGATTCTGAAGATTTTGCTGCCGTGTATGATTTTCAGCTCCTACGACCAGAAGATTACGTTAGAGGTCATAAAAAAGGCTGCTTTCATCATGGCAATTGCTTTCAGTATTTGTATTGCTGCAATCTATCTGGGCAAGCTTTTGTACCGTAAGTATCCCTATGAAAAGGGTAGTATTATGAAATATGGTACCATTGTCAATAATTCCGGATTTGCGGGATTACCCATCTGCAGCGAAATATTCGGTGACATTGGTTTATTCTATGCATCCTTCTTTTTAATTCCTAATCGTATTTTTATGTGGACCGCCGGTATTTCTTTGTTTGAGAGAACCGATCGCAGAACAAAATGGAAAAATGTATTACTGAATCCCAATATTATAGCAGTGGAATTGGGATTGCTGTTTAGTATACTGTCAATTAAGCTCCCCGGATTTATTAGCTATGCCATCGATAATATCGGAGGTGCGGTATCACCGCTCTCCATGATGGTGGTCGGAGCAATTCTGGCTGATGTAAAATTTAGAACGATATTTGATAAAAGTGTTTTCTATATGGCAAGCATACGGCTTGTTGTTCTTCCGCTCCTTACTCTGGGTATTGTTACATTATTTCAACTGGATCCTACGATATCCGGTGTGGCGCTGGTATTAACCTCTATGCCGGTAGGAACAACAACAGCATTGCTTGCAGCAAAGTATCATGCAGATGTCGATTTTGCATCCAAATGTGTCTTTGTTACAACAATGCTGTCACTGATAACCGTACCGATTTTAATGCTGTTTATTCGATAAGGAGTTAGTAAAAAACTCTATTACCTGCTCTGCACATCGGTTATTCATGGCTGTAAAGGTATCTCTTGTAAAGGTTCCGATATGAGGAGTCAGAAAAGCATTATCACAGAAGTGTAACGGGGAATCGATATCGGGTTCCTGATCAAATACATCAATATAAGCACATCTAATTTTATTTTCTTTCAAAGCAATGATAAGATCAGCTGTTTTTACAATTCCGCTTCGTGCGGTATTGATTAAGACGGAGGAGGGCTTCATTTGCTCAAAGATCTCCTTATGAAACATATGTCTGGTTTCCTCCGTTAAAGGTACATTAATCGAGATAAAATCACTGGTTGAAATCAACGTTTCAAAATCTGCGTAGTTTGTCTGATAAGCTTTTTCTGCTGAAATATCTCTGTGACGGTAATAACACTGAACCTTCATGCCAAAGGCGTTCGCACGCAGGGCGGTTTCTTTTGCAATCGAACCGAAACCAACCAGTCCTAATGTTTTTCCTCTTACCCCTTCTGATAACCTGCGAGACCAGATTCCCTGCCTCATATCATTACAATGAAGGGACAGCTTTCTGGCATTTTCTAAGATATACGTCATGACTAAATCTGCGACAGCCGAGCCGACCAGACCTTCTGTGCGCGTAATCATAATTCCGTATTTCGCTGCCGCTGCAGGGTCAATATTATCAACACCAACACCGCGCCGTGCAAGCAGCTTTAGCTTCGGCAGCTCCTTAAGTACTTCCTCCGTGTACTTTTCTAATCCGGCGATAACCGCATCCGCATCCTTTAGCAGAAGTACTAAATCCTTCGGGGAATAACGAGTCACATCGTTATGTTCTTCTACAATGAAGCCGGATTGTTCCAGGGTGCTTTTAGCGCTTTTATCTACAGAGGATACATTATCTGCAGTAATAATAACTTTTTTCATGGGGGCCTCCTTCATCATGTTATGGTTTAGTGTGATTTCAAGAATGTTTCAAGCTCTGCCGCAGTCATATCCATAAAAGCTTCTGAAGCGGGAGAATATGGACCAATTGTAGCCGGGCAAAAGATAAACGTCTATAGTAAAATGTACAAAATTGGCGTCTATTATTATCCTGAAAGGAAGATTTCAGATTGAAATAATTGGGTGGAACGCAGGATAAAACGAAAAAATGATGCGTTTTTGAAAGAAATGAAATGAAATTATGAAATGTTAATTTCACATAATGGAAGTTTGATGTGATTGTGCAAAATGTATATAAAATGATTGTATTTTATTGCAATGGTATTAAAAAATGATAAATGCTATAATGGCAATCGTGAAAGACACTATTAAATATGCACTATGATTTTGTTAGGAGGTAGTTAAATTGAAGTTAGGATTTATAGGACTGGGCATTATGGGAAAACCCATGAGCAAAAACTTAATAAAAGCAGGGCATGAACTTGTAGTATGTGACTTCAATAAGGCAGCAGTAAGTGAGCTGGTTGCACTGGGAGCAAAAGCTGCTGACAGTGGTGCAGAGGTTGCAAGTGAGTGCGACGTGATTATTACGATGCTTCCTAATTCACCCCATGTAAGAAGTGTTGCACTTGGTGAAAATGGTATCTCAGATACTGCAAAGCCAGGTACTGTATTAATCGATATGAGCTCCATCGATCCGGTAGAAAGCAGAGCAATCGGTGAAAAGCTTGCTGAAAAAGGAATCGAACTGATGGATGCACCGGTGAGCGGTGGAGAACCGAAGGCAATTGACGGAACACTTTCTGTTATGGTTGGCGGAAAGAAGGAAACCTTCGACAAATATTATGATTTATTAATGGTGATGGCAGGATCCGTAGTGTATGTTGGAGAGCTGGGTGCCGGAAACATTGCAAAGCTCTCAAATCAGATTATTGTAGCCTTAAATATTGCTGCAATGTCGGAGGCTTTAACCCTGGCAAAGAAAGCAGGAGCTGATCCGGAGCTGGTATATCAGGCAATTCGGGGTGGGTTAGCAGGCTCCACTGTATTGGATGCGAAAGCTCCTTTGGTGTTGAATAGAAAATTTGATCCGGGCTTCCGTATCGAATTACACATTAAGGATCTGAACAATGCATTGAATGCATCTCATGCAGTAAGTGCTCCGCTTCCGTTAACCTCTCAGGTAATGGAAATCATGCAGGCCTTAAAGGCAGACGGACACGAGAAAGAGGATCACTGCAGCATTGTAAAATACTATGAAAAACTTGCAAACGTTATCGTAGAGAAGTAATTCGTTTAGAGAAGGAGAATCGTCTATGACGCCAACAATTCAAAAAATGGAGGTCTATCCGGTTGCCGGCAAGGATAGCATGCTTTTAAACCTAAGCGGGGCACATTCTCCCTACTTCACCCGTAATATTGTAATATTAACGGACAGTAATGGTGAAAAGGGTGTCGGCGAGGTACCGGGTGGTGAAAAGATTACTAAGGCTTTGGAGGCTTCTATTGATTTAGTAGTAGGAACAAGCGTTGGTGATTATAAGAATACGGTACTAAAGGTTAAGAATTCCTTAGAGGGACAGGAGAACGATGTTCGTGGTGCACAAACCTTTGATTTAAGAACCGGCGTGCATGTGCTTACCGCAATTGAAACTCCCCTGCTGGACCTGTTGGGAAAACACCTTGGTGTTCCGGTTGCTTCCCTGTTGGGAGATGGTATGCAGCGCGACAAGGTCAGAATGCTAGGCTACCTATTCTATATCGGAGACCGCAACAAGACGGACTTACCATATGATAGCTATCCCGAGGCAGAATGTGAATGGTACCGCATTCGTCATGAGGAAGCTTTAACACCGGAAGAAATCGTGGCTCTTGCGAAAGCCTCAAAGGAGAAGTATGGCTTCTCGGATTTCAAGCTAAAGGGCGGTGTTCTGGAGGGCAAAGAAGAAATTAAAGCAATCCGTGCTTTAAAGGAAGCTTTTCCCGATGCAAGAATTACTCTGGATCCAAACGGCGGATGGCTGTTAAAGGATGCTATTGAATTATGTAAGGATATGCATGGAATCCTGACCTATTGTGAAGACCCCTGCGGAGCGGAAGGAGTATTCTCCGGACGTGAGATACTGGCGGAGTTCAGACGAGCTACAGGACTTCCTACCGCAACCAATATGATTGCAACTGACTGGAGAGAGATGACCCATTCCATCGCATTACAATCCGTAACCATTCCTCTGGCAGATCCTCATTTCTGGACCATGTCAGGCTCCGTACGTGTCGGTCAGCTGTGTAATGACCTGGGATTAACCTGGGGATGCCATTCCAACAACCATTTTGATATTTCCCTCGCTATGGTAGCTCATACAGCGGCAGCCGTTCCGGGTGAAATTAATGCAATCGATACTCACTGGATCTGGCAGGAGGGCATTGAGAGACTGACAACAGAACCGATGCAGATCGTAGACGGATGCATTGACATTCCGAAGAAACCGGGCCTTGGAATAGAAGTAGACATGGATCAGGTATTGGCAGCCCATGAGCTATACAAAAAGAATTGCCTTGGCGCAAGAAATGATGCCATTGGAATGCAGTATCTTATTCCCGACTGGAAGTTTGATCCTAAGAGACCTTGCCTGGTAAGATAATTACCCGGCAGGATATTACCTGTTGCAATGGGAGCACGGGAATGACGGTAAGCGCCAGACATTACTGCTTTCATAAATTGAATAAATAAGCGAAAGAAAGAGGTGAGGACATGAATTTTAAACCACATGGCATTATTCCGCCGATTATAACACCGCTGACTAAAGAGGGGAAATTTAACGAGCCGGTTTTTCGTCAAATGATTAATTTCTTAATTGAGGAAGGCGTTCATGGAATATTTCCGTTAGGTACTACCGGTGAGTTTTATGCTTTTACCAACGAAGAAGCCAGACATATTTTAAAGGTTGCCGTGGAAGAGGCAGGGGGAAGAGTTCCTGTATATGCAGGTGCAAACCATATCACCACCAGAGGTGTTATTGAGCTTGTAAAGATTGCAGAAGAAGTAGGCTGTGATGCAGTATCCGTATTAACACCAATGTTTATCTCACAGACACAGGAAGAAATCTATCTGTATTATGAGCAGATTGCTGCAAGCACAAAGCTTCCGATTATTATTTACAATAATAAGCCTAAGACAAATGTTACGGTAGAACCTGCAACGGTAGCAAAGCTGGCAAAGATTGATAACATCGTCGGTGTCAAGGATAGTACCGGAGACTTTACCAACACGGAAGAATATTTAAGACTAACAAGAGATAATGACAACTTTTCTGTATTGCTGGGCAGAGATACCTTAATCTATGCAGGCCTATGCTATGGAGCGGCCGGAGCGATTGCTTCCTGCGCTAATATAGCACCGAGAATCGCTGCTGATATCTATGATAAATATGTAGAAGGTGATTTACAGGGAGCACTGGAGGCACAGTATAAGCTGGCTCCGTTAAGAATTGCTTCTAATATGGGCACATTCCCGGCAGTTATTAAAGAAGGTCTTGTAATGAGAGGCTATGAAGTAGGTAAATGCCTTGATCCAATTGCCGAGCTGCATCCGGATCAAAAGGAAAAGCTAAGAGTAGTACTAAAGGATATGGAACTAATCTAAACGGCAAGGGAGTAATTCGATGGGAACACCTTTGTATATAAAAATTAAAGAGAGTGATAATGTAGCCATTACAATTGATACGATAAGAAAAGGAACAGTCGTATTGGATGATGTGTTGGCAAATGAGGACATCCCCCAGGGACATAAAATTGCTCTGACGGATATTCCTAAGGGCCGGGAAATAGTTCGTTATGGTGTTATACTGGGCTATGCGTTAAAGGATATACAAAAGGGTGACTGGATTAATGAGAAAATGCTTGAGCTTCCGACACCTCCCGATGTAGACCATATGAATTATGCCGTCAATATTGTGAAGCATCTGCCCGAAGCTCCGGTCAGAACCTTCGAGGGTTACAGAAATCCCAACGGAGGCTATGCCGGTACCCGTAATATATTGGCCATCAATACAACGGTACAGTGTGTCACCGGAGTATTGAATGTAGCGGTTGAACGAATTAAGAAGGAGCTTCTTCCGAAGTATCCCAATGTAGATGATGTTGTCCCGATCAATCATGCATACGGCTGCGGTGTGGCAATTAATGCACCGAATGCTGTAATCCCCATAAGAGCATTAAGGAATATTGCACGAAATCCAAACTTTGGCGGAGAGCTGATGGTAGTTGCTTTAGGCTGTGAAAAGCTTACCGTCGAGATGCTGATTGAGGAGAAGGAAATTACTCCTGAAAATGTAATTGTACTACAGGAACAGCAAGGCTTCGAGGCTATGATAAAAGCAATTATGGATATGGCTGAAGTTAAGCTTAGGAGACTGAACGAGAGAAAAAGAGAAACACTTCCATTGACGGATTTATGCATTGGCATGCAATGCGGAGGAAGTGATGCATTCTCAGGAATTACATCAAATCCATCTGCCGGCTATGCATCAGATATGCTGGTGCAGGCAGGAGCTACCGTTATGTTTTCCGAGGTTACAGAAGTCCGGGACGGAGTTCACATTATTGCGGAACGCTGTATCGATAAAGAGGTAGGGGACAAGCTGGCCAGGGAAATGAAATGGTACGATCACTATTTGGATGAGGGCAGAGTAGACCGCAGCGCCAATCCAACTCCGGGAAATAAGAAGGGCGGATTATCCAATATCGTTGAAAAAGCAATGGGCTCCATAGCAAAATCAGGAACCTCGCCGATTGTTGAAGTTCTTTCTCCCGGCGAACTTCCAAGCAAAAAAGGATTAATCTATGCGGCAACACCAGCAAGCGATATTGTATGTGGTCCGATGCAATTAGCTTCCGGAATAACACTCCAGGTATTTATGACTGGCAGAGGAACACCCTATGGCTTGGCTGCAGCACCGGTAATTAAGGTATCATCGAGAACAAATCTGAAGGGTATATGGGAGGATTTGATCGATGTGAATGCAGGAGTCATAGCAACCGGCGAAGCCACAATAGAACAGGTTGGAACGGAGCTTTTCCACTTGATTATCGATGTGGCTAGCGGTAGAAAGCAGTCATGGGCGGAGCACTATCATTTATGCAATGATCTATGCATATTTAACCCTGCTCCGATCACGTGATAAAGATCAAAACAAGCCTAAACAAACATACTATTAAAGGAGAGAATGTTATGAAGAAAATTGTTGCTCTAATGTTGACAGCTGTTTTAACAATGTCTGTTTTTACAGGCTGTGCTTCCAAGAAAAACGAGGACAGCTTTGAGGGAAGGCAGGTTAGAATTCTAGTCGGATCCACATCTACCTCTGGCGATAGCTACATGATTTCAGATATCGCAAATCGTTTCTTATCAAAAGCTTTAAAAATGAACAGTAAGCTTGATGCTGTCGGTGCAGGCCCTGCATATGAGGCTATGGTAACAGCAAAACCCAATGGTGATACGATCATGATGTTCCATGATGGCACATACCTGGGTGTATTATTTGGATCCTTTGATGAGAAGTATGCCTTAGAGAATTATGAAATCGGACCCCGTTATGGTGTCAATGCCGGTGCAGCTTTTGCTGCGAAAGCAGATGCTCCTTACAATGATATGAAGGAATTAGCTGATTACTTAAAGGCTAACCCTGATTACAAGGTTCGTGTTGCCATTGAATCCGGTAGCGTTTCTCACTTAGGCTTTGTTGTATACTATGACTGGGTAAAGGATACCTACGGAGCTGATGTTGCTAAGCAGATTATCGCAGTTGTAGGTGGTACTACTGCTGAAAAATGCCAGATGTTATGGGACGGTAATGTTGATGTAATCTTCGCTGACTATTCCTCCTTATACACCTATACTGAGGATGGCGTAGAAGATAAGATTAAGATGAAGTATACTGCATTACTGGATAATATTGAGGGTATTGATGTTCCTTCCTTTGCAGATTTAGGTATTACTTACAAGGGAGAGGAATTCAGATTTGGTAAAGATTTCATAATTTACTTCCCGAAGGGAACACCTCAGACTTTAATCGACGAGATGGATAAGGCAGTTAAGGAAGTATGCGAGAACCAGGAATATATTGATGCTATGAACAAATTAACCTATACCGTTGATTATTTATCAGCAGCTGATACTAAGGAGTATATCTTCAACAAGAGAGATCTGGCAAATGATATTATCAAGAATGCTCCTTCACTGGATGAATTAACAGCTCAATAAAGTCTAATAAAGTAATATAAAACCATGCTTCAACTAGTTTGATCCGCTCAAATACGGCATGGTATTAGTAATCAAGCTGAAAGAAATGCAATGAAGGTACTAACAGCTTATATACAGGCGGGATATAAGGGATTATGTCCCGCCTTTAACAAGGAGGATTAAGATGTCGGAATTTTTCAGAATTAAAGTTGTATACTCAACGTCACATCTTCTGTTTCCGAAAATAGTAATAGCGATTCTGGCAATACTGTTAGTTATTATGATCATTCAGCGGTTTATAGAGACTAAGAAAGAAAATAAGCCGTTTATTAATAAAGATTTTAAGTTTTTTAAAGAAGATTATGATAAATTGAAATTGGCAGGAAGCGCTGTTTTACTGGTCGCATATTGTGCAGCAATGAATTATCTAGGCTTTGTTGCCGGAAGTATCATATTTATTTCCCTGTTCCATATTTTATACGCGGAAAAAAGAACTTTAAAGAGAATTCTAATATCTATTGGTATATCAACGGCAGAAACTCTTTTGGTATGGTACGTTTTTGCTCAGCTGTTATATGTTACATTACCATAAGGAAAGGGTAGGTGAATGATATGATCTTTGGTTTATTTCAAGTGTTGATAGCGGCGTTCGGTTGTCTGATCGGTATTATATTCGGTGCTCTTCCCGGTATGACTGCTACGATGGCTGTTGCCGTATTTCTTCCAATGACCTATATGTGGGACCTGGGGACCTCAATGTATTTCCTGTTAGGCTTATATGTAGGGGGTATCACCGGCGGTTTAGTACCTGCTATCTTGATTAATATACCCGGTACTCCCTCCTCAATTACAACCGGCTATGAGGGTCATCCGATGGCAAAACGAGGAGAGGGTGTGAGGGCACTTAAAGCAGGAATTACAGCATCCTTAATCGGCGGACTTTTTAGTTTAGTTGTTTTAGCATTCTTTACTCCGGTATTGTCAAAAATAGCAATCAGCTTTGGTGCTGCTGAGAAGTTCCTCATCATGATCTTTGCTTTAACCATGATCGCAGCATTATCCAAGGGCAATATAATTAAGGGTGTATTTACCGGTATGCTAGGTGTTTTTGTTTCCTTAATCGGTGTATATAGCTATAATCAGAAATTAAGATTTGTTCCTAAATTCTTAGAGGCCGACTTAAGAGATGGCTTCCAGCTGCTTCCTCTGCTAATTGGTTTATTTGCCTTCGCTCAGATCTTAGAGGAATCCGAAGAAGGAATGAAGGCTTGTATCGTAGATGACAATATAGTACACGGTAAGCAGGCAAAAACCTATAAATTTAGAGAGGTATTTAAGGGTCAGACAATTAATGTAATCCGTTCCTGTGGGATCGGTACCTTTTTAGGTATTCTTCCCGGTATCGGCGGAAGTGCTTCTTCCCTTCTTTCCTATTCCCAGGCAAAATCCTGGTCCAAGCATCCGGAGCTATTCGGTACCGGTATTGAGGAAGGATTGCTTGCCAGTGAATCTGCAAATAATGCGGTAACCGGCGGTGCATTAGTTCCCCTGCTCTCCTTAGGTATTCCCGGAGACTCAACTACCGCAGTACTTTTGGGCGCATTTACCTTACAGGGTATTTCCGTAGGTCCTTTATTTATTGATCGTAACCCGGGCTTATGGTATTCCATACTTATAGCATTATTAGTCTGTAACCTCTTAACCTATGCACTTATGTTCTTCCCTGTAAAACAGCTTGCGAAGATTATCAAGATTCCGAAGAGCTACCTGTATCCTGCAATCTGCTTATTATGTGTAGTAGGTGCCTTCTCAACCAGAAATGGTGTTCTGTTTGACGTTGTAACCTTAGTTCTCTTTGGTTTTGTTGCTTATTTCTTTAATAAATTCGGTTTACCCGTTACTACCTTCTTAATCGGATTTGTATTGGGCGGCGATATCGAGACTTACTTTATGGACGCTTTACAGGGTAACACAGGTTATTTGAGCTGCTTCTTTAAGAAGCCTGCTGATTGGATTCTTTGGGCATTGATCCTTTTCTCAGTTGGTTATGCGATTTGGGATGACCGCAGAGAGAAGAATTCAAATGTAGAAAACGTACTTAAGAGTGAATAGCTCTTGATCGGATTAAATTGATAGAAAAAGGACATATCAAATAATATCATAAGAAAATATGATATTAATGATATGTTCTTTTTACAATATATCATGATATAAATCTTGTTCATGATCTTCGTCTGCTCGAATACTTGCCAAAAGCTGGCAGTATGCTCACTACACGCTATATATTTCATAAGAAGGATTCTATAGAGGTATTCTTGTACAAAACCTGATATTTCTGTTACTATTGTAACGGAAATCATATGCTAAAGGAGAGCTATCTAATGTCAGAAATTACATTGTTTGTACCCAAGGAAGAGATGCTCCATCAGGCCTATAATATTGTTAATACAGAGAATTATGATATTAAGGAGATGAAGGTAATCACATCGGCTGATGCAGTCAGTGAGGCAAGGAGTGCATTAACAAAGGGCACAAGCATCATTATAGCCAGAGGATATCAGGCGTCCCTGATAAAATATTATACTAACATCCCTGTTGTAGAGATTAAACTAACCGGCCAGGAAATGGGTTTGTTGATTACCAAGGCCAAAAAGATCGTAAAGAAAAACAGACCGGTGATCGGTGTGGTTGGCTTCAATAATATGTTTTGTGATATGACACATTTTAACCAGATCTATAATATTGAGCTTCGTACCTATCTGGTATCAACTCCCGATGAATTAAGTGTAGCCGTCAATGGGGCGATCAATGACAATCTGGATATCATCATTGGCGGTGAAAATGCAATAACAGCAGCCTCAAAGGCCGGTATTCCCTCACTGTTTTTATCCTCGACAGAGGATTCCATTCGGGAAGCCTTTAAGGAAGCCGAGAACATGAAATATGCTGCAGATATAGAAAAAAGAAGTATGGCTCAAATTGAAACCCTGCTGGATTATACCTTCAGCGGAATCGTTAAAATGGATCAGATCGGTAACATTATCATGATCAATAAAATCATGGAGGAGATCCTGGGAAAGGCTTCTGCAGAGGTGGAAGGGAAACCGGTTATAGAGGTTTTCAAGGATATTGATAAAGAAAAGCTGGAGAATGTACTGGAAGAGGGAAACGAAATTTACTCCACGTTTATCCGTGTCAATGATAACGCAATTGTCATGATCATTGCACCGATTATGGTTGAAAATCGGATCGATGGCGCAATTTTAACGTGCCATAAGGTAAAAAAGATAAAGGAATCAGATGCGGATACCTTACGGGAACGATACATGTACGGCTATGTCGCTCAGAGTACCTTCGAGGATATCACTCATAAATCAAAAGCCATGCAGAAAAGCATAGCTTTAGCAAAGCTATATGCGCAGTCCAATAGTCCGGTCTTGATCTATGGAGAAATTGGTACGGAGAAGGAACTCTTTGCACAAGGAATTCACAATAACAGCCTAAGAAAAAACGGTCCGTTTATCTCAACCAATTGCATCGGTATGGATGAAGAAAAGCAGACGGAGATCCTTTTTGGCAACGCAAATGATGCGGAAAAGGATAAACAGCAGGGGGCTTTGATCGCGGCAAATCATGGAACTGTACTGATCAGTGAAATTGATAAGCTTAGTATGACTGCTCAATACAGGCTCTATAAAATGATCCGGTATCGATCGGTCATAAGAAATGATATCGTAAGAACCATGAGTATAGATGCTAAAATAATTGCAACAACCACAAAAAATCTTGGTGTTTTGATAAGTCAGGGAAGCTTCCGGGAGGATCTATATTATTTATTAAGCGGTCTGACATTAGATGTTGAGCCTTTACGTAATCGTCCGGAGGACCTGGAATTCTTAATTGATCATCATGTGAAATCCTACTGCGAGCTGTACTCCAGATATCATGTGCTGACCGCAGGAGCGAAAAAAATACTGATGGAGTACCCCTGGTATGGAAACCTAATTCAGCTGGAAAGCTTTTGTGACAGAATGATTTTATCTGCCACCCGAAGATCCATTGATGAGGTCTATATTAAAAAGCTTTTGGAGGAGTTATATCCGGTCATTCAACAGCAGAACAGCGGGAAGGAGAAAATCGTAATATATAAGTCTCCGGAGGCTAATATGATTATGCAGACACTGGAAAAATATAGCGGAAACCGTGCGCTGGCAGCAGAAGAATTAGGTATTAGTAAGACCACCTTATGGAGACATATGAAAAAGTATGGGATCTCAGGTAAATACGATATATAAGCTTCGGTTTTCTAAGGAGATGGAAGAATAGCAGACATAAGCATAGGTTTCATCATGTCGGGGCGAACCCCATGCTCCGATGGTTAGCCCTCGGCTATGATGAAACCTATTTAGAGAGAATATTGTGAGTTATGAAAACTTGCAGGCTGTGATTAAATTATCGGACTCGTCAAAAATAAGAGGTGCCGGTTCGTCGATTACTTCAAGTCCGGGGTATTTACCGGCTTTCACACTCTCATAATAAGCTTCGGAAAGCATAATCTCACCGATATGAAGACTGTTCGGGATTCGAATGACCCTGACCTTGTGTTTATCAATATCATTACAGGTACGAATACAGATCTGTATCGCTTCTTTATCATTGTAAACCACACAGGGGATTCGTGCAGAAGCCAGTACGGTACTGGTAATACAATTGGGATACATCATCTCGATATCCATCTCATCATAAATCTTCTTGGTTATGGCACTGGCAAGTCCTACACCCAGTGCATTGCCATGGGAGGCTTCACTGAGATTTAGAAAGCAGGTACGCTGAACCTTAACTCCGCCGCTGGCATAGGGAGTGGAGAAGGTACCTGTAATATTAGGGTCTACACCGGTTCCGCTGTAGTTTTTACCGATTTCATCGACGATGAGTACATCCCCTTCACCAACCAGGATGTTCGGCATATTGGAGAAGGCAAGCTTTAAAAGCTCCGGTTCGCGGGTAAGAATATGCTCCGGCAGAATCGCCTCGATCCTCATGGTCTCGTCATAAGCATTCTCCAGGCAGGGAATTGCAAAGAGAATCGGAGCCTTCTCAAGTACAACCTTAGCCATGGTAGGAATATTCATTGCTATTTTATCCATTCCGTCAGAATGAACCTGCTCTGCACCCTTTTGCTTTCCCAGTCCTACGGTCATCATTTTACACGGGCCGCTTTCAATGGGACCACGGAAGGCATTATGGGGCTTTAATCGGCAGGATACGATAATCCCATCGGATTCGTACGCATTCTTATCCATATAAACAGGGCGTCCAAGCTCTGACAGGCCGAGTTCTACTACCTCCATCGAGGATTTGATTGGACATCCCATGGTCTCAGGAGTAATCTTGTAGCCTGCTAATAGCTCTACCTGACCTTCCGCGCTGGCTCCCCCATGGCTTCCCATAGCAGGGACGATAAAAGGATTAGCACCCTTTGATTTTACAAAGTCTACGATCGATTTTGTAATGATATCAACATTGCGAATACCGCGGCTGCCTGCGGTAATGGCAATATTCATACCACTTTTAATTTTTGAGTCAAATTGTGGCTGGGAAAGCTCTTTTTCAACTACTGCCGGAATATCCTCCGGTAAAATGCATTCCTTAGGAAAGGTTTGTCTTGCATGAAACATACGGGGAATTTCAACATCTGCCAGAAGAGCAGATACGGTACCATTTTTAACTACGTTCATTTTTGCGTCTCCTTATGATGATATTTCATATTGAGCAAAGATCCTTATAATTTATTATCTATATTGTAAGTTCTTAGTATTCACCCGTCAAACTTGTATATTTTAGTGATGACTTAGTAATTCTTAGTAGATAATAACGAAACGAAAAGCATGGTAATCTAATAGACAATCAATACAGTTCCGGTGAAAAATTAGCGCGGAAGCATGATTATCTTAATAATTCTTAGGAATGGAAGGGTGTGGCATATGGATGTTAAACTAATGGAATACATCATAAAGATAGCAGAGGAGAGCTGTATCAATCAGGCAGCGAAGAAGCTCTTTATCACTCAGTCTGCATTAAACCAGCAGCTTCTGAAGTTGGAAAAGGAGCTTGGCGTCAAGCTGTTTCAACGGTCACAAAGAAATATGAAATTGACTGAGGCCGGAGAAATATATGTTAATAATGCAAGGGAAATCATAAGAATCAAGGAAGATACCTATAGCAGAATATATGATTTGGCGGATGAGATGAGAGGAAGATTATCGGTGGGTCTTCTACCGGAGAGAGGGGCAGAAATATTTACTGCAATATACCCTAAGTTTTATAATAAATACCCGGAGATTAAGATTATACCGACAGAGCTGAATGTGAAGGCGCAGCTGAAATCAATTGAAAATGGAGGCTTGGATATGGGGCTGGTTACGATCAGGGAGCAGCATAAGGAGGGAAATCAGTTTATTCATATCAGTGACGAGGAGTTCGTATTGGTGGTTCCCGTAAGCCATCCTCTGGCATACCTTGGATCGACTTACCAAGGACCCTATCCGGTCATTAACTTAAGCCAATTCAGTCAGGATCCCTTCCTATTAGTCTATAATAGCTCAACAATGAGAGATGTTGTGGATGGCTTTTTTGCCAGAGAAGGCATCTGTCCGAACATATTGATTGAATCCCAACGCTGCCAAACCTTATTTTCCCTTACGGAACAAGGCTTGGGATGTACAATCCTGCCGGCATGCTATATCAAGGCTTCCGACCGGGTGGTATATTTCTCACTTCCCGCTCCGAATCAATGGGAAATCGCCATAGCCGTTCAGAAGGGCAGCTATTTGAGAAAAGCGGAGAAGGAAGTCGTGAAATTAATTCTGGAGTACTTTTCGTTGAATACATAAGATAAGCGTCGACGGTTATTCCTCCGTATACGAATCATGGGTACGATAATATTCCTTTGCCAGAGCAATCAGGGTCTGTTCAGCAGGAGTCATTATCGTATCCTTTTTATATGCTGCAACCAGGTTCCAATAAGGATGGAGGTCCAATGCGTAATAGGATATATTTCTTCGGGTATCCATAAAGCCCTTTGGAATGATGGCTGCTCCGTTACCCTCTTCAATAATATTGATTGTAGTATTGATGTTATGAACTACACTACAGATTTCCGGTGTAAACTGATACTGATGGAAGACATCATCCTCGATTTCCCTTCGAATGGTGTCCTTAGTTGCCAAGATGAATTTAGCCGTTTTAAACCGGTTCAGAGAAACACAGGGGAGCTCCTCCTCATCCTCATTTAGGCCGGATAAGGTCATCTCCCTTGGGACAGCTAAGATAAATTCCTCTTTCTTGATTTTAACATAGGAAAGATCCTTGGAATTCATTTGAATAACTGCAAGAAAGGCGAGCTGCAAGGTGCGCTTCATCAGGCTGTCATAAATATAGTTATATCTGCCGTCAGAGAAATCCAATCTAACATTGGGATATTTTGATAGAAATTTCGGATAGATATCGGATATCATGTTGCCGGCAATATTCTGGAAGAATCCGATCGCGATTCGTTCCGGTGGCTTTGTAGTGAGGGCTGCTATTTGCCGGTAAAGCTCTTCTTTTTGCTCCAGCATTTTTTTAGCTGCAGCAATGTATAAGCTGCCGGCCTCGGTCAGGATCAGCTCATTTTTATCACGTAAAAACAAAGGCGTACCAAGCTCCTCTTCCAACTTTGAAAGATATACGCTTAACGTGGGCTGAGAGATGTATAGCTTCTTCGCTGCCTTTGAGATATTCTTTTCCTTATCGATTTCAACAATATATTGTAAATACTTAAGATCCATAGTCATACCATTCCTTTATCATAGTCTTTCCCTATAGTGCAATAGTTATAATGAATTGGAGATAAAAACACCTCCTTAGTATAATGTGTATAAAGCAAATAATCAAGATTTAACAGCACTCTGGGAGAAAGGGAGAATTTTATGGTAGCAGAATATGATGTTTTGATTATTGGAGCCGGCGTTGTAGGATGTGCGGTGGCAAGGGAAATGTCACGAAACAAACTTAAAATCGGTGTATTGGAGAAGGAATTGGATGTGGCTCTCGGTAGCTCAGGTAGGAATTCCGGTGTCTTACACGGAGGCTTTACCTATAAGACGGGCTCCTTAAAGGCTCAATGCTGTATTGAAGGAAATCAGGAATTTGACCAGGTAGCTGAGGAGCTGGAGGTTCCCTTCAAGAGAATTGGTAAAGTGGTGGTAGGCTTTACAGAGAAGGATGCCAAGAGTCTGGAGCGATTTAAAGCAATCGGTGAAGCAAACGGAGCGGTAGGCCTTGAGATGATCAGTAAGGAACGGCTGCAGGAGATTGATTCCAGTGCAGGCGGCGAATTTGCCATGTATTCCCCAAACTCTGGAATTCTGGATCCCATGATTTATACGATTGCACTGGCTGAGAATGCTAAAATGAATGGGGTAGACTTTCATTTTGACAGCAAGGTAACCGAGATTCACCGGGTGGATGGAATTTATGAATTAGTGACTCCGAATCGGGTATTTACAACTCGCTGGGTTGTAAACTGTGCAGGACTATACAGCGCAGAGATTTCCTCCATGTTAGGAATCGATGGATATACCATCCGCGGCTTTAAGGGTGAATACTATATTTTAGATAAAAAAGCAGGAAAGCATCTGAATCTGCCGGTATATCCTGCTCCGAATGAGAAGGGAGGCTTTGCCACCCATGCTACTCCCACGGTTCACGGAAATGTATTGATTGGTCCGGATTCCTATGTGACGGAGGATTTTGAGGATTATGGAGTCACCAAAAAGCAGATGGATGGATTGATTGAAGACGGTCTTAAAATGTTCAAATATGTCCAGAAGGATTATTTTATCCGTAATTTCTCAGGTATCCGTGCCAAGAGAATTAATCCGGAGACCGGAGAGGTGCTTGACTTTGTATGTGAGGCAAGAGAGGAGGCTCCGAATACAATCAACTTAGTAGGAATTGAATCTCCCGGATTGACAAGTGCACTGCCCCTGGCAAGACGAGCGGTTGCCTTCTTAAAAGAGAAGGAGCAGCCGGAGCCGAATCCCGACTTTAATCCAAGAAGAAAGGGAATTGTACGTTTTCATGAGCAGGATCCGGAAACACAGAAAAAGCTGGTGGACGAAAATCCTGATTATGGTGAAATCATCTGCCGCTGTGAGCAGATCACAAAAGCGGAAATCCTACAGGCAATCCACAATCCTCTGGGTGTCTGCACGGTAACGGGGATAAAAAATCGTACCCGCGCTACCATGGGAAGATGCCAGGGTGGTTATTGCGAGACCAGAATAACCAAGCTGATCGAGGAAGAATTAGGGAAGAAGGAGACAGAGGTCTTATATTCCTTAAAGGACTCTAACATGTTTACAGGGAGGGTGAGAAGCTAATGTCAGCACTTTCAAAGGATGTTGTAATTATCGGAGGAGGACCGGCAGGACTTGCAGCCGCCGTAACTTTATATAAAAAAGGAATCACAAATATTATCATTATTGAACGTGAGAAGAAGCTGGGCGGAATACTAAGACAATGCATTCATGAGGGCTTTGGCCTGACACGGTTTAAGGAAACCTTAAGCGGACCGGAATATGCAGACCGATTCATCAAAGAGGTAGAAGAGCTTAAGATTCCCTACATTACAGAGTCTACTGTCATTCATGTTACAAAGGACAAGACGGTGGTTGCCGCTTCTCCTAAGGGTATTCTGGAATATAAGGCGAAGGCAGTCGTCCTTGCCATGGGCTGCAGGGAACGAACCAGAGGAGCCATCAGTATTCCGGGTACCAGACCCGCAGGTATCTATAATGCCGGTGTTGCCCAAGCCTATATCAACCTTAACAACCAAATGGTCGGAAAAGAGGTTATCATTCTGGGCTCCGGCGATATCGGGATGATCATGGCACGCAGAATGACCCTGGAGGGCGCAAGGGTGAAGGCGGTTTTTGAAATCCAACCATATCCGAGCGGACTTCCGCGAAATATAGAGCAGTGTCTGAATGATTACAATATCCCCTTATACCTAAGCCATACGATAACTAATATTAAGGGCAGGTCCAGGATTGAAGGTATAACGGTTTCACAGGTGGATGATAAATTTAATCCCATTCCCGGTACAGAGAAGGAGTTTACCTGTGATACCTTAATCCTGTCCGTCGGATTAATACCGGAAAATGAGCTGTCAATCGAGGCCGGGGTAGAGCTGGATGGCAGAACCAAGGGAGCTTATGTGGATGAAAATTACCAGACGAATGTGGAGGGTATCTTTGCAGCCGGTAATGTCCTTCAGGTCCATGACCTGGTAGACTTTGTTTCCCTAGAGGCGGAAAACATGGCAGAGGCAGTTATCAATTACATCAACGACAAGCAGCTATCGAAATGCAATCTTAAAGTAGAAACAGATAGAAACATCAGTTACACGGTTCCGCAGCGGATCAGTGCAACCCGGGATTTTAAGCTGTATTTTCGAGTAAGAAAGCCTATGAAGGACTGCGTAATACAACTGAAGCAGAACAATCAGGTTATTAAAACAATAAAACAGAAAAAAGCCCTGCCGGCTGAAATGATACAAATACCGATTTCCTGTAATCAGCTTATTACAGATGCAGATTTGGAGGTGTCGATCCTATGCTAAAGGAATATACCTGTATTATGTGCCCCAGAGGCTGCGATATCAGTGTTCAAGTGGAGGGCACAGAGATTGGCTTGATAGAAGGAGCCACCTGTCAAAAAGGCATTGATTATGTGAAGCAGGAGCTCACGGATCCCAGGCGTAACATAGCAACCTCCGTACTGGTGGAAGACGGCGAGCTTCCTCTGGTCAGCGTGAAACTGGATTTACCGATACCAAAGGATAAGATCCTTGAGGCTATGCAGGAGATTAAGAAGGTTAAGGTCCAGGCGCCGGTTTCTATCGGACAGATTCTGCTTGAAAATGTTTTGGGATTAAGCTGTAATGTAATCGCTACAAAGAAAATAGAACGCAGTACTCCGTAAGAAGCAACACTCATAGCAGCATATTATCTTATTTACCGCATGCGGATATTACTCTTACCCCTTGTCATACCAATACTTATCTTCATATTAGGAGCGGTATGCTTTATCTGATGTTCCCTAACGATGCACAGAAAGGCTGCAAGCATGAAAATCAGCCGACTTATTATAAGAAAGCTATAATAAAGATTCCTCTATAAATTAAGGCAAGGATAATCGTTTCGCTTGTTATGAATTATGAAAAGGTCTGTTACAATATTTGCATTTGTAACAGACCTTTTTAAGTGCGGTGTGTCCAGCGAAGCTGGATCACACTTGCCGCACGTTCTAATTCGATTAATTAGATCATATCCAGATAGGTTTTATGCTTCGGGGCGGGGAATTGTTCATCGAGAAGCTTCCTCTCCTCTAAAGTTAACACAAGATCAGCCACCCGCGCATTCTCCAGGGTATGCTTCGGATTGGAGGACTTAGGTATAGTAATAAAGCCCTCCTGGTGCAAGACAAAGCTTAATAAAATCTGCATCGGGGAAGCCTGATGCCTCTCTGCCAGCATAAGTACAACCGGATTGGAAACCAGCTGCTTTTTCAATGTTCCACCCTGGGCCATGGGGCTGTAGGCCATGACAGGTACCCGGTGCTCCCTCATCCAGGGCAGCAGAGCATATTCAATCCCTCTGGAACCTAAATGGTAGAGAACCTGATTTACCACACAATGCTTACCGTTTGGAACGGACCAGAGCTCCTCCATATCATCAATATCAAAATTCGATACACCCCAATGCCGTATTTTCTTACTTGCCACCAGCTCCTCCATGCATTCCACGGTTTCCCTTAACGGAATACTTCCGCGCCAATGAAGCAGATACAGGTCCAAATAATCGGTATTCAGGCGTTTCAGGCTATTCTCACAGCTTTGAAAGATTCGGCTTCTTCCTGCATTATGTGGATACACCTTGGATACCACAAACAATTTTGAACGGTCATACTTCTGAATGGCCTTCCCGATCAACAGCTCTGACTTCCCTTCCCCATACATCTCAGCCGTATCAATTAAAGTCATACCATGCTCAATACCGGTTTGAATACTTTCAAGCTCCTGACCTTCCAGACCCTTGTCCTCGCCCATAAACCAGGTTCCCTGTCCCAAGCGGGGCATATAGCTGCCATTGGATAATAAAATTTCATTCATTTGTCATCTCTCCTATACTGCCCTGTCATTGTAATTATGTTCTTAAGCTGCTATTGATATAATCACTTGTGATCTTTCCATAATATTTTACCATAGAATAATTCATACGATAAAGATATTTTCATAATTTGAGGACTTCCGCAGCGTTGTATCTCTTATCAATCACCAAATCCATTTATATTACTTGAATACCGAAAGAAACAAAGGTAAGATACTAGTTATCAGATAACGGATAAGAAATCTTGCGATGAAACATATTATTAGAAGCGGCTGTCAGCAGGAGGTCCCATGGAACCGATAATAAACGAATCAAGGCAGGTTTATATTTCTAAAATAAACAGGGTACAGGATTATATTGAACATAATCTGGAGGAGGAGCTCTGCGTCGTGAAGCTGGCGGAGATTGCTTCCTTTTCCGAATATCATTTTCAGAGAATCTACAGGCAAATCACCGGTGAAAGCCTATATGGCTTTATTAAAAGACTACGGCTGGAAAAAGCAATTTATCTGTTAAGAACGAACCCTAGATTCACCATACAGGAGGTCGCTTTATCGGTCGGCTTCTCCAATCAGGCCTCCTTTGCCAAGGCCCTTAAGGAAAGATACGGAGTCAGTGCAAGCGCAATTCGTAAACTCAAGGCTTCGGAAATGACAAAGCTGTTGACGGAAATCAGCACGAATGGAAAAGTATCAACGGTTAACATGCAGTATAATAAACCAATGGAAGTGAATATAAAAACAATTGACCCTATCAAGGTATTATATCTGAGACATACAGGTGCTTATAAGGGCGATTCGGATCTGTTCCTTATGCTTTTCAACAAATTATATCGGTATGCAGATAATAAGGGTCTCCTTCACGAGGATACCAGGTGGTATGCCCTCTATCACGACTATGGCGATTTAACCGAGGAGGAAAAGCTTAGACTGAGTTTATGTATATCCCTTCGGGAGAATATAAGTAGTCAGGGAGAGTTCGGTTGTATGGAGATAGCGGGAGGTAAATATGTGATAGGCAGCTTCCTGTTGGAAAAGGATGAGTATCAAGGGGCATGGGATTATATGATATCGAAATGGCTGCCGGAAAGCGGCTATATGCCGGACGACCGGCCGTGCTTTGAGTATTATCCCCCACGAGAATCTGAAGAGGAGAGCAGGAGAGCTGTTGATATATTCATTCCGATTATTCCATTATAGAAAAGGGTGAGTATCAGATGAAGGAAATCGAATTTCAGCCGATAGGCAGATATGAGGCAATCGACAGAGAAACTGACTTTAGTAATGGCTATAAAATTACAATAGAAAAGGAACGAAAGGAAGCCCTAAATAAACTGGAGAATTTCAGCCACGGGCTCCTCTTTACGAAGGATGCTCAGGAAATTTTCTGTTATATAGTTAAAATACTGGGTGTAAACGAGATAGTCGGAGAGCTGCTCCTCGAAATAGAGGGAGCAAGGTCCGATATCCGGGGTGAGCTGGTAGATATAAAGCCATATTTTCCGTGTGAAGAGGTTGTGATGAGTGACCGGAAGCAGGCAGACATACAAGGACAGTGCTTTTGGTCCATACCATATAAGGGAGCTCCCATCGGCGAGTATCTATTCGCACAGAACCAGGGAAGGATACAGCTTTGCAATAGTGATGCTCCCTTCGGAGACGAACAGAAGGCTGCTCTAAAGCATATTCGAACAGGAGACTTTATCAGAGTCCTATGGTGGTTTCACAGGTTTGATAAGACCAGCTTCCGGAAGCTTACCATGTGTAATCCACCCTACGAAAATGCCCCAAGATGCGGGATATTTGCTACCAGATCACCGGTTCGTCCCAACCCGTTAGCCTCCACGATTGTAAAGGTATTATCGGTTGATGAGAGGAAGCATAGAATATCCATAGCAGGATTTGACGGCTTTGAGCATTCTTTAATTCTTCAGATTATGCCTTATGAGAACGAAGGGCTTAAGGAGGTCAGGGTACCAAAATGGGTGGAGCATTGGACCGCTAACAAGGTATTTTCTGATCATCCGGAAATAGATATCGTTTCCGACAAGCAGCTACCGGAGCCGGAGAATGTATACTTTGCAGAGCTGGAGAGGGAACTCGGTACTGGTGAGGATTATGTCGATACGAATGAAATCATTGTCGAGAATGCATCCTTACACAATTTAAAGGATGTCAGCGTAAGGCTTCCGAAGGGGAAGATTACCGTTATCACCGGAGTCAGCGGAAGTGGGAAATCCAGTCTTGCATTTGATACGATTTATCATGAAAGTCAAAAACAATTCATGGATTTGGCCGCCACGAATTCTCTGTTTGGGACAGATTTGAAGGATTCCAAGGTAAAACGAATTATCGGACTTCAGCCGTCCATCGCTATCGAACAAAAGAATCTCGGGACGAATCCAAGGTCAACGGTTGCGTCCTTATCAAAAATAGGCGATTATCTGAGACTGTTGTATGCAACAATCGGGGAGAGAAGCTGTCCGAGCTGCGGAGAGCCCGTTCCAAAGAATAATGTCTGTGATAGCTGCGGTACAATCTTTTTCCCGCTCACACCGTCCACCTTCAATTACAATCATCCCGAGCATATGTGTCCTGTCTGTAAAGGACTTGGTGAGGAGCTCCAAATTGATGTCGATAGGATTGTTTCAAATCCGGAGAGATCCATCCTGGACGGTGCTTCCTCCTGGTGGGGAAACTTAAGGAAGCATAGGGAGAAGCCCAATGCCAATTGGATGAAGGGCGAGGTATTGGCACTGGCAGCTGAAATGGGAGAGGACCTGGAGGTACCCTTTAAAGATCTGTCAGAAGAGTTTAAGCAGCAGATACTTTACGGCAGCAATGGCAGAGAGGTTACCTTCCGCTTTCAGAATCCCAATGGGAGAAGCGGGACGATTACAAGAGCTGTTGAGGGAGTAGTAAATATATTACAACGGTTGCTGATCGATAACAGTGAAAATAGAAAAACGGATCAGCTGACACAATATCTGGTGAACAAAAGCTGCAGCAGATGTAAGGGAGAAAGATTATTGGAGGAAGGCAGGCTGGTTCGGATTGGGGCTACAAGATATCCAGAGGCAGCTGCCATGAGCATCACGCAACTGAAGGTATGGTGCCATTCGACTTACGGTAACTTAACTCCTGCTCAAAGGGATAAAAGTAAGGCCATACTGATTGAATTGATTACCAGACTGAGGAAATTGGAGCAGGTGGGACTGGGATATATTAGTCCGGACAGGAGCATACCGTCCTTGTCAGGCGGTGAGGCCCAGAGACTGAAGATTGCTACCCAATTCGGTTCCGGACTTTCCAACATACTGTATGTTATGGATGAACCGTCCAAAGGGCTGCACCCAAGAGACTTTGGCTTCTTAATTGAAGCCATTAGAGACTTAAAAAGGCAGAATAATACGATTCTTATTGTAGAGCATAAAAAAGAATTTATTTCTATGGCTGATTATCTGGTAGAACTGGGGCCGGGAGCAGGGCATTACGGAGGCAGGCTACTAAGAGCGGAAGCAGTGGAGAAGACCTTGCCCATAGAGCTCTGTGAGGAGGAATACAGGGTAAAGGAAAGCGGTATCGAGGAAGAAGAAAAACTGGTTCTGAAGGGGGTAAGAACCAATAATCTGAAAAATATCGATATTGCAATTCCACTTTCAAAATTCACCTGTGTCATCGGTGTGAGTGGATCGGGAAAGAGCAGCCTGATCTCAAAAACGCTCTATCCTGCCATTATGAAGGAGCTTGGAAGGAAAGTAGAAGCCATCGGAAAATATGACGATATCACAGGCGTTGATCGGATCAGAGACATCTGCTATGTCAGCCAGAACGCAATCGGTAAAAATTCAAGGTCAAATCCAGGAACCTATACCGGAGTATTTGATTTAATAAGGGAGTTCTATGCCAATCTGAGCGAAGCCAAGAGGGAGAAGCTTACGAAGGAGCATTTCAGCTTCAATAGCAGCAAAGGACAATGTGAGGAATGCAAGGGAACCGGTGAGATTGCGATTCAGCTGCACTTTATGCCGGATATTTATACGACCTGCAGCAGGTGTAACGGGAAAAGATATCAGGAACAGATTCTTAAGGTAACCTATAAAGGCTATTCGATTGCTGATTTGCTGGAGCTGGAGATCGGTGAGCTGAAGGAGCTTTTCCATACAGAGGGTAAAATCTATGAGATACTTGATATGCTGGATCGGGTTGGTCTGTCCTATATTAAGTTAGGCCAAAGCGCTGCCACCTTATCCGGCGGAGAAGCCCAGAGAATTAAGCTTGCTACTGAGCTATGCGGCAGTAAAACGAAGGACGTGGTCTATATACTAGATGAACCTACGACCGGACTTCATGAGGACGATGTGGGAAAGCTAAGCTATATTCTCCATGAATTAACCTCGAAGGGTGCAACGGTAATCGTCATAGAACATAATCCGTTGCTGATCAGACAGGCGGATTACCTGATTGAGGTAGGACCCGAGGGTGGAGAGTCCGGCGGATATATCGTTAAAGCAGGCTGGCTTGAGAATAATTAGTAAGAGCTCCTGTCCGAGAATGGACAGGAGCTCTTAGCAATACTCAGTATGGTTCTATCAATAGTTAATGGTTGAGACCGATAATCTTATAGACCGGCTTCGTATAACGAATCCACAGCAGCCCGTTCAATGGCAAGAGCGTTGTGATAACGCTTCATGAATTTATGGAAGCCCTCCACGTCCTCGGGAAGAGGAGCAAGCTTAACACTGGTATTTTCGGCAAACACCCTGTTATTTAAGAAGGAGCTTAGGCTCTCATCGGCCTGCTTGTGTAACATATAGGAGGCCAGTACTGCCATACCCCAGGGACCGCCTTCGCCGGCTGTCTTCATTACGGATACGGGGGCATTCATAGCAGCTGCCATGATTCGCTGACCCACTCCGGCTGTTTTGAATAGGCCGCCATGTCCGTACATATCCTGAATCTGTACCTTCTCCTGCTCAGTTAAAATATCTAAACCGGTTTTTAATACAGCGAGGGAAGTCATTAAATTCACCCGCATAAAGTTTGCAAGGTTAAAATTGCTATCCGGGGTTCTTACAAACAGAGGGCATCCTTTCGAAAAGCCGGTGATATGCTCTCCGGATAAGTAATTGAAGGCCACTAATCCGCCGGCATCAGTATCCCCCTCTAAGGCCTTGCGATATAGTGTTCCGTACAGCTCATTTGCGTTCAGCTCTTTTCCGATGGCCTCGGCGAATTCGCCAAAGATGGATACCCAGGCATTCAGATCTGAGGTGCAGTTATTGCAATGAACCATCGCTACCAAATCTCCGCTAGGAGTTGTAACTAGATCAATCTCATGATAAACCTTAGACAATTCCTTTTCTAATACAATCATAGCAAATACACTGGTTCCGGCAGATACATTACCGGTTTTAACCGCTACGCTATTCGTAGCTGTCATACCGGTACCGGCATCACCCTCCGGCGGACAGAGGGGAATTCCAACCGCTAGAGTGTTGGTAGGATCCAGCAGCCGGACACCTTCTTCTGTTAAAGAGCCGGCCCGTTCGCCTGCAACGAGCACCTTGGGGAGAATGTCCTTAAGCTTCCAGGGAAAGCCCTTAGGAGCTATCAGTGTATCAAATCGGTTGAGTAGCTCCGGATGAAAATCCTTGGTGGCAAGATCTATGGGGAACATACCGGAAGCGTCTCCGATAGCAAGCACCTTTTCACCGGTCAGCTTCCAGTGTACATAGCCTGCCAGGGTTGTCATATACGCGATATCCTTCACGTGCTCGTCCTGATTAAGGATGGACTGGTATAGATGGGCAATGCTCCAGCGTTGGGGTATTTGGTACTGAAAGAGCTCGGTCAATTCACTGCAGGCCTGGGAGGTCATCGTATTACGCCAGGTACGGAAGGGTGTCAATAATTCATCATTTTTATTAAATACCAGATAACCATGCATCATGGCACTGATGCCAATGGCACCGATGGTTTTTAGTTCAACCTCATATTGATCTTTTACGTTTTTGCATAAATCTCTGTAGCTGGCTTGCAGACAGCTCCACACTTCGTCCAGAGAATACGTCCATACATTATCAATATAATGATTCTCCCAATCACAGCCTCCGGTGGCAATCGGTTGATTGTTTTCGTCAATTAGGACGGATTTAATCCGGGTTGATCCTAACTCAATGCCAAGTACGGTTTTTCCGGTGGTTATTTGCTGTTTTATAAGGCTCTTATTATCGTTCATTTAAACACTCCCTCTCATTTATTCAACATACTAATAATATAATATAACATGAATGAAAAAGCAATCATTGGATAGATTGAACTGCTCAGGCTTGTTACTTCAGGGCCTGTTTTTTAGGGGTGAAACTCCAGGGCGATTTGTCTTATTTGCGCAAGTTCATTGATTACTTTATAGCACTTTGATAAGTCCTGATTACCGGAGGTTGGATTCCGGTATCCGATGCATTTTAGCTGTGCGGCAATGGCTGCCTCACTACCGCTCTTGGAGTCCTCTATGGCGATCGTGTTCCCGGCCGGCAGCTGAAAGGAGTGAAGAGCTTTCAAATAACCGTCGGGGAAGGGCTTTTTTCTCTCGACATCATCACCGGCGATAACATAATCAAAATAATGCCGGATATTATAATGATTTAAAATAGAATGGACAAAATTGCCCCAGGAGGAGGAGACAAGTCCAATCCGAATTTTATTGTCCTTGAGCCACTCTAATAGGTCGGCCAGTCCTTTGCTCATCGGTACTTGCTTCATACGGACCTCTTCGAGAATGTAATCATATTGAAGCTGCTCCAGCTCAGCCTCGGATAACTTCAAATGATACAAGCTCCTCATCTGACTCCACAATAAGCGGCTCGGCTTTCCTACTGACCAGGACAGATCAAGATTCTCCGTAATTCCGGCTTCTGCGAGCAGCCTTTTCTTGGCATTATCATGGAGAGGTTCACTATTTAGAATCACACCATCCAAATCAAATAGTACCAGCTTTAATTCTGTTTGTTCCATCATATGTACCCTTTCATTTCTATGATATAAGAATTATATAAGAGGTTGCCTGTGAAAGGCAACCTCTTGTTGGTGACAGCTGTATTCATACAATTAATTTTCGACATTAAAACTTAATTGCAACCTTAAAGTCACCATACTTACCACTGGCATATTCAAAGGCCTGCTCCCATTCTTCAATGGAGAAGAATTTTGAAACAATGCCATCTGTTTTCAAATTGCCGTTGGCGATATTCTCAATAACGAAGGGATAAGCATAGGGGCTAAGGTGAGCACCCAGGATATCGAGCTCCTTACGGTCGCCGATGATGGACCAATCCACAGTTGTCGGAGATCCAAACACACTAAACTCTACAAAGCGTCCCAGCTTACGAATCATACTGAGGCCCTGAGTTACACTGGAGGGATGTCCGGTTGCTTCAATATAGATATCACAGCCATATCCGTCTGTCAGGTCAAGTACGGTTTGAACAACATCATCCTTGGAAGGATTCATAACAAGATCGGCGCCAAATTCCAGGGCTTTATCCAGTCTGTTCTGTATCATATCCAGAACAATCAGCTTTTTAGGATTTTTCATTCTGGCATAGGTAACCATACCTAAGCCCAGGGTTCCTGCACCCGAGATAACCACAACATCCTCGCACCCGATTTGGGCTCTGTCCACAGCATGCTTTGAACACCCGTAAGGTTCGATGAGTAATGCTTCTTCCAGGGTAAGGCTGCTTGGTACCTTGCTGATAACAGAAGTCTTAGGGTACCTTACATATTCCGCCATACCTCCGTTATTAACGCTCTGGAAGCCAAAAATATTGTGAGGCTGACACATCCAATAATGGCCGTCCTTACAGAATCTGCAGCTGCCGCAGGGTACAATCTGGTCCGCTGTAATGCGGTCACCAAGCTCGAAGCCGGTCACATTTTCTCCCATTGCTACAATATGACCTACAAATTCATGGCCGGGAATAAAGGGAGGTTTTACCCAAGAGGGTTGCGATTCGTCTCCCCAGAACATTGCTGCACCGTGCTGACATTTCAAATCTCCGGCACATACTCCGCAGCCTTCTGTTTTTATGATAATATCATCCGGCCCGCAATCAGGGGTGGGATAATTCATTTCTAACCGATAATCACCTTTTCCATAAGCAACTAATGCTTTCATTGTATTGGGTAAAGTATTCATAATGGATCTCCTTTCGAGAATCAAAGCTAATCATAGGGGAAAATTACACGCATAGGTGGAACTAGGAGGCTAAATGGATAGGATAGCCTTATCCTTTTTTAATAAATCAACTACCTCTTTGTAGGATACCTGAGCTGGCAGTACGCCCTGCTTCACAGCAAGAGCTGCGCATATACCGGCTGCTTCACCGATAGCCATACAAGTTGGCATAATACGTACACTTCCTAAAGCCTCTGCATCCATGGAGATACAGCGGCCGCTGAACAGCAGACCGTCCACCTCATTACTAATGAGACAGCCCAGGGGAATTCCGTAAGGCCCTTCCAGATCCATTAGTATGGTGGAGTCATCTACGCTGCTGTGAATGTCAACCTTATAGGAGCCTAAGGCTATGGTATCCTCAGGAATGTAGCCTCTTACAACATCGTCAATGACCAGACGTTTGACACCGGAGAAGCGTCTGGTTTCCCGTACTCCGATCGTAGGATTAATGGATGATATGTAGCAGTTTTTGAAGCCGGGAATTTGATTTTTAAGAAGCTCGATTAATTGGGTAATCTGTTTCATGCTCTCAATGCCGGCTCTTGTGATATCCTGTGGATCTGTTCCATCAAAGCGATGAACACGGGTGGCATTAATGTAGATTTGTCCCGGATTCATGGAGTTAATGTAAATTAAGGTATCACGGCTTAAGGGGTTAATGCCTTTCTCCCTAAGATCATTCAGCAGGCTGCGTAAGCCCAGGAAGACATAGCTGCGATGACTTTTAAAGTAAGGAACATCATAGCCCTTGGAAACCTGCATGGATTCAGCGGGCTGTAAGTCCTCCGGATGCTGTTCCAGATACGCAAAAAATTCATCTTCATTAAAGCCGCATATGGAAAACATGAGAGTAGGGGGCTGCATCAGACCGGTTTCCTTCTGGCCCTTTTCATAGCTGCAGCCAGCTAAGAAGGCAGCATCACCATCGCCGCTTCCGTCAATAAAGACAGAGGCTTCAATGCTGATTTTCATTCCTTTTCCCATGACTGTAACCTGAGTTATTTTTCGATTGACAACCTCGACATCAATCAATTCGCAATGGAGCAGCAAGTCTATACCTGCTTCCTGGCATTTCTCCATGGCAATCATCTTAAAATATTCCGGGTGCAATACCGTAACGGAATTATGTAGGGGGCAACGATTATGTCCGGCGCTCATGCCGATCTCTGCTAAAGAATCAACCATTTCCTGGGCGATTCCTCCGACTACCTGTCGTCCTTGCTTATCTAAAAATCCAAGGAGCGGTAAACCGGTAACAGCATTACCTCCCAGATAATCATTACGTTCAAGGATAATAACCTTTGCACCATGCCTTGCTGAAGCGAGGGCAGCAGCAAGACCGGCTGGTCCGCCACCAACGACTGCGACATCGTACTTTAGTTTTTGTGAAGTCATTTTAATATTCCTTTCAAAGCTTAGTTATTTTAAAAACGGTGTGGAACGTTCCAAAAAATAATTAAACTAATACATATCTATGTAAAGCTGTTAGAGACAGATAATAAATGAATTATCTGCTCTTAACAGAGTTACGAATAATTAACGAGGGGGTAATATCCAAATTGACCACCTTTGAGCGTGGCTTATTAATCCGGTTAATTAAAACGGAACAAGCCTCTTTTCCTAAAATTTCTTTGTTGGCATCAATTACGGTAAGGGCAGGCGAGGAATACTCCGACAAAATAGAATCCTCATAGCCAAGTACGGATATATCATCGGGAACTCGGATGGACTGTTCATAGAGGAAGCGAAGTATACCGGAGGTAATGCCGTCGCTTGCTCCGAAAACCGCATCAGGTCGATAGCCCTTTTCCCATAGATACTTCATTCCGTCATAACCGTTTTGACCGGAATATCCGGAATGTACCGTCTGCAGCATTGATAAATCAAGATTTTGCTCCTGGAAAGCTCGATGAACTCCGCTTAATTTTTGCTGAGAGTTTTGACCTCTTTCGGGTCCATTGATAAATGCAAGCTTCTTATGACCGCTTTCTAATAGGTACTTAGCACCTAAGTATCCCACAGCTTCAACATCAACCGAAATAGAGTCATAGCCTTCGTAATGTCGTCCGATAATAACCAGTGGAATTTTGTGCTTCTTTAAGGTTTCCACAAAGTTTGTTGAGAATAATCCACCGATTAAGAATACGCCATCTAAGCGGCCGCTTTTCACTAAATCGGGTATGTCACTGTTCCCTGCGTCGGAAAATCGTTCTACCAATAGGGAGTAATTCGTGTTTTTTAAGCCGGAATAAATCCCGTTACTGGTATCATATAGCAGGGTCTCACAAACGGATGAAAAGCCATAGGGCTTTTCCCGTTGATTCGATGTCATAAAAACTAATCCTAAGGTATGTGTGCGACTGGTAGTAAGCTCGCGAGCGGCCAGGTTGGGAGTATAACCCAATTTCTCAATTGCCTGCTTTACCTTATATTGAGTTTCAAGCTTGATACGACTGGAGTTATTTATTACAAGAGATACAGTGCTTTTAGAAACCCCGGCTTCTTTAGCCACATCAAAAATGGTTACAGCCATAGCTTCCTCCTTAATATTATTTTAAAACGCTCCAATTAATTGAATTATATAGTTTTCTATGAATGATGTCAATAAGATTAAATATAATTATTTTGTTTTCATTTAAATAGAAGTAATATACAAAAAAGTATGTTGCTATGATTTGGTAATTGCACATATTGACGAAAAAGTATGGAAACCTAGTTGACAACTCAAGAAATAATCGGTATAATAACAAAAGTGGAACGCTCCAAATAATTAAAATATAGTAAAATATAGCAGTAGTTGCATCTAGCAATAGCTTCATGTTCTTGAAAGGAGTACATACATGCGTAGTAATAATAGTCAGGCAACGGCTAATGTACTTAGCCTTAATACGCACCCCCCGAAAAAGAAGCTGGTTAAAGTCTTAAAGCCGTATTTGTTCATACTTCCGATCTTAATTTTTACAGTTGCCTTTTCCTATTATCCCTTTATTAAGACCTTTATATTTAGTTTGTCTAAGGTGAATGCTAAGGGACAAATCACAAAATTTGTCGGATTTAGTAACTACATTGATATCGTACAGCGGAAAGATTTCCAAGCAGCAATTGTGATCAGTTTAAAATTTGTTTTAATGTTTGTACCATTTGCGGTTTTACTTCCTTTTTTATTAGCATTAATAGCGAACCGTCCTAAGTTTTTGACGAGGTTTTATCAAACCTGTTATGCATTGCCCATGGCAGTATCAATGTCGGCAACCTGTTTGATATTTGAACAGCTGATGCATCGTAGGGTGGGTATCTTCAATTACTTACTGGATCAAGTCGGATTTTACAACAATATGACGGTAATTGATTGGCTGAATAATAAGACCTGGGCACTACCGGCGATTGCACTCGTAACACTATGGTCAGGTATAGGCTTTAACTTTATGCTGCTACTTGCAGCGGTACGTAATGTGCCGGCAGAATTATTGGAGGCAGCGAGCTTAGAAGGAGCCGGTTATTGGAGAAAGGTTTTTACAATTGTATTACCCAGCGTATCACCGACCTTATTCTTTGTCTTCTGTACACAGATGATAAGAGGATTAACCATGACGGGACCGGTAATGATTTTGACTAAGGGTGGACCATTATCATCGACATCCACGATGATTTATTATGTATACACAGCAGGCTTCCGGGCAGGTAACTATACGCTTGGTTCAACTGCAAGTATATGTTCCTTCATCATTACCTTTGTGTTCCTTCTGCTGAACTTTATGTATGAAAAGAAAGGGGTGAAGTACGACTAATGTCAGGCAAACGTTTTTGGAAAAAGTTTAAGTATTACTTTTCATCAATACTAAGTATATTATTAGGTTTGATCATTGCCTTTCCATTAATATATGCAATATTTGCAGGCTTTAAGGACAATGTGAATTTTGACTCCTATCCACCGAAAATCCTTCCGGAGTCATTTCTTAATCTGGATAATTTCGTTCATGTATTAACAGATACATTAATCGTACGCTACATGATTAACTCCTTTATTATTGCTATCGTTGCAACGGCAGTACGATTAATACTATCTACGTTAGCATCCTATGCATTTGCGTTTTTTAAATTTAGATTTAAAAACTTTTTGTTTTTCGCCATCGTTGGAACAATGATGATCCCGTCAGAGGCTTTATTGATTTCAAACTATTTAACCGTTAGTAAATTTGGGCTTCTGGATACTTATCTGGGTGTTGTCTGTGTATATTTCGTATCAGCAACCCAAGTATTTATGTTTCGTCAGAACTTCCTTACGATATCCGGCTCCTTGCGTGAAGCAGCATTTATCGATGGCTGTAATGATCTTCAGTTTTATTCCAATATCTGTATTCCTGTTTCTAAACCGGTTATCACAGCCCTTGGTTTATCATCCTTTATCAGTGTTTGGAATACATATCTGTGGCCGTTGCTTGTCACAAATAAGGAGCATATGCGAACCGTACAGGTTGGTATTACCATGCTGTCCAGCTCGGATTCGGCAGCAAAGGGCCATATATTTGCAGCCGTTGGTGTTATCCTGATTCCGATGATTATTCTCTTTGGTATCAGCCAACGTAATATTGTTCATGGAATCTCCAGCGGTTCCGTGAAGGGTTAAGAATATCATACACTTGCTGCAGCAGGTGATGACAAAATAAAAAAGGAGAGTTAACTTATGAGAAAATTTAAAAAGCAATTGTCATTACTGTTAGTTGTTTCCATGATTGCCACTTCCTTTATTGGATGCGGAAAATCAGAAGAAAGTAAACCTGCCACAGATGGGCAGAAAACTAACACAGAGGGACAGGTAGCCGAGAACAAGGATGAAAAAACGGATACTGTGGTAAGCGACAGCTTAGTACCTACAGAGCCCACAGAGGTTACCTTTTGGCATTCAATTTCCGGTGAAAAGGAAGCTGTATTAAAAAGTATTGTTGATAATTACAATGCAGGACCGGGAGCAGAAATCGGTGTTACCGTTAATCCTATTTACCAGGGATCCTATGAAGATTTCTCTACGAAATTAGCGGCATCTATTCAGTCCGATGATGTAGAGAATTTACCTGATATCGTTCAGTTAAGCTCTAAGGGTATTTTTGATGTAAAGGATTCTAAATATCTCTATAGTGTACAGAATCTGATTGACAAAGATCCTGAGGGAATTGACACAGCATCATTCAATGCCGCTTCCGCTGCATATTGCACCTATAACGGTGGTTTGTTGGGTGTGCCGTTCTCTACCTCTTCCATTATGCTCTATTACAACAAGGATCATTTTGCAGAAGCAGGACTGGATCCGGAAAATCCTCCGAAAACCCTTGAAGAGCTTGCAGCTGCAGTAGATAAGTTAACCGTTAGAAACGGCAATAAAATTGAACGTTATGGTCTTGGAACTAAGCTGCGTTTCTTCATCTTAGGAACCTGGGTTCCGTCACTTGGAGAAGGCCATGCAATGTTTAACCAGGATAATGGTAGAACAGGTATACCGGATCAAATCACCATGACAAAGGACGGATCTTTAGAGACTATTCTGACAGAATGGAACAAGGTACTGGCTACCGGTGGTGTTGAGTATACAGATGCTGGTCCGAATTCAAGCTTCTTATCAGGATACTATTCCATGATGTTCGCATCCTCCTCTTCTCTTACTAACATACTGGCTCAGACAGAAGGCAATGGATCTATGCACCTTGGCGTTTCTGAAATTGTAAAAGTAAATGATAGCTGTACTTCAGCAACCGGTATTGGCGGTTCTGCATTATATATGTTTGACAGAGCGAATGAAAACTCCCTCCTTGCTACTTGGGATTTCGTTAAATACCTTGCTACCCCTGAGGTATCTGCAGACTGGTTTATGAATACAGGTTACTATCCGATGAATATGAAAGCATTGGAAAGCGACGGCGTTAAAGCATTAGTTGCTCAGTATCCTCAGTACGATATTATTAATACAATTCTTACTAATTCTGCAGGTTATACAGATTACACCGAGCCCTGGATTCCTTCCTTTACAGATACGGATAACTTAATTCAGGATGAGATTATCAGAATGAGTGACGGTGCTCAGGACATCAGCACTACAATTGCTAATATTGATGCAGGAGCAACACAGAAGCTGAATGACTACATTAGTGCAAACTAAGACAGAGGTGTATTAAGCATCAGGAGACAATTATGAGATTAGCAACAATGACAAGTCTGTTTCGTGACCAGCGGGGGAAGGATGAGCATATTAATTATATAGAATCTATGCGCCGCTGTAAGGAAGCCGGATTTCATGTTTTGGATTTAAATATGTGCGCTATGCTGTCCGGGAAAACGGAGTTTAACGGAGACGACTGGATGATCAAAGCGGACAAGATACGAAATGAAGCGGAGAAGCTGGGTATCGAATTCAGCCAATCCCATCCACCGTATCGCCCAACCAAATACCCTCATTTTAAGAAAGTGGAGGAAGAGGCTTATTTTAATGAAATGACACGCCGATCCATCATAATCAGTGGAATGATGGGCGTAAAATGGGCGGTTATGCATCCGGTAACGACTTTTGAGAGCTCTGAATACAGTATTGAGGACGATATTTCCAGCAATCATGAGGTGTTTGATGAGGTTATTGAGCTGGCTATGAAAGAAAATGTCGGTATAGCCTTTGAAAACATGTCAGATAGAGATAATCGGAGAAGATTCGGCTCTACCGTGTCTGAGTTAAAGCACCTGATAGATTCCTTTGATAACCCCATGGTAGGTGCATGCTGGGATATCGGACATGGACACAGAATCTATAATGATTCGGTTCGTCCGATTAAGGAAATGGGAAAACGTCTTAAGGCATTACATGTGGATGATAACCATGGCAGCACAGATGAACATCTTCTTCCGTACTTAGGAACCATCCAATGGGAAGGAGTAATGAAGGCTCTGAAGGAGATTGGGTATGAAGGTGACTTTGTATATGAAATCAAGATCAATGATTTCATGCCTGATGATCTGAAGGATGCTGCAGCCAGATTTGCAGCTGAGGTGGGCCGTTACTTAGTAGCTCTGTAGAAGTAAAGGAATAGTGAGATGGGAATTCAATTAATTGCTTTAGATCTGGATGGAACCTTGCTTAATAGCAAGAAGAAGATTACGCCGCATACATTGGAGCTGCTGCAGAAAGCAGCAGAGAAAGGGGTTATCATCGTTCCGTCTACCGGGCGATCGGCAGACGGAATACCGGATCAAATAAAAAAGCTTCCCTATATTCAATATGCATTAACTTTGAATGGTGCAGTTGTAGCTAACATCCGTACAAAAGATATCATTTATCAGTGCAATTTTAGTAGGGAAGAAGCCTTATATCTTTGGAATTATATTCAAAAATATGATGCGTTGTGTGACTGTGCCATTGACGGAGAACTATACATGGAACAGCAGACTTTTCTGAGACTGGCAGAGTATGGTCAGTCCCAGGAGCGTATCTTACTAATGAGAAGTACCAGAAAAGAGGCCTATAATATCCGTCAGATGCTGATTCAGGAGAATGCAAAATCAGCTAAGATGAATTTATTGTTTAATGATTTTCAGAAACGCTTAACAGCAAAATATGAGCTGGAGCAGATCCCCTTTGTGGAAGTCAGCAGCTCCCTGGAAAGAAACCTTGAGCTAAATAAAAAGGGTGGAAATAAAGGAAATGGGCTACTAGCTCTGGCAGAACAGCTGGGGATTAAGCAGGATCAAATCATGGCATGCGGAGACAGTGATAATGATTATAGCATGATAAAGGCCGCCGGATTCGGAGTCGCCATGGGTAATGGTCTGGAGGAAATTAAGAAAATCGCAAAGGCTGTAACCCGTACCAATGATGAAGATGGAGTTGCCTATGCAATAGAACAGTGGGTATTATAGTTATTACAAAATTAATAGCTTAAGAAAAAACAGGTGCCAGGCCCAATAGGGTGAGGCACCTGTTTTTTAGATAAGCGGTTTGCGGCCAAAGGCAGGTAATCCGCTGATGCAGTTCCTTACTACAATAGCATCAAACCGTTCTTATTCGTCAGTACGATTGGCTGGAGAATTGTATTCCATGTGAAGCTTATCCTTGATTAATTTGTCTTTATCGGAAGAAGAGGCTGTAACATCGATACCGGCCTTATTAAGATGTACCTTCTCCTTTTCCTTTCGGTATTTCTGGTTCGCCTGTTTGCTCATGACATCACTCCCTTATAATAGCATAAGTTTAGTCTTTCAAAATTCACTGTATCTATGCATGGCAATGATAATTGAAATGGAAAGAAATAATAAGTATCTCTGATATTCCCATGCTTTTTGTATGATATTACACAAGACCTATAAGAAGAGCAAATGTTCTGAAGTATAATGAAAAGGCATAGGAAATGGATCAGGGGGACGAAAAATACAGGAAAATACTTGTCTAATAGGCGAAATAAGGGTAATATAATTGTAAAGGAAAAGGGAATTATGTATTATTCTGTATCTATTGGCCCCGATTGAAACGGAGTCTAAAATGAGCTATCAATATGTTGCTTATATCGGATTATTATTTGTCTCAGCTGTAATAACCTTATTTCTGGGCGTCATTGTATTAATCGGCCAGAGAAGGTCTAAGAGAGCTTACTATTTTGTTGCCAGTATGTTAGCATTAACGCTTTGGTCGCTGCCGAATGCATTTGAAATGCTGGGGATGTCCCTGCAGGAGAAGCTATTCTGGGGCAATGTGCAATATCTTGCTTATTGCTATTCACCGCTTATGCTCGCAGCACTCTGTATGGATTTTACCGGATATGACAGATATATTAAGAATAAGAGATTACTATGGATGGCGGTGCTTCCTACCATTATCCTTCTGCTGGTTTGGACGAACGGTTATCATGGGTTAATCCGCTATGACGTGAGTCTGGACGCTAGTGGTCCGTTCCCCGTCCTATCGAAAAGCTATGGGATAGCCTTTTATATTCATGCAGCCTATTCCTATGCTTTAAATATGACAGCGGTCGTCCTGTTGATCCGGGCATTGTTTATTAACAAATCAATCTACTACAAGCAAACAGTAATTCTACTGATTGGCTCCAGCTTAATTATCATACCGAACATGATCTATGTATTTGGCTTAAGCCCATTTAAAGTTGATATTACCCCGGTATTCTTTGGCCCGGCAGGAATTATCACGATGTGGGCTATTTTTCGGTATAAGCTTTTTGAGCTGATACCCGTGGCAAGGAATACTGTAATTGAGACAATGAATCTAGGGGTTATGGTACTGGATCTGGCAGATAAGGTAATCGATATGAATCCGGCATTTATGAGGATAGCAGGGTTAACAGCCTCCCGATTTTATGATAAAGATATCGAAGAGGTGTGCGGAAACATACCGAAGCTATTGGAGGCCTATAGGAAGAAGATCGACAATTTTGACATTGTTGTAATGCAACCGGATAAAACAGATATTTATGAGGTGCTGATTACGCCATTAAGGGATAAGAAAGGAACCCTTATCGGAAAAATTGCTGTTGCTTATGAGGTTACAGAGAAGAAGCGGGTACAGCAGGAATATCTAAAGCAACAGAAGACACTGGCAGGTATGGAGGTGAAGGAACAGCTGGCAAGAGACCTCCATGATAATCTGGGACAGCTATTGGGCTTTATCAGCATGCAGTCACAGGGAATCATCCAGGAGCTTAACAATGCCGGAATAGATATGGTGTCCGATAAATTGGAGCGATTAATTAAGGTATCGCAGGAGGCTCACTCTGAGATCCGGGAATACATTCGGGAGATTAGAACCTCGGTAAATCAACAACAGGTTTTTTTCGAGGAATTAAAAAAGTCTATAAACTCCTTCGAATACCAAACCGGAATTCCGATTGAGCTGGAGTATTACGGTGAGATATCGGCGGATAATATAAACCCCTACTTAAGGATTCATCTGATGAATATAATAAAAGAAGCCTTGAATAATATCAGAAAGCACGCGAAGGCTACCAGGGTGCAGCTTACATTACAGAGGGCGGAGCAACAGCTGATGGTCTCTATTGCAGATAACGGGAAGGGCTTTGAGTTAACTGATCCGGAGAGCGGTACAGGAGGCTTTGGAATGAATATTCTTCAGGAAAGAGCCCGCTTAGTCGGCGGTCAGCTACAGATACATTCTGAAATAGGAAAAGGTACACAGGTTATGCTATCGGTACCATTAATGCAAGGAGGGCTTCAAAATGAAGATTAAGCTGATGCTGGTGGATGATCATCTCCTATTCATGGAGGGGCTGCAATATCTTCTGGAGACAAATGGTATTCAGGTGGAGGGGAAAGCGAAAAGCGGCAGAGAGGCTTTGATTAAGGCCCGTATACTTAATCCGGAGATTATACTTATGGATATCAGAATGCCGGAATGCACCGGATTGGAGGCATTAAAGCTAATTAAGGCGGAACTGCCGGAGATTAAGATTATTATGCTAACTACCTCGGAGGAGGATGAGGACTTATTCGATGCGATGAAATACGGAGCCTCCGGATATTTACTTAAGAACACGGATGCGAAGGAGCTGATCAATATTATTGAACAGGTTTATCGTAATGAGGCAACGATCTCAGCGGATTTAGCGACGAAGATCATTCATGAGCTTAAGATATCCGGCACCAGGGAGGCGAAAGCCCTTCCGGCAAATACCGATATACAGGAGCGGACATTACTGACAGATCGGCAGCTTGAAATTCTTGAAATGGTAGCAGAGGGTAAGCACTATAAGGAAGTCGGGGAAGTCTTGGGGCTTAAGGAACGAACAATTAAATATCATATGGGAAAGATAATGGAATACCTGCACCTGGAAAACAGATCACAGGTAATTGCTTATGCGAGTAGAAACCGATGGATTGATTCATGAGATTATGGTATGAAAGCGATGAAAGAGAAACACAGTAAGTAACAGCAGCACTAAAACCGGTGCTGCTGCTTTTTTTACGGATGAATAATAGCCGTTAATCCTTCTTAAGATTCAGTTTTGGTCATATTCAGGTCACATACCGGTTATATAGTAGTCACATCGATGAACATTACAGCTGTAATAAAGAGAACAGAATGCTTATAGAAGCAGTGATAACAATTTAATATATGGAAGAAAATGTGGCAACACATTCATGATAATTAGAAAAGGAAAGAGGTAAGGTTATGAAATTAGCATGGAAAGAAGTAAAGCATAGCGTATCAAAGTATTTACTAATAGAGAGTATACTGATTCTGCTGATATTTATGGTTGTATTCTTATCAGGTCTGGCCAATGGACTGGGGTGGGCAATTAGTGCTTCGGTTGAAAAGACAGATGCAGAGTATTTTGTCATCAGTACAGATGCAGAGAAATTAATTTCCATATCCAATGTTGAAGCAGAAGTACTGGAGCAGGTAGCTTCCCAAACCAAGGACAATGTAACAGGTCTGAATATAAAAAGATCAAATCTGAATACCTTAGCGGAGGATAAGAAACTGGATGTAACATATTTTTCTGTTGATCCGAAGAGCTTCCTTTCCCCGGACATAACCGAAGGAAATGCAATCACAGGGGCTCTGGCGGAGTATCTCATTGTACTGGATGATTCCTTTAAGGAACAGAATATCGCCATCGGCGATGTTGTTGTGGATTCCGTAACCGGGCTTCCATTAACGGTAGCAGGCTTTACAAAGGATGAGATATATGGACACTCACCGGTGGGCTTTATCAGCAACGATACCTTTACCGCACTCAACAGAGAGGTGAATTCATCCTACGTGGAAAGGTATAATGCCATCGCGGTGCAAGGCTCTGATATTGAAAATATTAATATTAAGGGATTAGAGGTTGTTGATAAAGCAACCATTGTGAATAATCTTCCGGGATATGCTGCCGAGCAGCTAACAATTAAAATGATACTTTGGGTTCTGGTGATCATCTCCGCAGCGGTTCTAGGTGTATTCTTCTATGTAATTACGATACAGAAGCAAAAGCAGTTTGGCGTTCTAAAGGCAGTGGGAATGAAGATGTCAGAGCTTACAAGATATATTACGAGTCAGGTTCTTCTGCTGGCGATTATCGGTGTGGCAATCGGGAACCTTCTTACGATTGGTATGGCAGCCATGCTCCCGAGCAGCATGCCGTTCTTTCTTAAGGTACCGATGGTAATCCTGATCTCCGTTGTTTTTGTCTTAATCTCATTACTTACCAGCTTAGTATCGGTAAGAAAAGTTGCAAAAGTTGATCCAATTGTTATAATAGGAGGTAATGAATAATGAAAAATGAATATGCATTGCAGTTAAGTAATATATCAAAATCATATCAGGATGGGGATCAGGAAAACCTTATACTAAAAAATATTTCCCTGGAGGTAAAGCCCGGTGAATTCATCGCAATTATCGGCCCCTCCGGCTCCGGGAAAAGCACATTCCTGTCCATAGCCGGTGCCCTGCTTTCTCCCACGGATGGCAGTGTCGTAGTAGGGGGCTCCAAGCTTTTAAGGAAACAGAACAAGAAGCTCGTTAAAATTCGCAGGGAGAAGATTGGATTTATCTTTCAGAGCCATCACCTGCTTCCTTACCTGACGGCGAAGGAGCAGCTTACCTTTGTGGCTGATATGAACAAAAGAAAGGGTAAACCCGTCATGAAGGCGGATGACATGCTGGAGGATCTCGGATTATCAAGCTGTTCTGATAAATATCCCGCCAAGATGTCCGGCGGTGAAAAACAGCGCGTTGCCATTGCAAGAGCGTTTATGAATAATCCGGATGTTATTCTGGCGGATGAACCGACGGCTAGCTTAGATGGTATTCGGGGCAGGCAGGTAGTGGAGTTAATTAGGAAGGAAGTCAAGAAGCATAATAAGGCAGCCATTATGGTAACCCATGATGAAAGAGTATTAGACCTGGTGGATGCTGTATATCGTTTGGAACAGGCCGAATTGAAGAAGGTAGTAAATAGCTAAACTTAAAGGCAGGTGATAGCATGTTCTCCATTCTTGTGGTTGAAGATGATGAGATACTGAATAAGATGATATGTGCAAAGCTTAAGCAGGAGTCCTATCGTGTATTTGCGTCCTTTGACGGAGAACAGGCTTTGGAGCTGCTGGATAAGGAGCATATTGATTTGATTATAAGCGATATTATGATGCCGAATATGGACGGATATCAATTGACCAGAGAGCTTCGTGATGCGGCGTATACGCTTCCGATCCTGATGATAACAGCGAAAAATCAAATTGAGGATATGGAAAAGGGCTTCCGTGCCGGAACGGATGACTATATGATTAAGCCGATCAGCATGAGAGAATTGGTGCTTCGGGTGAAGGCATTGCTAAGAAGGGCACAGATTGCAAACGAGAAAAAGCTGGCATTCGGTAATACTCTTCTGGATTATAATTCTCTGACAGTGAAGATCAATGAGGACAATTTCGAAATGCCACCAAAGGAATTCTACCTGCTATTTAAGCTATTGAGTAATCCGGGTAAGATATTTACAAGACAGGAGCTTATGGATGAGATATGGGGGATGGATACAGAGGTGGATGACCGGACGATAGACTCCCATATTAAGAAGCTTCGAAGGAAATTTGAGCATTGTGCCGATTTTGAGATAATGACGATACGTGGTCTGGGGTATAAAGCAAAGCTATAAAGGAAAGGATTCGTGAACTAATGGCTAAGAGAATAAGAAAGAACAGAATATCCTTACGATTCAAGCTGGCCTTTGCATCGATTATTATCCTTTGTGCCTCTTGTGTTATCGCATATATCATAGTGTTTGTGGGTTTTTCTTACTTCTATACCGGTCCGATTACGGGCACGGCAGCCCTGCTTATGTGTCTCATCACCTGCGCCATAACCATGGTATTGGGTGGTGTTGCACTTTGGCATTCCGCTTCCTATGTAACGAACCCCATTATTGACATCAGCAAAGGAGTTCAAAGAGTAGCTGACGGCGATTTTACCGTACAATTATCCTATCAGAATAAGCATAGAAAGCAGCAGAAGGCCTCATATCCCGATGAAATTACGGTAATGGCAGACAATTTCAACAAAATGACACGGGAATTATATGGAATGGACTATATGAGAAAGGATTTTATGAGTAATGTATCCCATGAAATCAAAACCCCGGTTGCAGCGATTACAGGCTTCTCGGAGATGCTGCTGGACGGGGGCCTTAGTGAACAGGAACAGAAGGAATACCTTTCTTATATCTATCAGGAATCACAACGACTATCCCGTATGAGTGAAAGCATGCTTCATATGTCCAGACTGGAGCATCAGAATATTGTCAACAAGAATCAGGAGGTCCGGGTGGATGAACTGATACGGCGTTGCATTATTCTGCTGGTAGAGAAATGGCCCGACAGGGATAATCATTTTGAGCTTCAGCTGGCAGAATGCAGTATTGTAAGTGATTATGACCTGCTCTTCCAATTGTGGACCAATCTTATTGATAATGCCATAAAATACTCACCACAGCATAGTACTATCTGGATTACCGCAAAGGTGGAGGACAATTCCCTTCGATTTGTCCTACGGGATGAAGGCATTGGAATATCAAAGGATCAGTTAAATAAAATATATGATAAATTCTATCAGTGTGAAGAATCCCACAAAAAGCATGGGAATGGATTGGGTCTGTCCATAGTAAAGAGGATTGTTGAACTGTTAAACGGAACAATCCTATGTGATAGTGAGGTAGGGGTAGGAACGACCATGACGGTTATCTTACCGTTGAAATAAACTATGGTTGAGGGTAATCATATCATCAGCTCCATATAAATTACGTAATAAGCGCATCCAGCATAATATGCTCCCTTTATTGAGGACAGTTAATAATAACTGTTAACTATAAAGAGGAGCATGTTTTTATTTGAATAAGATTGCTTCGAAATCCGCACATTTAACTTTAAACATTTTGTAAATTTTGGTATTATAAATACAATAATGATCAGGGCAAGGAGAGATGGGAACAGAAGAGATTACAATCCCGGGGGGAGCTCCCTTCGAAATACAGGAGGTGTACTCCGATGCCGATTGCGAGGTTAGCTTAGAAGCTGGAACACTGACTTACCGTTCGGACGGTAATTGGAAAGTGGCAGCAGTATACCTGAGGTCATATGACGGGAGGTATGAAAAGCGGGAGCATAAAGGACAGTCATTGTTAAAGAATAATTATGGATAAGATGCAGGATCTTCATTTAGTTAGATACGCATAAAACACAACATAGAAATTTATCTAATATGTATATTGACATATATGATACATTATATTAGATTTGTATCTAATATAATGTATCGAAGGAGAATTTTGTATGGAGGAAAATAAGCTTGGATATCGGGAGATCTTAAAACAGAAGGAATACATGAAGACTGTCCTCGCAGCCATGATTAATCGGTTTGGAGATTCGATAGACAGTATCGCTTTTACCTGGCTGGTATATCTGATTACCCAGAGTGCTGCATGGTCAGCAATTATTTATGGGGTTAACCGGGTACCGACCATATTCCTGCAGCCCTTTGCAGGAGCGATCGTGGAGGGCAAGAATAAGAAGAGGATCATGATCGTAACGGACGTGATCCGCGGTATATGTGTCGGAATCGTTGCGACTACGTATCTGTCAGGGCACTTAAATCAATGGATTCTGCTGGCCTGTACCATTATAATATCAAGTGCGGAAGCCTTCCGCAACCCGGCCTCCAGTGCGCTGCTTCCCAAGCTTTTGGATAAGGAATTCTACAGCTTCGG
>JAEYQV010000087.1 GCA_023409835.1 Bacillota bacterium
TATATAGAAACTATAATTGAATTTTATGAAGAAAAGTGTATAATTGCGTATTGCAGGATACGGAATGAATCATGATTTAAAGATTTCGTAAGCATGAAGTTTAAAACATGGTAGAAAGGGAAAATTAATAATAGAGTTTTCCAGTACCATGAAGAAAGAAGGATGCAATATGGTAGTTAAGGAATATGAAAATGCCCAGGCATATCTTAATGATTATGAAGCCAGCCTGATGGAGAATGAGGCCGTAAGCCAGCTCATCCTGTATGATGCATATCAGAATCGGACCACTCCGTCCAGTGAGACGTGTAGGTTCGGTGTTGTTTTGGATGAGGATAAGGTACTACTCCATTATTGTAATGTGGCTCCTCACAACTTGGAAATATATGCCCAAAACAAAGGGAAGGATATCATTGGTCCGGCAGCCGCTTTATTGGCAGACTATATGATTGGTAACCATATTCCGATTGCAGGGATTAACGCGAAGCATGAAATCTGTCTTGCCTTCATTGAGCAATACAAGAAGAGCGTGAACTGTACCTTTATGGAGAAGCTCGGAATGGATATAATGGAAATACGGGAAGTAAATGATATTAAGCCGATAGAAGGAAAGCACAGATTAGCTACGGCGGACGAGGTGAAACTGGTGACTGATTGGATGATCAGCTTTCAGCTGGAGGCTCTGGCCAATGAGATTAATTATGAAAATGCCCTGGAAAAGGCGGCAAGGCTGATTAAAGAGAGTAAGCTCCATGTTTATGAGGATTCTGAGCAAAAGATTGTAACAATGGCAGCAGCCACAAGAAAGCTGGTCAATGGAGTGGCTATTCATTATGTGTACACACCGGAGGAATATCGCGGTAAAGGATATGCTGCTGCAAATATTTACTTTATGAGCAAGGAGATGTTGGAGCAGGGGAATGAATTCTGTACCCTGTTTGTGGATAGGAAGAATCCGGTCTCTACCCGGGCCTATGAGAAGGTTGGGTATCAAATCCTTGAAGATAATTATGAATACAAATTAGTGCTGACTTAAAAGTATAAAAGGCGTTATATCCTAAGAATACATATTGCGCCTCGTCAGCATGGTTGGTATAAGTCAGAGCCCGCCTGATGCCGGTGTTTACCGGAGATGGCCGGGCTTTTTCTTAGCGGTTGACTGCCATTGGCAGACAGTCCGGTTTTTCTGCCGTTCTTTACTCTATGCAGTGAACCTGGTTTACTTTCCATAAGCAACCTGCGGACACTCTATTCCAACGGAATAATAATTGCATTTCCCTTGGAGTGATAGTAAAATATAGGTAGAGAAGGTAAGATGATTAATTGCATGCCATCTAAGCGTAGAAGATTGGAGAAAGATATGAAGACCATAAGATGGGGTATTATTGGAGCAGGAAGAATATCCGCCACCTTTGCCACTGCACTTAACTCTATGGAGAATACTAAGCTAGCCGCAGTGGCTGCCAGGGATATTGCTAGGGCAAAGGAATTTGCCGGGAGATTTCAGATTGAAAAAGCCTATGGGAGCTATGAGGAGCTGGTGGCAGATCCGGACATTGATGTTGTTTACATAGGTACACTGCATCCGGAGCATAAAGCAAATACCGCCTTATGCATTCAAAACGGTAAAGCAGTACTCTGCGAGAAGCCTTTTACCTTAAATGGAAAGGAAAGCGAGTATCTGATATCCCTGGCACAGGAACATAAGGTGTTTCTGATGGAAGCCATGTGGACTAAATTCCTTCCGATCACCCGTAAGGTGAAGCAATGGCTTCAGGAGAATAAAATCGGAGAGGTTAAGCATGTCCGGGCTTCATTTGGCGTCGATAATGAATTTGATCCGGAAAGCCGTATCTTTAATCCGAAGCTAGCCGGAGGAGCTCTGTTAGATGTAGGTATTTATCCGATAACTTATGCTGTCCATTTGTTGGACAGGCTTCCGGATCATATCATCAGCAGCGCTGTCATCGGAAGAAGCGGAGTGGATGAACAAAATGTTATGATTCTAAAGTATGACGACGGAATCATGGCAGACCTAAGTTCTGCAGTCAATGTAAAATCCGGATCCGATGCCGTCATCTTCGGAGATAAGGGGAAGATCGTAATTCCAAGGTTCTGGTCAGCAGAGGAAGCATACCTCTATGACACAGAAAATAACTTAGTGGAAAGCTGTAAGGAACCCTTTGCTGTGAACGGATATGTCTATGAGGCAGAAGAGGTTAACATATGCTTAAGGGAAGGACGGCTGGAAAGTGATCTGCTTCCCCTGAAGGATACTCTTGCTATTATGAGACTTTTGGATGAGATCCGTGGCCAGTGGGGGTTGATTTATCCACAGGAACGGAACCTGTAATTCCGGTGTGAGAAATGGTTTCCATTCTCGCATTACCTGACATGATGCAGCCTCACGGTATCACAAATAATCGGAAGAAGTTCTATCGGTGTGAAGATTAATTTTCATTTTCACATTTCTTTCATAGTTTACTGTTACAATATGGTTAATAAATAATTTGCGGAGGTGCCAAATGGAAAAGCTTAAGATTTTAGTTGTTGATGATGAGAGCAGGATGCGTAAGCTTGTGAAAGACTTTTTGGTGCGGAAAAATTATGAGGTAATTGAAGCTGAGAACGGTGAGCAGGCGGTAGATTTATTTTTTGCAGATAAAGAAATATCATTGATTATTCTGGACGTTATGATGCCCAAAATGAATGGCTGGCAGGTATGTAAGGAAATCAGGCAGTATTCCAAGGTTCCGATTATCATGCTTACTGCCAAATCAGATGAGAAGGATGAGCTTCAGGGTTTTGATCTCGGGGTTGATGAATATATCTCGAAGCCCTTCAGCCCCAAGATTCTGGTGGCCAGAGTGGAGGCAGTACTGCGTAGAACAGTAGCTACGGATGGAGAGGTTATAGAGATAGGAGGAATCCTGCTGGATAAAGCTGCCCATATGGTAAAGATAGATGGAACAAGCATTGACCTAAGCTTCAAGGAATTTGAGCTGTTAACCTATTTTGTTGCAAATAAGGGAGTGGCCCTGTCCAGGGAACGAATTCTGAATAATGTATGGAACTATGATTACTTTGGGGATGCCAGAACCATAGATACCCATGTTAAGAAGCTACGAAGCAAGATGGGTGATAAGGGCGATTATATTAAGACGATTTGGGGTCTCGGTTATAAGTTTGAGGTGGATGCATGAGGCACTCCATAAGACTGAAAATTACCTTCCTGCTAACATCATTGATTGTTCTCACCATCTTCCTGACCTGGTT
>JAEYQV010000139.1 GCA_023409835.1 Bacillota bacterium
AAAACCACTTTGTTCAATGCATATACCGGTGCAAATCTTAAGGTTGCCAACTGGCCCGGTGTAACGGTTGAGAAGAAAGAGGGAGCCTTCAAATATCATGATATGAAGTTCAAGCTTGTTGATCTGCCGGGTATCTACAGTCTGACCTCCTATACCATGGAGGAGAGGCTAACCAGAGAGTTCATCCTTCATTCTGATGTCGATGTTATTATTAATATTGTGGACGCCTCCAGTCTGGAGCGTAATTTGTATCTGACCCTGCAGCTGATTGAGCTCGGGAAGCCTGTAATTCTGGCATTGAATATGATGGATATCGTAGAGGAGAGGGGAATGGAGATCGACCTTCACCGTCTTCCGGAGATGCTTGGAATACCGGTTATTCCTGTATCTGCGAGGAAGAAAACCGGACTTGATATCCTGATGCATACCGTTGCACATCATAAGGACCGCAATCTGGATCATAATCTTGAGCACCATCATGGCAGCCTGAAACAGGGTAATGTCAGCCATAAGCATCAGCATCATAACGAATATCCGGTTGTATACAGTGACATGATCGAAGATAAGATAGATGAGATCAGTGATCTTCTGAGGAAGCAGTATGGGAAGTTGGATAATCTCAGATGGAATTCTATTAAAATACTGGAGAAGGATAAGACAGTTCTCGGACGTTATCCGCTTGATCTAAGCAAGGTGCTGGATCAAAGCTATGAAGAGGAGATTATAAACCAGAAGTACGATTTTATCGAGGAGATTGTGGAAGAGGTTGTAGTAAATAAGAGTACCAGGGCTGCTTCCACCGACAAGATTGACCGCGTTCTTACTCACTCGGTCTTCGGTATGCCGATTTTTTTTGGAATCATGGCTCTGGTGTTTTTGTTCACCTTCCAGGTCGGTGACTTTATCAAGAGCTTTTTTGAGATAGGTCTTGGTGCATTTTCCGACGGAGTATTAAGGCTGATGGAGTATTTCGGGGCAGGAGAGTTCCTTACCTCCCTCATCGTTGACGGTATTGTGGCGGGTGTCGGAGGAATTCTTACCTTTCTGCCGAATATCTTCATTCTGTTCCTGGCTCTGGCCTTCCTCGAGGACAGCGGATATATGTCCAGGGTTGCCTATGTTATGGATGGGCTGATGGGTAAGCTGGGACTCTCGGGCAGGGCATTCATTCCGATGCTGCTGGGCTTCGGCTGTACGGTACCTGCGATCATGGCCTCCAGATCCCTGGAGAATATGCAGGATAGACGAAAGACAATTCTGGTTACGCCGTTCATGTCCTGCAGTGCAAGATTGCCGATCTATGTCCTGTTCTCTGAGATGTTCTTCGGTAAGTATGCAATGCTTGCCGCATATTCCATGTATCTGATCGGCATCCTTGTAGCTATTCTTGTTGCCTATGTCATGCATAAGAATACGGAGCAGAAGTCCGGCAATACTCTGCTGATTGAGCTCCCGGAATACAAGGCTCCGAATATGCGGACGATTTTCATCTATGTCTGGGAGAAGGTGAAGGAGTATCTGACCAAGGCCGGTACAACAATATTTGCTGCATCCGTTATTATCTGGTTCGTCTTAAATTTCGGACCGGGAGGAATGGTCACAGACATGTCGCAGAGCTTCGGCGCCATAATCGGCAAATGGTTGTCACCGCTGCTGGTACCTGCAGGACTTGGAATGTGGCAGATTGTTGTTGCCCTAATTTCAGGTATTGCTGCTAAGGAAGTCGTGGTGTCCAGCTTCACAGTATTATTCGGAATTACGAATATAACTTCCCCGGAAGGAATGTCAAGCTTAACCGGAATTTTATCCGGTATGGGATTTGGTGCCTTGAACGCATACTCGCTGATGGTATTCAGCTTGCTCTATATTCCCTGCGCTGCTACCATCGGGGTCATACAACGGGAAATGCGGTCAGCGAAATGGACGATCTTCACGATTCTCTTCCAGCTTGGTGTGGCTATGTTGATGTCCACTCTGGTATTCCAGATCGGAAGCCAGTTCCTGTAGATCGTCATATGAAATAGTCATAGAAATGCGAGATGCTAATCACCCATGTCTTAAGAAGGAGGGGTTGTTATGGTAACATATATTATTGCAGCTATCATTGTTGGATATACCGGCTTTATTATTTATAAGAGGATAAAGGATTTGAGGGCGGGTAAATCCTGCTGTGGAGGATGCTCCGGCTGTGCGGGTAAGACGAAGTGCGGATGTCCCAAATAGCGATAAGTACGAGTATCGAATAGCAGTAAGCGCGGGAACCCCGAATAACGATAAGTGTGGGTGCCCAAAATAGCAGTAGAAGGAACATAAGAACAGAAGTCAATCATGAGGAGTTTTACAGCCCGGAGCAGGCAGCAGAAGGGGTCTGTGAAGCTCCTTTATGCGTGATAAGTGCAACGATTTATCATCTCATCTTATGCGCGACAGGTGTGACGCTATATTTTTTCATTTTGTATGCATTTATGTAAAGTGAACCTTTGCATGCTTACTTACATAATGCAGAAGGTCACGGGGACCGGAAGAAGCCGGCGTAGCCTGTTCTTTTCGGTTTCCAATAGAAAATTAAAAATAAAAAAAGGAAATAGGAAGTCCTTGTAGAATATTAGTAGTATAGGTGTCTTATGAATATTAATAATTGTAAAATGTAATATTAACCTCAGGATTTAAGAAGATCAAACGGAAGGAAAAGTCACCGAAACAGTCGTATGCAAGGACATAGTATGAGAGGAGGCTGCCATGGAGAAAGGTTTGAATATCAGACAGAAGCAGGAGCAGAGAGAGCATGAGATTTTAAGCCCTTATGCCGCGTTTTCTGATTGTTCGAAGGGGCGGGATATGGAAGAGGACCCCTGTGACATCCGACCGGTATATCAAAGGGACCGGGACAGAATCATTCATTCTAAGGCGTTTCGGAGGCTGAAGGATAAGACTCAGGTATTCCTTGCACCTGAGGGGGATCATTACCGGACCAGACTGACTCATACCCTGGAGGTCTCCCAGATTGCCAGAACCATAGCAAAGGCTTTAAGGCTGAATGAGGATCTGACGGAAGCGATAGCACTGGGCCATGATCTAGGACATACTCCGTTTGGTCATGCGGGAGAGAGAGCCTTGAACCGGATCTGTCCGACCGGCTTTGAACATCACCTGCAGAGCATCCGTGTGGTTGAGCTACTGGAGAAGCGCGGAAAAGGACTTAACCTGACCTGGGAGGTCAGGGATGGAATTAGAAACCATCAGACGGCAGGCAGCCCTTCCACCCTGGAGGGGAAGATTGTCAGGCTTTGTGATAAGATTGCCTATATCAATCATGATATTGATGATGCAATACGCGGTCAGATCATCGGGGAGCAGGATATTCCGAAGGAATATACGGATATCCTGGGACATAGCCTGGATGAACGGTTGAATACGATGATCCACGATATCGTTTCTAATAGCGAGAATAAGAATGATATCATCATGTCACCGGAGATTGAAGCAGCGATGAAGAAGCTGCGGGAATTCATGTTCCGGAGTGTCTACCTGAATAAGAAGGCTAAGAGCCAGGAGGAACAGGCAGAACGGTTGTTAGAGCAATTATTTCATTATTATATAGAACACTTGGAGCAGCTTCCGGAGGAGTTTTATATCCGGATGGAGCAGATTAAGGAACCTCCCTATCAGGTGGTTTGCGATTATATCGCCGGTATGACGGACCGTTATGCGGTCACCAAATTTAAGGAGCTAATGATCCCATCAGCTTGGAGTGTATACTAGTGTACTGTCTGACAGCCAAGCCGGGAAGTTACCGGACAGCACACTGCAATAAAATCGGTGGGAGGTGTACATCATGTTTTACCCGGATGAGCTAGTAGAAGAGATCAGGAGCAGAAGCGATATTGTCAGTGTGATCGGCTCCTACATAAGACTGCAGAAGAAGGGAAGCAATCATATGGGACTATGCCCGTTCCATAATGAGAAAACCCCCTCCTTTTCCGTGAGTGCATCCAAACAGATGTATCATTGCTTTGGTTGCGGTGTTGGGGGCAATGTGTTTACCTTCATCATGGAGTACGAGAATTACACCTTCGTGGAAGCGCTGAAATTCCTGGCGGAAAGAGCGGGAATCAATCTCCCGGAGCAGGAGTATTCGGAGGAAGCGAAGAAGCAGGCAGATTTAAAGATGCGTCTGCTGGAAGTAAATAAGGAAGCAGCGAAGTATTTTTATTATCAGTTAAAATCCTCACGAGGACAAGCGGCCCATGATTATCTTATTAACCGGGGGCTGATGGAGGATACGATTAAGCAGTTCGGATTGGGGTATGCCAATAATATTAGTGATGACTTATATCGATATCTGAAGAAGCTTGGGTACGAGGATGACTTTTTAAAGCAAACCGGTCTGGTCTCCTACATTGAGACCAGAGGCGGCTTCGATAAATTTTGGGATCGTGTCATTTTTCCGATTATGGATGCCAACCACAGGGTAATCGGATTCGGAGGCAGGATTATGGGCAAGGCGGGACCGGAAGTACCTAAATATCTGAATTCCCCGGAGACCAGGATCTTTGATAAGAGCAGGAATCTGTACGGACTTAATTTTGCCAGAACCTCAAGAGCCTCTTTTCTACTGATCTGCGAGGGATATATGGATGTGATCGCACTTCATCAGGCAGGCTTTACGAATGCCGTAGCATCCCTGGGAACAGCATTTACTACCTTTCATGCGAACCTATTAAAACGGTATACGAACGAGGTGGTATTGACCTTTGACAGCGATGAAGCCGGGATACAGGCGGCATTGAGAGCGATTCCGATTCTTAAGGAAGCGGGACTTACGATTAAGGTCATCAACATGAAGCCCTATAAGGACCCGGATGAATTCATCAAGGCCCTAGGTGCGGAGGAATACCGGAAACGCATCGCAGAAGCCAGGAGCAGCTTCTTCTTTGAAATAGAGGTGTTACAGAAGGGTTATGATATGAACGACCCGGAACAGAAGACGAAGTTCTTTCATGAAACAGCAAAGAAGCTGTTGGGCTTTACAGAGGAATTGGAACGTAATTTCTACATTGATGCGGTGGCAAAAAACTACCAGATTGACGTGGAGCTTCTCAGGAGACTGGTTAACAAATTCGGTTCTCAGCTTGTTATCGGTGCCGGTGAGCCGAAGAACTATACGGAGACAGGCAGACGTAAGGGGACTGAGGATGGGCTTTCTAAATCCCAGAAACTGATGCTGACCTGGCTGATTGAGGATAACTCCCTGTTTGATAAGATCAGGGGGCTTCTGACACCGGAGGATTTTTCCGAAGGAATCTATGAAGAGGTCGCAAGACTGGTCTTTCAGGAATATGAAAAAGAGCATACCGTGATACCCGCTAAGATCATTAACTGCTTTACTAGCAAAGAAGAGCAGTCCGAAGTGGCTGCGCTGTTCTCGGCAGGAATTCGGGGAGAAATGGATGGCGCTGCGATGCAGAAGGCACTGTATGATACGGTTCTAAGGCTGAAGGAAAACAGTCTGGACAAGCAGAGCATAAAGGCAATTGAAGTAAATGATACGGTGCTGCTCCAGAAGATTTTTATGCAGAAGGCAGAGCTTAAGAAAAATGTAGCAAGATTGCTGACTTAAGGTGGGACGATACTCACGATTAGCAGGATTTGCATATTTCATCAAATGATGGTTAGAATATAAAAAGAGTGTAAGAAGGAAGGATTATCTATGGACGAGAATATTGCAAAGTTTACGGAGAGACTGAAGGAGCTTTTGGTCTTTGCCGAAAAGAAGAAGAATGTCTTGGAGTTTCAGGAGGTCAATGATTTTTTTGCGGATATGGAGCTGGACCCGCAGAGAATCGAGAAAATATATGATTATCTGGACAAGCATAATGTAGACGTTTTACGAATCTCCGAGGAGGATGAGGAGGATATCATCCTGGACGAAGATGAAGATTTAGAGCCCATAGATTTAACGATTCCGGAGGGTATTAATATTGAGGACCCCGTCCGTATGTATCTTAAGGAAATCGGTAAAGTGCCGCTTCTTAATGCGGATGAAGAGATTGAGTTGGCCAGAAAGATGGAAGACGGGGATGATTATGCGAAGAAGAGGCTGGCCGAAGCAAACCTTCGTCTGGTTGTCAGCATAGCGAAGCGTTATGTTGGCAGAGGTATGCTATTCCTGGATCTGATCCAGGAGGGAAATCTGGGACTGATTAAAGCGGTTGAGAAATTTGATTACCGTAAGGGATATAAATTCAGTACTTATGCAACCTGGTGGATCCGGCAGGCGATTACAAGAGCCATCGCTGACCAGGCCAGAACTATCCGTATTCCTGTTCATATGGTCGAAACAATTAACAAATTAACCCGTGTGCAGAGACAGCTGCTACAGGAGCTCGGAAGAGAGCCTTCTCCGGAGGAGATTTCCGAGGTTATGAATATGCCGGTGGACCGTGTCAGAGAGATTCAGAAGATTTCTCAGGAGCCGGTATCGCTGGAGACACCGATCGGTGAAGAAGAGGACAGCCATCTGGGGGATTTCATTCAGGATGACAATGTACCTGTTCCTGCGGATGCCGCTGCCTTTACCCTGCTCAAGGAGCAGCTGGTAGAGGTGCTGGGAACCTTAACAGAGAGGGAGCAGAAGGTTCTGCGCCTGCGGTTCGGATTGGATGACGGCCGTGCCCGTACCCTTGAGGAGGTAGGAAAGGAATTCAATGTAACCAGAGAGCGAATCCGACAGATTGAAGCGAAAGCACTCCGTAAGCTGAGGCATCCGAGCAGGAGCAGAAAGCTGAAGGATTATCTGGAATAATAAGTTCGAGCCTATAATTCTTATCGTATGAGAGAACACACATGCAGAACGTGATTTGAGAACCCTGATTCGGATGAATGTCCTTAGGGAAGTCAGAGCGGAAGCATGTGTGTTTTTATGCGGAAAGACACTCTGGCTTTCCTGAATATTCTGTGGCAAATCCTACATGAATATGGTAACATTGTTTTAAGCAGGTGATATACGGAATTTGAAGGGCACCTGCAATCATTAAAATTTGGAGAATTATTATGCAGTTATCAAAGCGTTTACAGACTGTGGCAGATATGGTTACACCGGGGAACCGTGTGGCGGATATCGGTTGTGATCATGCTTACATATCAATATATCTGGCGAAGAGAAACATAGCTCCGTTTATTGTTGCTATGGATATTAATCAGGGACCGATTGACCGGGCAAAGGAGAATATCAGCAGATACGGTTTTTCCGGACGGATTGCTGTTAGAAAATCCGACGGTCTGCAGCTGCTGCAAACCGGTGAAGTGGATACGATTCTGATTGCAGGCATGGGGGGAGCTCTCATGCTGGAGATTCTCACGAAGTATCCGGAGTCATTGATTTCTGTTAAGGAACTGATACTTCAACCCCAATCCGAGGTCCATCTGGTACGGGAAGCCTTGTCAGAGCTGGGTTTTATGATTACGGAAGAGAATATGGTGAAGGACGACGGTAAATATTACATCTGTATCAAGGCGGAGGCAAAGGAGCAGCTAAAGGACGTTAAGCCCTATGAGCTGACGAAGCAGGAGCATATCTATTTTGGCAGACTTCTTCTGGAGCAAAGGAACCCGATGCTGCTGGAATATTTAAAGCATGAGAAGCAGCAGTGTGAGAGTATATACAAAACCTTAATCGCCTTTCCTACGGAACAATCCATTTTGAGGCAAAAGGAAATTACGGATGAAATTAAGTTGATTGAACAGGGATTTGGCTACTATAAATAATAAGGAGATTAACCTATGAAGACAAATGTATCTGTAGAAATTAACGGTGTTATCAGGGAATATCCAAGGAATATCAGCTTAAGAGAAATCGCAGCAGAGTATCAGAAGGATTATAAGGCAGATATTATACTGGCATTTATGAATAATAAGCTCAGGGAGCTGTTTAAGACAGTCACTGAGGACTGTCAGATCCGCTTTGTTACGACAGCGGAGGATGCCGGTCATAAAACCTATATGAGGGGCATGATTTTGATTATGCTGAAGGCCTTCTATGCGGAATTCGGGTCAGAAAACGTAGAGCAGGTGTCCGTGCAGTATTCGATCGGAGACGGACTTTACTGTGATTATGAAGGAAAGCTTCCGTTGACGAAGGAGCGCCTGGCTGCGGTGAAGAACAGGATGCAGGATATTGTGAAACGGGATATCCCATTTATGAAGAGAAGCATCGGAACGGATGATGCCATAGAGCTTTTCCGGCATTACAGAATGTTTGATAAGGAGAAGCTGTTCAAATACCGTAGAGTCTCCAAGGCAAATATCTATAACCTGGACGGCTTCGAGGATTATTATTACGGTTATATGCCGCCCAGCACCGGAATGCTCAAATACTTTGATCTGGCGATCTATGATACCGGCTTTGTATTGATTTTGCCGAATGAGAAGGCTCCGGCTGCGGTAGGACAGTTTGTCCCTCATAAAAAGCTCTTCTATACCCTTAAGGAATCTAATGACTGGGCCAAGACAATGGACGTTGAGAATGTCGGATCCCTGAATGATATTATTGCAAAGGGAAAGCTGAATGATCTTATCCTGGTACAGGAAGCACTGCAGGAGATGAAGATTGCTAAAATAGCGGAGGGAATCAAGGAAGCAGGCGGTAAGAAATTTATTATGATTGCCGGTCCTTCCTCTTCGGGGAAAACCACCTTTTCCTATCGCCTCTCCATCCAGCTGCAGGCACATGGTCTGAAGCCGCATCCGATTGCTGTGGATAATTATTTTGTAGATCGTGAGAAAACACCGAGGGACGAGAACGGAAATTATAATTTTGAATGTCTCCAGGCAATCGATCTGGAACAGTTTAACCAGGATATGACGGATCTATTGAATGGCAAGACGGTTGATCTCCCTGCATTCAATTTCGTCTCCGGAAGAAGAGAGTTTAAAGGGAATTTCTTGAAGCTCGGGCCGGAGGATATTCTTGTAATAGAAGGAATTCATGGGTTGAATGATGCCCTGTCTTATTCCCTGCCCAGGGAAAGTAAATATAAAATCTATATCAGCGCATTAACCCAGTTAAATATTGACGAGCATAACCGAATTCCTACCACGGATGGCAGACTGCTCAGGAGAATGGTAAGAGATGCAAGGACGAGAGGAGCATCTGCGAAACAGACAATCGCCATGTGGCCGTCGGTACGAAGGGGAGAAGAAGAGAATATCTTCCCGTTCCAGGAGGATGCAGACTTTATGTTCAATTCTGCTCTGATCTATGAGCTGGCGGTATTGAAGCAGTATGCAGAGCCGATTCTGTTTGGGATTGACCGGAATTGTCCGGAATACGTAGAAGCGAAGAGATTACTGAAATTCCTGGATTACTTTATCGGGGCACCCTCCGAGGCCGTTCCCAAGAATTCAATCCTGAAGGAATTTGTCGGTGGCAGCTGTTTTAAGGTATAAAAAAACCCGCAAAATGCGGGCAAACCTACAAATGCAAAAAAACCACAAATGAAAAAAATCAAAAATGAAAAAAACCCACAAATGAAAAAAAACCCACATTTGTGGGTAAACCCACAAATGCAAAAATTTGTGAGTTAATGAGTATGAGCAGCACGATAAGCCGGGTTCTGTCTTGAATGGTCATCTATCTTGACCGCATGTTACCATACGGCTCCAGCTAAGCTTATGCTTAGGCTACGCGACCTACCCGAAAGCACGGCGGGCAACCGTATCGCTTTCTGTTCGGTCTTGCTTCGGGTGGGGTTTACATATGCCCCTGCTGTTACCAACAGAGCGGTGGTCTCTTAAGCCACCTTTCCATCCTTACCTTGTAAAACGAACTGACAGGTCAGCTCATCTTACAGGGCGGTATATTTCTGTTGCACTAGCCTTGGAGTCGCCTCCACCGGACGTTATCCGGCACCCTGCCCTGTGAAGCCCGGACTTTCCTCACCTATAAAGGCGCGACCATCTGTGCTACTCACAAAGGGTATTGTAACATGACCCGGGGAAAATGTAAATGAGGATCCCTACCAAGTCAGGATAAACTCGTAAAAATATAAGAAAAAAGTAAAGAATTCAGGAAATAAATATGATAGTATATATTTACTATATATAATTTCGTAAGATCATAGATGAACAGGCCATACTGCATAAGTCCGAGCTAAATCAGAGCTTTACAGCGATGGTCTTTTCCTTTGATATCGACAAAAGAGAAACAGAAGGAGGATATGGAAGATGGAACAGGTCGGGATTCTAGTAATCGATGATGATAAGGAAATTGCTGAACTGGTGGAAATCCATCTTGTCAGTGAAGGCTATAGGGTACGGAAGGCATATTCTGCAAAAGAAGGCTTACAAATACTGGACACAGAGGAGATTAAGCTTGTAATATTAGATATCATGATGCCGGGTATGGACGGATTAAGCTTATGCAAGAAGATCCGGGAAACCAGCACGATACCGATCATTATGCTAAGTGCAAGGTCAACGGATCTGGATAAGATCATAGGTCTGGGCACCGGAGCAGATGATTACGTTACGAAGCCCTTCAATCCTCTGGAGCTGACAGCCAGGGTTAAGTCCCAGCTCAGGAGATTCACCAAATTTAATCCCAGCTCCCATGATGATAAACAGGACAAAGAGATAATCCTGGATCATCTGGTGATTAATAAGGAGAACCACAGGGTGAATGCTTACGGTAAAGAGGTTAAGCTTACTCCCATTGAATTTGATATTCTATATCTGCTGGCCAGTAATGTTGGCAGGGTATTCTCCACGGATGATATCTTTGAGAGGGTTTGGAACGAGAAGATCTATGAGGCAAATAATACGGTAATGGTTCATATCCGCAGGATCAGGGAAAAGATTGAGATGGATTCCCAGAACTGCAAGATCATAAAAACCGTATGGGGAGTTGGGTATAAAATTGAACAATAATATTTTTCGGAGTTTCCGTTTTGAGATTGTTTTATACAGTCTGCTAAGTCTTCTGTATACTCTGCTTACCCTGGCAGCAGCCATTGTCGGTATATACCTGCTGCATGGTAATCCCTTCGCCATGTCGAAAGCCGGCACGATGTTCTTTGCTGCTTTTTCCATAGCGGTAGGTATTATTCTGTTCATAACTTTTTTTCTTGCACTGACAAAGAAGTTTGTTACCTACATCAAGGATATTGCGGAGGGAATTAATGAGATTTCCCTGGGCAACCTGGATAATCGGATTGAGATCAGGAACGGGGACGAATTTGCACTGATCGCGGACAAGCTGAACCAGATGGCAGATGATATTAAGATGATTATGGAGAACGAACGACGAAGTGAATACGCGAAGAATGAATTGATTACGAGCGTAGCCCATGACTTGAGAACACCTCTTACCTCCATCATAGGCTATCTTGACCTGGTTTCCTCTAAACAGCTGGATGAGGACACCAGAAAGAAATACGTCGAGATTGCCTACAGCAAATCTAAGAGACTGGAAAAGCTGATCGAAGACCTGTTTACCTATACGAAATTTAATTTCGGCGAAGTAAAACCCTCCTATACGGAGGTGGATATGGTGAAGCTGATTGACCAGCTCCTGGATGAGTTCTATCCGAGCTTTTCGGAAAACCAGTTGGAGTATGAATTTAAGACCAGTCACTTCAGCGTCGTCATTAAAGCGGATGGTGACCTCCTGGCAAGAGCCTTTGCAAATCTGATCAGTAATGCGATTAAGTACGGAAAGTCCGGTAAATATATTCTGATCGACTTGAATAAGGGTGAGAACAGTGTAGTTGTATCGATAACCAATTACGGTGAAATTATTCCAAAGTCAGATCTGGAGCTTATATTCCAGCGCTTTTATCGTGTAGAATCCTCCCGTTCCAGTGAAACAGGGGGAAGCGGACTCGGCTTAGCCATTGCCCATAGTATTGTAATGATGCATGGAGGAACGATTAAAGCGGAGAGCGAGGCCACAGGCACGGTATTTACAATTACCCTGCATAATACTCCGGATACAAATTGAGCCACCGGTAATCCGGACCAGGTCAGTACATTCCGAATGTACCGTAGCACCTGCTAGGATTTATCGATGGCTTCAATTTGCGAAACTATGAAAACGGAAGAAGAAAAAATATATACCCATATTATAACACAAAACTAAAATAAAGGTAGTCTTTTTTGAAAAATTAAAACTTTGTTAATATATTGAGAAACTATTGTTTGTTAATATTCAGATATTTTCTTGGAGATTCGAATGCGCTGGAACATGGAGGCGTAAGCAATCTCATCCATTCCTTCTATATAATTCTGAGGAAAATTCTTATTAATTCCTTTATCACGCAGGAGAAGGGCGGCTTTGTTATAGGCAATGGCGGCCTCCCACTCTGTAGGGTAACGGCCAATCAGGAAATCACCGTTGATATGTATCTTAGCCTGGTAGACCGGGCTGCCCCCTCTCATTGTCTTCGTAACCCCATGATAACGGTTAATAATCTTAATATTCGCGTACCGGTAATCCGTATTATCTCCGTTTGAAAACAAATAGTCCCTGCCGGGTACGGCATAGTTTTTTATTCCGTAACGGGACAGGATATTGATCTGCATCCCGTAATCGGAAGCGAATAGGTGACCTCCTCGCCGCAGGATCTTATGATTAGCATAATAGAACAGATCATCTACGTCAAATTTTAAGGGAGTATCCTTATCAAGAAAATATATAAAATAATTCTTTTTCAAGTATATCGGGTTTTTGAAGTAAATATTATGATCCCTGAAGTTGTGTAAAACTGTCCATTTATGGAAGGAAAGGATACATCCGGAAGGGTAGCCTTCCAGCGTCGTTTGAGAGGCTTCAGAAAGTATCTCATTTGCCAGCAGATATGCGGTTTCGGCTTCAGATTCCTTCTCATAGCTTCCCAGGCTGATATGCTTTCCGCGATATGTAATGGAGGCCCTGTAATAGATACTTCCATTCTTCTTCACGGCGGTATATACTCCGTATCCCATTCTCATCACCTCCTTCACCAACTATATCAAAATATGACAAAGCTCGCAATGTTTGAATATAAATATTAACTTAATGTTACATGTTCTTCCGGTAGAATGGAACTCAGAATAAGCCAAACACATACTATTGCCGTAGAATATGCATAAAAGTGAAAATACACGCGTAAAATATTTAATATATAATTAATAATTTGTTAAAATTTATCTTGTATGAATTTGATAAAAAATGAATTTCAATTGGCAGAATGTTAGTGACTAATTACCTCATAAGGAAAATGATGGTAAAAACAAATCGTTGCATATAACGAAATTTATACTTTGTTATTGACATTAAAAAAACTCGTACTATATAATGCAGGATAGCACCAGGTAGATTACCAATAATTACCAAATTACAGAAAGCAGAGGAAAGGTTTATGTCTATAATAAATTCGTTTCTTCAAAAGAATAAAATGCATGAGAACCATCATGGCATCTTTTTCGTGGTTACTGCTTATATCTTATCCGCCGCATTACTGTTCGTTGGATCCGATGTATTCTACGGGATCGTATCAAAGGCAGAAAAGGTCAGCAGTGATACTGATGAGACAACACCTATTACAAGTGAAACAGAAATAATTAACCCCTATGGCATTGAAAACGATTATGATTACAGTGCCCTTCAAACAAAAGTAACGAAGCCCGTTACGACCGTTTCCGAAGGAACGGAGGATACCAACTGGCTCCTAGGCTACGCCATGGATCCGGCAGAGTATCATGAGCTTATGCTGAGTATAGATAAAGTCGGTGCTGATCAGGCGGTTGAGCTGGGAGCAGATGAAATTACCGATGAGACGGAGGCCATTGAAAGCTTCGGAGGAGCTGCTAATACCGGAATAGGGGACTATTCCCTGACGAAGAAGGAAGTAGCAATGCTTGAGAAGATCGTGGAGGCGGAGGCCTCCGGCGAGGATATGATAGGACGAATCCTGATCGTAAACGTTATTTTTAACCGTATCAAGGATGATGAATTTCCTGATTCCGTAGAGGACGTTATATTCCAGAAGGTTGAGGGGGATTATCAGTTTTCTCCGATCTCCGATAAGAGATATTGGGAAGTGAAGGTATCCGATAAGACGGAGAAAGCGGTTAAAAGAGCTCTTGAGGGTGAGGATTATTCCGAGGGAGCACTGTATTTTATGTCCAGGAGCAGGACGAAGAAACGCAATGCCAGATGGTTCGATAACAACCTGGAATGGCTTTTTAAGCATGGCGGCCATGATTTTTTCAAGAATAAATAGGCGCTAGACCGGCTTTACCGAACAGGTGAAGAGATTACGATAAGTGAATCGATTTTCGGTTCACTTATTTTTTTATAATCTCTATTGTGTCCGAGACCGTCATATGGTATATTTTACGATAAGAATTTTGCTTGCCATTAAAAATCAGAATAAAGGGGATCGAACGAAATGAGCCTAATGTATCAAAGCACCAGGGACAGGAATAACAGGGTAACTGCTACACAGGCTATCCTCCAGGGCTTATCGCCGGATGGCGGATTGTATGTGCCGGAGAGGGTGCCTGCTCTTGACAAGACCATGGAAGAGTTGTCTGCTATGGATTACAGGGAGCTTGCGTATGAGGTGATGAAGCTTTTTCTCACGGATTATACGGAAGAGGAGCTTAAGGATTGTATCGCTAAGGCCTATGATGAGAAGTTTGACGTACCGGAGATTGCTCCGTTGAAAAAAGCCGGACAGGCTTACTATCTCGAGCTGTTTCATGGTGCTACCATTGCCTTCAAGGATATGGCGTTATCAATTCTGCCGCATCTGCTTACCAAAGCAGCTAAGAAGAATCAGGTGAAGGACGAGATTGTAATTCTTACAGCTACCTCGGGAGATACGGGTAAGGCTGCCTTAGCAGGCTTTGCTGATGTTGAGGGGACTAAGATCATTGTTTTCTATCCGAAGGACGGAGTCAGCAGTGTCCAGGAGAAACAGATGGTAACCCAGCGCGGCAGTAATACGTATGTCGTTGGTATCCAGGGGAACTTCGACGATGCTCAGACCGGCGTAAAAGCCATGTTCAACAATAAGGAGCTGGCAGCAAAGCTTAGACAGGCCGGTTATCTGTTCTCTTCGGCTAACTCCATCAATATCGGCAGACTGGTGCCTCAGATTGTGTATTATGTCTATTCCTATGCCGCTTTATATAAGAAGAAACAGATATCAGAGGGAGAGAAGATTAATTTTGTCGTGCCTACGGGAAATTTCGGTAACATCCTGGCTGCATATTATGCGAAGCAGATGGGACTTCCCGTTCATAAGTTGATCTGTGCCTCTAATGAGAATAAGGTGCTGTTTGACTTCTTCTCTACCGGCGTGTATGACAAGAACAGAGAGTTTCTGCTGACAACGTCACCCTCCATGGATATCCTGGTTTCCAGCAATCTGGAGAGGCTCATTTATCATATTGCCGATAATGATTCCGTAAAAACGGCAGAGCTGATGCAGGCACTATCCTCCAAGGGTAAATATGAGATCACGGACAGCATGAGAGCGAATCTTACTGATTTTGTCGGCGGTTACGCAACCCAGGAGGAAACCGACGCGGCAATTTTAAAGGAATTTAAGCAAAGCGGATATGTGGTAGATACCCATACGGCAGTGGCTGTAAGTGTATATGACAGATATTCCGAAGTCTCAAAGGATTCCGCGAATACGGTTGTGGTATCCACAGCCAGCCCTTATAAATTCGGGGAGAGCGTCCTGAAGGCCCTCGGAGAAAGCGATATTCCTAAGGATGATTATGAACAGGCAAAGCGGATCTCTGTAATATCGGGGGTATCGATACCGAAGGCAGTCGAAGAGATCCATTTTGCTGAAGTTCTTCATAAAAGAGTGTGCAAAACCTCCGATATGCAGTCGGTGGTGGAGGATATTCTTAAAATAATCTAATTATGACAAATGCATGACATAAATTTGACACATACAAGGTGCAATATAGAGCCATAGTCAAAGCAATGAGACAGGAACCGAGCAGAGAAGCAGAGGCGGAAGATGATGTCACATCCTATTCTACATCGACTGCCAGAGTAGATCTGCAAGGGGAATGTGAGGAGTAAGGGGTTATCCCTACAAGCATTTTGACTACGATATAATCGATCCGGCAGAGATAGTTACAATGGTTGGGAAAGCCAGTCAAATTGGTAAAAAATCCAAATACACCAGATAAAAAGACTTGACCTTTTTTTCCTTTATTGTTATAATCATCTTGTTGTTGGAATGATTATATTACTGCGTTTCCTTTTCTGTATTTACGGGGGTTTACAGACCTTGTGAAAAAGGTTCGGGATACGCGCAATATAATACCAAACCATATTTTTTAAGGAGGAAGTAAGAATATGAAGAAGAGTTTCTTTAAGAAATTGTCCTTCGTTATGGCTGCTGCGATGACTATGTCACTCGTTACTCCGGCTGCCGGAGCTTTTGCTGCAACTGCACCTAAGCTTAATTCTACGAAGAAGTATTTATTCGTCGGCGTAGAAGACAAAGAAGACTACAATTTCAACATTACAAGCACCAAGGGTAAGGGCTGGAGCTACCTTTGGGAGTCATCTGACGAAGATGTAGCAGTAGTTGACGAGAAGAACGGTGTTACAACCGCAGTTGGCGTTGGTACTGCAAAGATCACAGTAACCATCACTAATAAAGCTGGTGATGAAGTTGGCGAAGCAAAAGCAACCGTTATCGTTAAGGATAACATCAAGGAGCTTACTATTACTAACAAGCCCGAGAAAGACACTTTAGCTGTTGGCGTTCCTAACGATTTCAACAGAAGCTTCGTTACCGTTTCCGGTAATACAAAGGTTACCTCTGCTATTACCAGATGGACAGTAGAGCCCGCTGAAGGCGCTACAATCAATGACAAAGGCGTATTCACAGCTGATAAGGCTGGCGAGTATACAGTTAAGGCTATGGCATTCCAGTCCAAAGCAAAGTACGAGACCTGGAAGGCTGATCCGGCTGCTAACGCTGCTTTAGTATTAGACACTGACGAGACCAAGGTTACCGTTGGCGTTTCCATTAAGGGCGTTAAGCTGGTTACACCTAAGCAGATGGAGATCACCTTTGACTCATCCGTTAAGGATAAGGTTGATGGTATCGATGATGTTAAGGTTGAGCGTAAGCTGAATGACACCTACACAGCAATCGTTCCTGTTTGGAAGTTTGATAGTATTTCTGAAGATGGAAAGACTGTTACCGTTTCCACATATGACGACTTAGCTGATAAGCAGACATATAAGGTAAATGCAGCAGGCGCAAGCTTCGACTTATATGTACAGCTCGGTACTCCTGTAAGCATCAGCATGGAAGATCAGGTTATTCCTGCCGGC
>JAEYQV010000069.1 GCA_023409835.1 Bacillota bacterium
TATCGCATTCATAGCGTTTTTGCAAGCACTATGGAAGTTAATTACATAAAAGTCTATTGCTTCCTTAAATATTATTACTCCTTTATCATAATACTTAAGAAAAATAATCAAGTTTTATTGTATCATAATTACACAATTTAAATCGCTCAACATAGAATCCGGTATAAAAGATGATCGGCATAGGATTGATACCCTCGAAAATGTGTTTTGATTTAGCATGATAATCGATGATGTGAAACTGTTGTAAGGATTGTTAAATTGTATGAACTGTGGTAATATTGGGAAAGAATTAACGAGATCATTAAGGAGGGTTTAGACCATGAATCACAGGAGGAGAATTGTGATTATCGGTGCCGGTCATGTTGGCTCCCATTGCGCATATAGCCTGTTTACAAGAGGTGATGTAGAGGAAATTATTTTCATCGATATTGATCAGGCCAAGGGTGCTGCCCAGGCTTGGGACATCGCCGATGCAGGCTGCTACATGCCTCATCCGGCATTGATAAGGCTGGGCAATTATGAGGACTGTAAGGAAGCAGACATTATTGTTCTGGCCGCAGGGGTTCCCCGAAAGCCGGGACAGACCAGGCTGGACACGATGGGAGATTCCATCCGGGTAATGAAGGAAATCATAGAACCCTTGAAGAATTCAGGCTTTGAAGGAATCCTGATCACAATATCTAACCCTGCAGATATCATAGCCGACTATATAAGAAAGCATACCGGCTGGCCGAAAAACAGAGTTTTTGGAACCGGTACCGCTCTGGATACGGCAAGACTGAAGAGGGTACTTCAGGAGGAAACCGGTGTTGATTCAAGGAGTATCCAATGCTTCTCCATGGGAGAACACGGAGATTCCAGCATGGTTCCCTTCTCTCATATTACGATTGGAGGTAAGCCTCTGACAGAGCTGATGAAGGAGAAGCCTGATACCTTTGGCAAGCTGGATCCGGAACATGTCCTTCACCGTACCCGTATGATCGGTATGGATGTGATCAATGGCAAGGGCTCCACGGAATTCGGTATCGGGACCGTGCTTTCCGATATGGTCAGGGCAATCTATCATGATGAGCACCGGATTATGCCGGTATCCGCTCTTCTTGAAGGCGAATACGGTCAGACCGGTCTTCATGTCGGAGTACCCGCCATCCTCGGACGCAATGGTCTGGAGGAAATCATAGAGCTGAAGCTGACACCGGAGGAACAACAGCAATTCGAGAATTCCTGTCACGTTATCCACAAACACATAGCCCTGGCCGCGGAGATATAAACAACTGGGATATGAGCAGCCGGGATATAAACAGCCCCGGCAAGCTTTTTACGCTTCCGTAATTATGGGAATATGGCAAATGAGGTATTTCTATTGCCACCCCTCTTACGCCAGCAGCATTCGGTCATTGGTGAGCTGCTTCTTCCGTTCTCTGGAATAATAGGTGAGCAGCTCTTCCACGGTCATACTCTCCCTCTCTCTCCCTTTCATATCAAGAATAATCTCACCGTCATCCATCATAATGGTTCGATTGCCTAAGGAAAGTGCCGCCTTCATATCATGGGTAATCATCATCGTCGTTATCTTTGCCGAAGCCACGATATCTGTTGTAATCTTTAGTATTTTCTGTGCCGTGGCGGGATCCAGTGCAGCGGTATGCTCATCCAGGAGCAGGAGCTTCGGAGAGGCTATTGTACACATCAGAATTGTTACTGCCTGCCGCTGTCCTCCGGACAGATGACCTACCTTCGTCTTCATACGGTCCTCAAGACCAAGGTCCAGGGTACTTAACAGCTCCCTAAAATGAGCTGTATCCTTTTTGTTCAATGCAAAGAAGCTTTTCCCTGCCTTTCTGGTATAGGCTAATGCCAGATTCTCCTCAATGGTCATGGACGGAGCCGTTCCCTTCATCGGATCCTGCATCAGGCGTCCGATATCATAGGAGCGCTTATAATCCGGCAGCCCTGTAATATTCTTATTGTCCAGAAGGATAATACCGCTGTCTATATAGAAGGAGCCTCCAATGGCATTGAACAGTGTGGATTTACCGGCTCCGTTCGAGCCGATGATGGTCACAAAATCACCTGCTGTAAGCTTAAGGTTCAGGTTCTTCAGGGCTTTCTTCTCATTCACGGTTCCGGGAAAGAAGGTTTTACTGAGATTTTTCAGTTCCAGCATATCTTTTTGCCTCCCTTCTGCGTTTATTCTGTTTCATACCGGCCATAACAGCAGGTATGGAGAGTGCTATAGCAACTATTACCGCTGAGACCAGCTTTAGCGCATAAGCCGGGAACATATTGTATTTCAAGGCAAAGTAGATGATAATGCGGTAGATGACGGAGCCGGCTGTTGCTGATAGGAATCCGACGGTAACAGAGCGTCTCCCGAAGATTGTTTCACCGATAATCACTGAAGCCAGACCTATGACCACCATCCCGCTTCCGAAATTCACATCGGAGAACATCTGATGCTGGGACAGCAGGGCACCTGACAGAGCCACGCAGGAGTTGCCAATGGCGAGACCGATGCATTTCATCCGATTAGCATTAATGGAGGAGGAACGAACCATATCCTCATTATCACCTGTGGCACGAATGGCAAGTCCGAGCTTGGTTTTAAACAGGATTGTGAGGATGAGGAAGATAAGCAAGCACATCAGCAGTGCAAGAATGAGCTTTCCGATCCCGTAAACTGCGTTAAACTTCTGTAGCCTGTCAAGCAGCTCCTCCTTCTTGTCTCCGGTGATAGTAGCATCTCCTCCTCGTAACAGGACACTGATCCGGTACATCCCTTCCTTTACAAAGCGGTCCAACTTCGTAAACAGGGTTTCTTTCCCCGCGACAGACAAATTGGATTTCCCACCCATTGTAGCAAGGTTCACCGTATATAAACCGGTCATAACCAAAATTCCCGATAAGATCGGATGAATTCCGACCTTTGTTTGAAGAAGTCCGGTCGTTATACCAGCCATCGCACCGACAGCTACTGCTGCCAGTAATGCGAGACAGGGATGTCCGCTTATGGTCAGGACTGCCGAGACAGCCATACCGAGCACAAAGCTACCATCCACCGTTAAATCAGGTACATTGAGAATACGGAAGGTCGTGTAGATTCCCATTGCCATAACTGAATATAATAATCCAAGCTGTATTGCGCTTAAAATAGCCGCCATAGAAGCAACTCCTTTCCGATATATTCATAATGCCAGGCAGCCGTTCGGCCACCAGGCATTATAAAATACTAATTCATTTATACTATGATTTTATCTTTGAATAGATTCATTCCTGATACGTTACGAAATATTCATTCCCCTAATATTACGAATTCGTCCTTTATCTCCTCCGGTACAGTTATGCTTAACTGGTCAGCGGACTTCTGGTTGATCATCTTAGCATATTCAGCAATCTGCTCCACCGGATTATCCGATATTTTCTCACCATTCATGATTCGGATTGCCATCGCTGCAGTCTGTTTACCAAGAACCGTATAGTCAATTCCTACGGTTGCAAGACCGCCGTCCTTCACCATGGAGTCAGCACCGACGTAGATTGGCAGGTTTGCATCCATTGCCACCTGAAGGTAAGTAGGCATTGCAGAAGCTACCGTATTGTCATTCGGTGTGAAGAAGGCATCTACTTCTCCTACCAGGGAGGAAGCTGCCTGCTGTAAATCTGCAGTTCCGGTAATCGTAACTTCCTTATACGCAATTCCGTTTCCATCACAGTAGGCTTTTGCTCTTTCGATACCGGTTGCGGAGTTAATCTCACTGCTGTTATATACGAAGCCGAAGGTCTTTACCTTCGGTGTCAGCTGCTGAGCAAGTGCAAAAATATCTTCAATTGCAATAGAGTTGGATACACCGGTTATATTGCCGGTAGTTGCATCGAAGGAGGTAACAAGTCCTGCTTCCACCGGGTTACTGACTGCGGAAAATACGATTGGAATCGTGGTTGTTGCAGCCATAGCAGCCTGCGCGGTCGGTGTAGCAATCGGTATCAGCATATCCACATTGTTGCTGATCATACTCTGGAGAATAGTCGGTAACAGGGAAGTATCACCATTCGCATTCTGGTAATCGATGACCACCTTATCTTCTCCGTAGCCAAGCGCAGCCAGCTCGGAGATGATAGTCTCACGAATCTGATTCAGGGAAGGGTGATCCACATGCTGTACAATACCGATTCTAAAGGGTTTTGATGTAGTATCGGCGATAGAAGTCTTCCCGGGGGATGGTACAGACTGAGAGGCTGCGTCCTTATCCCCCGTAGAGGCTAACTCTGTCTGAGAAGCTTTGCTGCCGGAGCAGGCAGTAAAGCTCCCAAGCACCATAATTGCAGTGATGACGAATGCAAATAACTTTTTCATAATTCTTTCCTCCTAATGATGAAATAAAATTAATATTTCGCCATTGAGTATGAGTTGACTTTGGCAGCTCCGGAATACCGTCCGGCCTTTTATTGACCGGATCAAATATTAATAATAGAACGCAATGTCCTATAAATAAAAAATCTGCCCTTAAAATTTAAGGACAGATATGATCTGCGGTGCCACCTTAATTGATTTATTTCGTCTGATAACAGACTTCTAAATCCTCTTTCTCGAAAATGCCAACACATTCTCTGTTGTTAACGCCAACTACGTCTCAGCTACTTGGTCTCGTACCTTCCGTTCACCTTGCCCTCCATGGTCCATTTGCCGTACAGCTCTCCGCAGGTTCTCAGCACTGCCTGCTCTCTGTAGGTGCTCATTACGGTTTGATCTCCACATCATAGGTTTGATATTGGTATTATATGTGATAATCCTGACGAATGTCAAGATATTTTCACTTTTCTACTTTAATACTTTAATCCTTTCTACTTTAATTTGCATTCCCTTACAATGATATATTGTTTGACCGCCGCCTGCCATCTGATATATAATATGGATACCATTGAAACACATACGTTCTGATTCCAAGGAGTAGTTAACCACATGAAGAAGCAATCCGTCCATGCAATCGGATTTAACCTGTTACTTGTCAATGCTTTTGTTAATATATGTTTTGCATTATACATACCCTTTTTAAGCACCTTCTATGCCACCAAAGGTATTAATTCTGTTGAGATTGGAATTCTATTGACAATCTCTCCTGTTGCATCTATTCTGATCCAGCCTCTTTGGGCTATGTTCAGTGACCGTTTGAACAAAAGAAAATTCTTTCTGGCTCTGGTGGTGCTTGGCAGTGCTCTTACCATCTTCAGCTATTATCTCGGAAATACCTTTACGACCTATTTTATTGCGACTGCCCTGGTATCCCTGTTTTCTACCGCCATCCTTCCTTTAAGTGATGCCATCACTATCCGGGAGGCCGGAAAATATCATTTTGATTTTGCCAGGATCCGGATGGGTGGCACCATAGGTTATGCATTTATGGTTACCATCACCGGATGGATATTAAGAGTGCGGCCGAATTCCCTGTTTTTCCTGGGCTTTTTGGGCTATACGGCATTATTAGTCTTCGTGTTGAGACTGCCGGGAGATCAGAATGCTAAAAAGGAAGAAAAGCTCACTAAGGCTTCTCAGGATCCATCTGTCGGGGTAAAAGGCATTCTTAGTATATTCAACACAAAGATGATTCTCTTTGTATTTGCCTTTGCACTCATCAGCCAGATCGGCTTCAGCTTCTATTGGGGCTTCTTAGGTGTTTATCTGCTGGATCTAGGTTATGGTCAGAGTACTCTCGGGTGGCTGAACTGTATATCCGCTTTATCAGAAGTACCTGCACTGCTGATTATCAATAAGCTGATTAAGAAATTCGGTTCGTTAAAAATTCTATTTGCTTCCTGCATTATACTCAGCCTAAGGATTTTTCTGGTGACCATGGGGAGCTTACCCATAATCGTACTTGCCCAGCTGCTTCATGGCTTCACCTATATGACAATCTATTTTAGCTGTGCGGTCTATATCAATAATAACGTAAGACAGGGAAAGCAGTCCCAGGGCCAGAGCCTATTAGCGATTATGCAGACCGGAATCGGAAGCATCCTTGGTAATATTGCGGGTGGTTATCTGGTTGATCTCTTCGGAATTACCTCCGCCTATGGACTTATTGCTTTTGTGTTGATTACATCAGCACTTATCATTCTCCTCCTGCAGTTACTTTATGAAAAGAGGATGAAACGTCATAAGCTATCTACATAGCCTCCGAATGGCCTCTGCCTTTTTGTATACCGTTTAAAGCGGTAAGCTTACCGGAATATACTAAAAGAAAACGAACATCGTTCAATTATCATATATCGTAGGAAGGGACTGCTGTAGCCACAGCAGTCCCTTCGATATATCCTCCCAACGGAGGTCTCGTAATTCATATATTGATGTCTGAGCAAAAAAGTATATTTAATACCCATATATCGGGACTATTAAACTAACCTTCTTATCTATCCTCTTCTCTTTACCGGAGCCATTATTCAGATACATATCTCCATAGGAACTCCCTGTCTTATAGTCCTTAAGATAAACAATACTTTTCTCATTCGATACATAATAATCATGAACCTTATCGGATATCTTAACTGGCTTGGATCCATCATACAGCTTAAGGGTACCGGTTTCTGCTATGTCGTCATAATCCGATATATAATAAAGAATATCCTTACCCTCAGAGTATATCGGAGAAAAATAATTCATTAATACATCATCATCGACTCTCTTCTTATTCAGATAAAGGTCAGCGGTGCTATTTTCCTGTCTTCCCTTAAAATAATACAGCGAATCGCTTTCTTCAAAGATATAGTATAATAAAACCTCTTTGTCATAAAGTACGGGAGCGTCGACCTTAGTATCGGTGATTTTTGCTTCGTACAGATCACCGTATCCGTTGCCATCATCATAATTATCAATGAAATAAAGTGCTGTACCGGAAGGATTGAACATGTAATTCTCTCCCTTTGTCTGCTTTATTTCAGTGGATACGGAACCAATCGCAACATAAGTCTGGGCAGAAGAGTCAACTGCCTCCCGGGCAAAGTAATTGACATCATCAACGGAGGTTACCTCTGACATGTTTATTTTAGTGATTTCGGTTTTATTGAGTATCTGATATACTATCGCCGGTATCTTCTCTGCCAGGATGGAATAATCCAAGAACTGATCCGAAACAGACGTCGTTTTCCCATTCTGATAAAGGTAGAGCGTACTGCTGGAGACACTAAGCGTATTCTGAGCAAGCGAACTTCTGAGCTCATCCCGAGTGGCTTTTAATCCATATTCCATATAAGCAGCTTCATATTTGGTGTATTCATTGTCGTATTGCTCCAGAGCTTCCCGATATAATCTGTCCCACTCGGTATTGTAGGTATTCATCTCCTGGGTGTAAATATCGTAATCAGCATAGTATGCATCCCAATCATACCAATAGTTTTCATCATAATAATCGCTGTAATCCGGTTCAATCGGTTCCGGTGTAGATGGACGACACTCTTCATAATACGGATATACCGGCTGTATCGGTTCAACAAGTACCGAATCGGAAGAAAGCAGATCATCATTAACAAAGTCAGATAGGGAGAGCTCCGTATCCGATGTCTTCATATAGTAAATCTCACCGGTATCATAAATCTTCAGCAACATGTCAATGTCGGATATCAGCTTCTCCCCTTCTCCTCCATCGGTTGATAGATAAAGAGTATTCGCCTTCATGTAATAGATTTTATTGAAATCTTCGGAGATATACGAAAGCTCAGCATCACTGTCAAGCTTCTCTTCATCCTTATCTCCGATCTTGTAATAGATGTTATTATCCTCGTCCTGATATACCAGCTTTTTACCATCTT
>JAEYQV010000029.1 GCA_023409835.1 Bacillota bacterium
GTGATATCATTGTCCGGGTTAATGATACGGATATTGTCACAGGAAAGGATCTGTATCAGTATTTTGAGGCCAATCCGCTGTCCAATCAGCCCGTTACACTTACCATAGAGCATGGGGGAGAGCTTAAGGAGCTTACGGTTACACCGGAGAAGGTTACTTACTATGATCCTGGTTTAGAGTATAATTATATGAGTACTAAGGTATCTGCCTGGGAAACAGTTAAAAACAGCTTTTATAATCTGAAATTCTACGTTCGTTATACCCTTGACAGTGTGGTTTACATTGTAACAGGCAAGGCCAGTCCGAAGGAAATATCCGGACCGGTTGGTATCGTAAATGCCGTAGGTGAGATAGTTTCAGAATCAAAAAGCGAGGGCATTCGTGTAGTACTTCTGAATCTTGCAAGCTTCTGCATCCTGATCAGCACCAACCTGGGAGTAATTAATCTGCTCCCGCTTCCGGCACTGGATGGCGGAAGACTGGTATTCCTGCTGATTGAGGCAGTGCGGGGAAAGCCGGTTCCGAAGGAGAAGGAAGCGATTGTACATTTCGTAGGTATGGCGCTTTTGATGGTATTGATGGTGTTTGTTTTGTACAATGATATTCGAAATATCTTTGTAAAATAGTATAACAGGGATAGCAGACTATCCGTCCTGCCGGTAAGCAGACGATAGAAAGCATCGGGTAAGCCTGTGGAAAGGCAACAGCTGTTAACCACACCGGAAAGCATAAAGGAGCTGACCGGATAGGCTTTAGTCACAATAGAAGGAAGAGATTAGATGTATCGAGAGCATACGAAGGTTATAAAGATAGGGAATAGAGTAATCGGCGGCGGTAACCCGGTGCTGATTCAGTCCATGACGAATACCAGGACGGAGGATGTGAAGGCAACCGTTGAGCAGATTGAGCGGCTGACCATAGCAGGCTGCGATATCATCCGATGTGCCGTTCCGAGCCTGGAAGCAGCCGCAGCCCTGGCAGAGATTAAGAAGAATATTACGATTCCGCTGGTAGCCGATATTCATTTTGATTACCGGCTGGCGATTGCCGCCATGGAAAATGGTGCGGATAAGATAAGGATTAACCCGGGGAACATCGGGAGCGATGAGAAGCTTAGGGCAGTCGTGGAGGTTGCGAAGGAGCGGGCGATTCCGATTCGTGTCGGTGTGAACAGCGGTTCCCTGGAGAAGGAGATTATCGCAAAATATGGCCGTGTGACAGCAGAAGGCCTTGTGGAGAGTGCACTGGATAAGGTGAAGCGGATCGAGGATATGGGGTATGACCGGATGGTCATCAGTATCAAGTCCTCGGATGTCCTGATGTGTATCAAAGCCCATGAGCTGATTGCCAAACAGACCGATTATCCGCTCCATGTGGGAATTACGGAGGCCGGTACGGTAAATGCCGGTAATATCAAATCAGCCCTTGGCCTCGGAGTGATCCTGTATCAGGGAATCGGTGACACGATCCGTGTATCCCTGACCGGTGATCCCGTAGAGGAGATTAAATCCGCCAAGCTCGTGTTAAAAACTCTGGGATTAAGGTCCGGCGGTATCGAAGTCGTATCCTGCCCGACCTGCGGAAGAACCCAGATTGACCTGATTAAGCTGGCCACAGAGGTGGAGGAGCTGGTATCCGATATTGATCTTAATATCAAGGTGGCAGTTATGGGCTGTGCTGTAAACGGTCCCGGAGAAGCCAGGGAAGCGGATATCGGTATTGCAGGTGGCAAGGGAGAAGGACTCCTGATTAAGAAGGGTGAGATCATCCGCAAGGTTCCGGAGTCTGAGCTGTTGACTGTTCTAAGGGATGAATTAATAAACTGGAAGAAATAGAATTTAGGATGGCGCAGAGCATCTTAAGTTATTACAACGTAAGCCTTGTCAACAAGGCTTACGTTGATTTATAGAGAATAGGTTTCACTGCTTATGGCAGAACGAAGCTAGTTAACGTTATCGATTATTACACAATAGAAGCTATGTACAAACCGGATTGTCTGCCTGTGGCAGCCAACCGCTAATACGAAAGCCTGTATAAGCAGGTTTAGGATAGGGGAATATGTTATGTTATTCTTTGAGGCATTTGATCAATTAACAGCAGATGGAGAGCTAAAGAAGCTTTACGAGGAAGCAGAGGTCGTGAAGGTTGTTGCCTCCAGGGAAAATAAGAATATTGATATCTACTTTCAGACCGGCCGCCTGATTAACTGGCCGGGCATTAAGAAGATGGAGCAGCTGTTAAATCGGCAGCTCTTTGTACATACCGGCAATCATGCCAAACTTAAGCCACAATATACCCTGTCGGCCCAGTATAACCTGGAGAAGCTGTATCCGATTTACAAGGACAGCATTCTGGCCGAGCTTGCGGAGGATAGTATTGTAAGCTATCACCTTTTATCCAATGCCGAGGTCACGATAGAAGATACGAAGCTCCGGCTTAAGGTTACCGACAGCTGTATTACGAAGGAGAAAATGCCTGTATTGCGCGACTTCCTGGAAACTCTGTTCCGGGAACGCTTCCAATATAACGTCCTTGTGAGTATTGAATATGTTGAGCCGAAGCAAACAAAGAAGCCGGACATGCTGTGCAGTCAGGACTTCGGTGGAGAGAAGGCTTCACAGAACGGTTCTGACCGGGCTTACAGCTCCGAGGATAGTCCGGAGGCCTCGCAGCATAACTATGGGGATGGCTCCAAACGGCAGGAGAAGGAATATCAGCCGGAGACGGCAGCCGCAAAGGCAATGGACAATATGTCCGGAAGCCTGAAGCCGGAGAAGCCTAAGCAGGCAGAACAGTCTAAGCCTGCAGCGGCAGCCTTTAAGGGTAATACCGGTAAAGGAAAGAGCGCCTATGAGAAAGGAAAAGGAAGCTATCGTAAGCTTCCGAGCGATCCATCCGTCGTATACGGCAGGAATTTTGAAGGCAATGTGGTGCAAATCTGTGATATCATCGGTGAGATCGGGGAAGTTGTTATCCGCGGTAAGCTGCTAAAGCCGGATTCCAGGACCATCGGGAATGAGAAGAGTATCTTTACCTTTGTACTGACGGATTTTACAGATTCCATTAAGGTGAAGCTCTATGCCAAGACAATCGAAATGGAGGATATCACCGGCGTTCTCAAGGAAGGCTCCTTCTTTATGCTGAAGGGGATCGCACAGATGGATACCTATGAACGGGATATTACGATCGGTTCTGTCGCAGGCATCAAGACAATCAATGATTTTACCACGTCACGGTCCGATCTGGCTCCGAGGAAGAGAGTGGAGCTTCATGCCCATACACAGATGAGTGATATGGATTCTGTGGTTGATGTGAAGAAGCTGGTAAAACGAGCCTTCAAATGGGGCCATTCCGCGGTTGCGGTTACGGATCACGGTGTCGTCCAATCCTTCCCCGATGCAAGTCATGCCCTAAATCCCAAGGATTATGCGGATGAAGAGGAACAGAAGAGAGCGAAGAACTTTAAGGTCATCTATGGTATGGAGGCATACCTGGTGGACGATCTTAAGGAAGTGGTTACGAACGGGAAGGGACAGAGCTTAGAGGACAGCTTTGTGGTTTTTGATATCGAGACCACGGGCTTTAGCCAGAGTAAGGACAGAATCATCGAAATCGGTGCGGTTAAGGTCATCCGTGGTCAGATTACGGACAAGTACAGTACCTTTATCAATCCCGAGGTACCAATTCCCTATGAGATAGAACAGTTGACCGGCATCCGGGACGATATGGTAATTGATGCTCCGAAGATAGAGACGGTGCTCCCGGAATTCCTTCACTTCTGTGAGGGCTGCAGTCTGGTTGCCCATAATGCATCCTTTGATGTGGGGTTCCTACAGAAGAATGCAGAGCGTTTAGGAATAACGCTTGATGTTACGGTTGTTGATACGGTCGGCTTAGCAAGAATCCTACTGCCTGACTTAAGCAGGTATAAGCTAAATATTGTGGCAAAGGCACTGGATATCTCCCTGGAGAACCATCACCGGGCGGTAGATGATGCCGGAGCAACGGCAGAGATCTTTGTGAAGCTGTCGGAGATGCTAAGGGAGAAAAATATCAACAATGTAGATGAGATAGATAAGCTCGGAAAGCTCTCAGCGGAAGCAATCCGGAAGCTTCCGGCTTACCATGCCATCCTGTTGGCACAGAATGATGTGGGCAGGGTCAACCTCTATAAGATGGTATCCCTTTCCCATATCGAGTATTTTAATAAACGTCCGAAGATCCCGAAGAGTCTGCTGCTGGAATGCAGGGAAGGAATTGTGCTCGGTTCCGCTTGTGAAGCGGGAGAGATTTACCGTGCGATCCTGGGCAACCAGTCCCATGAGCAGATTGCCAGATTAGTGAATTTTTATGATTATCTGGAGATCCAGCCTCTGGGCAATAATGAATTTCTGATCCGAAGTGAACGCAGCGATGATAGGGATATTAATTCCAAAGAGGATTTAATTGAGATTAATAAGAAGATCGTAGCTCTCGGGGAGGAATATAATAAACCGGTAGTTGCCACCTGTGATGTGCATTTCCTCGATCCGGAGGATGAGGTGTACCGAAGGATCATCCTGGCCGGAAAGGGCTTTAAGGATGCGGACCAACAGCCACCCCTGTATTTTAGAACTACGGAGGAGATGCTGGAGGAATTCTCCTATTTAGGCAGGGAGAAGGCGGAGGAGGTTGTCATAACCAATACCAACCTGATTGCAGACCGAATTGAGAAGATCTCGCCGGTGCGACCGGACAAATGTCCTCCGGTCCTGCCGAATTCAGAGGAGAACCTTAGAAGTATCTGTTATGAGAAGGCTCATTCGATGTATGGAGAGGTACTTCCTCAGCCGGTGGAAGCACGGTTGGAGCATGAGCTGAAATCCATTATCAATAATGGCTTTGCCGTTATGTATATTATCGCACAGAAGCTGGTATGGAAGTCCAACGAGGATGGTTATCTCGTAGGCTCCCGAGGCTCCGTCGGCTCCTCCTTCGTGGCTACGATGGCAGGTATCACGGAAGTTAATCCGCTGACGCCCCATTATTATTGTACGGAATGTCATTATTCCGATTTCGAATCAGAGCAGGTGAAGAGCTTTGCCGGAAGATCCGGCTGCGATATGCCGGACAAGGACTGCCCGGTCTGTGGAAAGCCCTTGATGAAGGATGGCCATGATATTCCCTTCGAGACCTTCCTGGGCTTCTATGGTGATAAGGAGCCGGATATCGACTTAAACTTCTCCGGAGAATATCAGAGCAAGGCCCATGATTATACGGAGGTGCTGTTCGGCAAAGGACATACCTTCCGTGCAGGTACTATCGGCACCCTGGCAGATAAGACTGCCTATGGTTATGTGAAGAATTATTATGAGGAACGAGGAATACATAAGCGTACAGTGGAGATCGACCGCATAGTCGGGGGCTGTGTCGGAGTCCGACGGACAACCGGTCAGCATCCGGGAGGTATCGTTGTTCTTCCCCATGGAGAGAATATCTATTCCTTTACTCCGGTACAGCGTCCGGCAAATGATATGAACACAAATACCACAACGACTCACTTTGATTACCATTCCATTGACCACAACCTACTTAAGCTGGATATCCTCGGTCATGATGATCCGACGATGATCCGTATGCTGGAGGATCTGACCGGACTGGATGCGAAGATGATTCATCTGGACGATCCGAAGGTTATGTCCCTGTTCCATGATACCAGTGCCTTGGGAGTATCTCCGAAGCAGCTGGATGGGTGTGACCTTGGTTGCCTTGGGATTCCCGAGTTCGGTACCGATTTCGTTATGCAGATGGTTAAGGAGGCACAGCCAAAATCCTTTTCCGATCTGGTACGTATCTCCGGTCTGTCCCATGGTACCGATGTATGGCTGAATAATGCCCAGACCCTGATAAAGGAGGGAACCTGTACCCTGTCCACGGCTATCTGTACCCGTGACGATATCATGATCTATCTGATACAGACCGGCGTGGAGGCCGGACTGTCCTTTAAGATCATGGAGAGCGTCCGTAAGGGCAAGGGTCTGACTCCGGAATGGGAGCAGGCGATGCTGACTGCCGGAGTACCGGAATGGTATATCCGCTCCTGTAAGCAGATTAAGTATATGTTCCCGAAGGCCCACGCGGCAGCTTATGTTATGATGGCTTATCGTATTGCATTTTTTAAGGTGTATTATCCGCTGGCGTATTATGCGGCTTACTTCTCCATCCGTGCCTCTGCCTTCAATTATGAGCTGATGTGTCTTGGCAAGGACCGCCTTGAGCTCAATATGGCTGATTACAAGAAGAGAATGAACACACTGACCAATAAGGAGCAGGATACCTATAAGGATATGCGAATTGTTCAGGAGATGTATGCCCGGGGCTTTACCTTCCTGCCGATTGATATCTTCACAGCGAAGGCCCACCATTTCCAGATCATTGATGACAAGCTGATGCCTTCCTTAAGTACGATTGACGGTCTCGGCGATAAAGCGGCTGACGGTGTGGTAGAAGCAGCAAAGCAGGGTACATTCCTCTCCAGGGATGATTTCAAGATCCGTTGCAGGGTGAGCTCCACGGTGGTAGATAATATGGCGAGGCTGGGACTCTTGGGTGACCTGCCTTTATCCAACCAGATGTCGTTGCTGGATTTTCTGTAGGAGCGGTACGGCTGCTTGCTTAAGGTAATAGCGATCATATATTTTATTGGTGGCTTCAAGAGGGCCATTGATGTAAATAGTCCGGAACAGAATAATCATCCGATTATAACAGTCTTATCGATTCTTGATATTTCAAATCTCCTTGATCGATATATCACGGGTAGATACGACTGTTGTTCCGGATATTACTGAAATTGGCAGCTGAGCCCTCGAATTATACGGGTTTTCCGGGGATTTTTGTTACTTATACCTAAAAACAGTAGATAATTAGAAAATGTTTTAATTGGTTTAACAATTCAGCAAATTTTTAAAAAAAGTACTTGCTTTTTTCTTCAGTATAGTATATTATAAATATTGTCCTTAAGACATGGCGCGTTGGTCAAGCGGTTAAGACGCCGCCCTCTCACGGCGGAAACAGGGGTTCGATTCCCCTACGCGCTGCTCAATAGAAATGCAGAGATTAAATCTCTGCATTTTTTTTGTAAACAAAACTCTCTCCCTCCATCAAATAAAATGTACCTTATTTTGTGAAAATCGGGATAGTAATAATTATCCAATTGCGATATCCAATATATGGGTTATAATTAAAGTGAATAGCTTAGTGTAGAACAATTATATTGTTACAGAACGGATACTATCAATGTTGATGATAAGAAGGAGGAAATAGTCCCATGACAAGATGGAAGAGTGTATTGGCATGCTTGATTATCCTTACGATTCTGTTCACACCCATGCAGGCTTTTGCAGAAAGTAATGGTAATGATAGCATGCCGGTCAATGAACTATATGTGTCAAATCCTAATTATTTCGGCTGCTTTACAATCGCAAAGCAAAAGACGAAGAAAATCTCTATTCATGTATCTACCGGAATAACCGCTGATAAGGATTTGTTATGGAAGACCAGCGATGAGTCGGTTGTATCGGTAACTGACCAGGGGGTGATTACCGGACATAAGAATGGGAAGGCAGATATTGTTGTATCGACGGTGGATGGCAGCGGCTTGCAGCTAAGTATACCGGTAATCGTAGGAATACCGGTAAAATCCATTACCGGGGATGTTAAGAAGCTTAGTCTGACCGAAGGAGATTATTATGAGACTAAGGTAACTGTACTTCCGAAGAATGCAACACACCAACAGGTGGTGTTCAGAAGTTCGAACGAGACGATAGCAACCGTGTCCGATACCGGAGTAATCAAAGCAATAGCACCGGGAAAAGCTACTATTTTCATGGCAGCAAAGGATGGCAGCGGCAAAAAGGGAAGCATTTATGTTACGGTGAATGACATATCCGATAATAAAATTCTGTCCAATCGGGATGTATCGAATGGCAGGATTGAATTATCAAATGCTTATTATAAGAATATTACCATTGACGGCAGTGTGGGGAACGCGTCCATAATCTTGGATCACATTACAGTTAGAGGAAAGCTTATGATGGCGAATAATGCCGGATATACAGTATATGCGAAGAACTGTGAGATCAAGTATATGGAAGTCGGAGCAACAGAAACTGAACCCGGTAGGAATAAGGTGTCACCAGCGTTTGAGATTTCGGACGGAACCAGTGTCACTACGATGACGATCCAGGGTAATCTGTCCATCCGGCAGATGAATCAGACAAAAATTGAAAGTATCAGCGTTAGTAGTGAAATGGATGAAGTGCTGGAGCTTATGCTGGAGGGCTTTCAGGGTAACCTGCTTGTGAATTCCGGACAGAATGCTGATATTAAGATTATGACTAACGAATGTAATATCCAAAGTGTTACCTATAGCGGTAACCCATTAAAGCATACACTTACTTTAACTGATATCAGCACAGGCGGTAAACAATCAACCATAGACAATGTGATGGTCGA
>JAEYQV010000038.1 GCA_023409835.1 Bacillota bacterium
ACTGCGGGACTGAAGCTCCAGCTCTTCGATCTCCCGGATAACCTCATGGGTGATCTCGGTGGTTGCACTTGCTTTATGATTCAGTTCATCCACTGTAGTGATACCTTCCCCAACGATTGTCTTCGTACTCTGAGCAATCTTCTCGATTTCATAGGAATTACTATATACATGGTTTATTCGGTCGGATAGCTCGGACATCCGGCTGGAGCACTGCTCCGTATCCGATGCCTGCTGTACTACACCTTCCCCAATCTCTTCAATTGCCTGTGCTATACTCTTAGTGGAATCAAGAATATCCGATGAGGTAAGGGATAGGGCATCCGCTGAGCTGCTGACTTTAGTTCCAACGAATGCTACCTTCTCGATCAAGCTTCGCATATTTCCCATCATATCGGAAAGGCTGCTGGACAGTGCCTTAAACTCATCCGTTCTTTTTGTACTAAATTCAGTTGTCAAATCACCTTTGGACGCCTGCGCGATGGACTTCGTCAGCTTCTTAATCTCCTTGGCTATACCACCGGCAATGAGTGCACTGATTATTGCAGCTAAAATGCCTGCGAGAATAAGAAATACTACAATCAACAGCTTAATTTCATCTGCTTTTTGAAGAATTGTATGCTCCGGAACAAGTACGCAGAGGTAAGCTCCTGTACTTCCAATCTTACTGTACAGAAAGAGATGTTTTTCTTTCTGATAGTTCTCTATGGAAAAACCGCTATGTTCTAAAGTATTGTCAAGTTCTTTAAAATAGGAAAGCTCCCCGAACACCTTCGTCTCATCCGTGTTTACTAGGGTTTCCTTACCGCCGGGAGCTATTAGACCGATAATACTGTCCTCTCCGAACGGAAGCTTCGAAAGGGACCTGATAATCAGGTTGCTCGGCATATCAACCATAATAAAGCCATTATTCTCTGACAATTTCCTTACCAGTGTCATGGAGTAGGCATTGAATACATTTTCTAATTCCTTATCCAGATAGTTGTGATTGCTGCTCCATAGAAAACGCTCTGATGCCCCGTCGATCCTTTGTCCTTCCTCTGATTTAAGAAAATCCTCATAAAAATCCTGAGAAATATCCCCTCCCGTGGAGTAACCGCTTCCTTTACTTCCAAAGATGTGGATATTATAGATATATTGATTTGCTTTCTTGGCTGTTTCTATTTCATATATCATCTCTTCAAAAAGAGCAGCTTCTTCTTCCCGGCTCAGCACATCTGCCTTGTTATAGTACTTCTTCACCGTGTCACCATTGATGATTTCAAATGACTTGGAGGTAACAGACTCAATGCCCAGGGCGATATTATCCTTGGCCATGTTCAGAGTCTCCTGTGCGCTATGCTCATAATTGATTATGATTGCCTCGGAGGTCTTTTTGTAAGCTATTATACCGAATACCGCCAGCAATAAAACAGGGATAGCAAACGCTGCATATAATCGTATCCGGATACCCGATTTTCTTATCCTTCGGAAGATTCCGCGAAACAGCTTTACCAACCCCTGTGATTTACTTTTCTTATCTTGTTCCCGTTCCTGCCGTCTTTTGTTTGTATGTTTAGTCATGAGATTGCCTCCTTCAACTTATGTGGGTTTTCCAATCAATGATTAGTCGATATATATTATTACGAAAGTGAACTATCACTCCAATAAAATAGCAAAATTAGTATCCTTTGTCAATCAATTCTCAATCTATTTGGTGACAAATGCATCCATGTCTGTCAGTTTATATTCTATGGTAGGTTTCATTTTACTCCAATGTCACCTATCATTTGACCCTTCATATAATACTGTATAAGCATAAAAGGAGGAACAATATGAGCGCTCTATTAACATTGGATCATATTAGTTATTCCTACCATAGCCTTGAGGGAGAAACACCGGCGTTATTCGATGTTTCTTTTAATGTCAAGGACGGTGAATTCTTAGGTATTGTCGGACCCAGCGGCTGCGGCAAATCCACCTTGCTTTCTCTGATTGCAGGCTTAATCACCCCAAGCAGCGGTTCAATATATATTAACGGCAAGGATATCAAATCCTCCGGTAAAAACATCGGTTATATGCTACAGAAGGACCATCTATTGGATTGGCGTAATACCCTGAAGAATATTACCCTTGGTATGGAGATCCAGCACAAACTAATTGATGACAGCTATGTACAGATTAATGAGCTGATGAATACGTATGGACTGATTACCTTCAAGAACTCCTATCCCTCCGAATTATCCGGTGGAATGCGTCAAAGGGCTGCCCTGATCAGAACTCTGCTGCTGGAGCCGGATATCCTGTTATTAGATGAGCCCTTCTCTGCCCTGGATTATCAGACCAGGCTGGAGGTTGCCGATGACATCTGGGGAATCATACGAAAGGAGAAGAAAACCGCTATTCTGATCACCCATGACATCTCCGAGGCAATCAGTATGGCTGACCGGGTTGTTGTACTCTCATCCCGCCCCGGAACCGTTAAGAAAATCTTTCCTATCAAACTATCCTTACCTGACCGCACCCCCTTTGCAGCCAGAAGTGCGCCGGAATTTAAGGATTATTTTAATCAGATCTGGAAGGAGTTAAACCATAATGAGCAGGAAAAGTAAAAAAGTCTCCGGAGAGGGCCTAAATATTTCCGCTGCTCAGCATGCATATGTCAGAAAGCATTTACTGCTGCGAAGGAAAATCCGGATCTTTCAGCTTGTTATACTGGTCAGCTTCATCGCATTATGGGAAATCACCACTTATGTCGGCATCGTAGACCCCTTCATCTTCTCCAGCCCCTCCCGAGTAGTAAAAACCATAATTGAGATGTCAACCAACGGACAGCTGTTCTATCATATCGGTGTCACCTTGCTGGAAACCCTGATCAGCTTTACTCTCGTTAATTTGCTGGGGCTTCTGATTGCTGTCATCCTGTGGTGGAATCAAAGCGTCTCAAAGGTATTGGAGCCCTATCTGATCGTGCTGAACAGCCTTCCGAAATCTGCCCTTGCCCCGGTATTTATCGTATGGCTGGGAAATAACATGAAAACTATCATTGTGGCCGCGGTATCCGTAGCCATCTTCAGTTCAATTATCACATTGTATTCCGATTTTCATGCCGTGGAGGAGGATAAGGTCAAATTGATTCATACCCTGGGCGGCAGTAAGAAGGATGTTCTGTTCAAGGTAATCCTTCCTGCCAATATCCCCGCCATCATCCGTCTGATGAAGGTTAATATTGGCCTCTCCCTCGTCGGTGTCATCATCGGTGAATTCCTCGCAGCGAAGGCCGGTCTGGGATATCTGATCATCTACGGTAGCCAGGTCTTCAAACTGAATTGGGTTATCATGAGTATCGTCATCCTATGCATTGTTGCCACTGCTTTATATAAGCTGCTGACCTTCTTTGAGAAGAGACTGAAGCATTAACGATTCTTACAGCTGTTACAGCCGCAAAATATTACAGGATTCACTTCTTGTAAGGTATTTTGCGGCTGTATTTATTAAAAATAAATAAACTAAAAATAAATTAAAAATAAATAATATTTGCTAAAAAGCGCTCAGTCTAGTAAAATAGTATAGGAAGCCAATATTTAGGAGGAACAGACCATGAAGGAATTTGTAATAACCGCTGACTCTAATTCCGACCTGCTTGACGATTATGTCAAGGAAAAGCATATCGGTATCATTCCCCATTATTATGATCTGGAGGGCATTACATACGGTGACGAGGTTAACCTCACCCCGAAGGAGTTCTATGACAAGATGCGGGGCGGACTTATGCCCACAACAATGGCGAGCAATCCGGAGGTAATACGCCGAACCTTTCAGCATTATGTTGATCTTGGCCTAGATATCCTGCATATCAGCTTCTCATCTGCTTTGAGTGGCGGCTGCAGTAATGTCATGACCGGTGCCATTGAAATCTGTGAGGAGAATCCCGGTGCCAAAATTATTGTGCTGGATACCCTCAATGCCTCGATGGGTGAAGGTTTATTTGTCATGAAGGCAGTTCAGTTGAAGGAAGAGGGTAAGACCATTGATGAGATTGCTGAATGGCTCGAAGAGCATAAAATGGAGTTTAATGTACGATTTACAGTTGATGATTTGAACCATCTCTATCGCGGCGGCAGAATATCGAAGACCACCGCATTTATTGGTACTATGATCAATGTAAAGCCAATCCTGTACCTGAATACGGAAGGTAAGCTGGTTCCGTTCTCCACAGCCCGGGGCAGGAAGAAATCCTTAATGACCATCTGCAACGATATGATAGAAAAGCTGGGTAATTATAAGGATACTGATGATCCGATCTGTATTGCCCACGGAGATGCAATCGAGGATGCGAATTATCTTGCTGATATGATCAGGGAGAAGCTGCCTCATAAGAAAATCATCATTAATTTCGTCAGCCCCAGCATTGGATCCCATTCCGGTCCCGGAGCCATCGGTCTCTGCTTTCTGGGTGAGACAAGGTAAAATTATATATGAAGAATCGTAAAGCATCCGGGAGGACATAGAAGGCTTCCTTCCCGGGTGCTTCTTTTATTCTTACAGTATTTCGCAGGAATAATCCTATCGGAGGAGAATATGACAGCCCCCGATTCAGTGAAATATCAGTGAAAAATATCTCAAAAAAGCCTTGATATTTTACAGGGTTTATAATAGAATAGTTGAGTAGCAAAATTAAACTTCATCTGCTTCTCTAGCTCAGTCGGTAGAGCAACGCATTCGTAATGCGTAGGTCGTGGGTTCGAGTCCCATGGGGAGCTGTTATGGAAAGCCTTACAATCTCCGGATTGTAGGGCTTTTTACTTTTTCTTATTCATAATAGGACATACTGTCAACGGACAAAAAACGGACGAATTAACAGGATAGAAAAAGCGCACCGGAAGGGTGCTTTTTGTTTTTGACGTTTATATGACCTTTGTCGAACATCATCGGACTACCACAAGGCTTTCATCTTCGATCTAATTAGGTATATTCTCTATATCGTAGCTGATTTCACGAAATACTTGTTTATAATACTCCCAGGTGCTCCAGCAAAATCTTTAAGCCCATAAGAATCAATATGATTCCTCCCGCCATCTCCGCCTTGGATTTGAATTTAGCTCCAAAGACATTACCGATCTTGACTCCGATAACAGACAGGGTGAAGGTAATTACACCGATAAAGGAAGCCGCCGGGGCTATGTCCACCTCAAGGAACGCAAAGGATACGCCGGCCGCCAGCGCATCAATACTGGTTGCAACAGCTAATACAGACATCTGCTTGAAGCCTAAGGAATCATTTACATCTGAACTACAGCCACATTCCGCACAGCCTTTTTCTCTGGATTCCTTCAACATGTTAAAGCCTATGATAGCTAATAATGCAAAGGCTACCCAATGGTCGAAGGAGGTAATGTAGTCCTTAAACTGTACACCCAGAAAATAACCGATCAGCGGCATACCTGCCTGGAAAATTCCAAAATACAATCCAACGATACCTGCTTTTCCGATACAGATTTTGTCCATGGCAAGTCCCTTACAGATCGCTACAGCGAAGGCATCCATTGATAAGCCGACTGCGATGATAAGTAATTCGAATAAATTCATGTGTTTTCTCCTTATGCTGTTGTTATAGTATGTACTTAATATCCGGAGGTATGTTCAAGGTCATAAAAAAACCTATCTGCAGTATGCTCTGCAGATAAGTCTCATTATTTAATATAAAGCCAGATAGTTGTCTATCAGTATGTTGACTTTATTACACATTACCCTGTGTTAACTACTCCCTTATCTTTCTACATTATATCGACAGGCACGGATTATTGTCAACCCCATTCTTTCATTAGAAATGTCTCCTAAGCCTTATGAAGCCCCCGCCGGAGTCAAGTGCAGATTGCTCCCTTTAGCTCCTGATACAGTTGCTGCTCCACCTCGCGAATCTGCTTCCTGCTCATGGCAAATTCAAAGATAGAATCTGCCGCATGGACAAAATCATAAAAGTTACAATTTCCCGTCCGTTCTCCGATACCGAGCAGGGTGCAGTCAATGAATTCTGCTCCTGCCCTTGCACCGATAATAGAGTTTGCAACAGCCATACCCAGATCATTATGTACATGCATCTCCATTTTTATATCCGTATTTGCCCGTATCGTCTCTACCAGCTCCTTCGTCCGGTTTGGAGTTAACACCCCCACCGTATCGGCAATACGTATCGCATCCACACCGGCCTTTCTTAATTCCTTGATCATACTTAAGAGGAAACCGATATCGGATCTTGAGGCATCCTCCAGTCCGACTGTTACGGCAATATTCTGCTTTTTCGCTGCTTCCACACACTCCAATACGTTCTTTACTACCCAGCTCTTATTCTTCTTCAGCTTACTGTAGATCTGGACATAGGATACCGGGGTTCCGATATGGATAATATCCGGCTTACAGGCAAGTGAGCGTTTCACATCACTTATATTCATACGGCTCCAAACTGAAATCCTTGCTTTCTTCCTGTTCTCTATGATTCTGCAGATGCTCTCTTCTTCTGCGGCACTTATGATCGGGACTCCCGCTTCGATCTCGTAAACACCGATTTCCTCCAATAGCCTCGCAATTTTTACCTTGTCTTCGATTCGAAACGCGATACCGGGACTCTGTTCTCCATCCCTCAGGGTAGTATCAACAATGTGTCTGACTTCCTTCATTAGCAGTTACCTCCCTTACCAATCTGATAAATTCGTCATTACTAAGGCTCTTTCTATTTTTTGTACAGTACTGCTTCACCTCATGAAGGATGGTATCTATCACTCCTTCCCGATAAATCGGAAGGCTCAGCTCCTCCAGCTTCAGCTTGATTGCCTTCGTCCCGGAATGCTTACCGATAACAAGCTCGGACTGCTGGCCGACACAGCTCGGTGCATAGGCTTCATAGGTTGACGGGTTCTTTCTCAGACCATCTGCGTGGATTCCCGCTTCTACCTGGAAGATGCTCCTGCCGATAATCGGTTTCTTGCTGCTGACCGGTTTCCCCATAAAGCTCTCATACATCCTGGCCATATGGGGTAATACGGTTAAATCACGGTTAGGCTTATGTCTGGCAGCCACCCGCAGAGCCATCATCACCTCCTCCGTGGAGGCATTATTTCTGCAGCCGGCAAAGCTGGTCGTCACTGCCTTGCCGTATTCCAGTAGCCATAGCACCGCTAGAGCACTTGCACAACAATAGGTATTCTCCGGACAGAAGATTATGGTGGTATTCGACAGGATTTTCTTTATCTCAGCTATTATCTTTTCATAATTTCTGCATAATAAGTCATCAAGTCCGACGATTCGCAGCTCATGAATTTCATGTAAGTTCTTTAGCTTAACAATTTCTCTGACATCGTTGATTTGAAGCTCAGTAATTACCCCTTCCATATTCTGATCCGGATGGCAGATATAACGGTAAAACCCAGGATATTTTAACATCTCCTCCGCCAGGGTTATATTGAGAATGAACCGACCTTGCTCCGGCAGCTGTCCCATCCTCAGATAAGCAGCCACAGTAATCTCAATCTCATCTACTCCAATCAGAAAGAGAAGCTCACAGAATTCATGGAGCTCTTCTTTGGAGGGCAGGGCATGATCCAGTGCTGTCAGGGTATTGTCAATAATCCGAAGCATAACCGTACCTCCTTTACACAGACAATTAATCCAAATAAAGTAAGCTTCCGTCTCCCTCCTTCGTCTTAGTCAGAGCATGAATTCCTCTACAGGTATTCCGTTGAGGATATGCTGCTCCATTATCTTCTCCATTCGCTCCTCCGTCAGGCTCCCGTACCAGATACCCTCCGGATATACAACGGCAACCGGCCCCTTATCACAGATACCAAAGCAACCGGTATTCGTTACCATAACCTCTCCGGATAAATCATAATCCTCAATAAGATCCATGACCCTCTGCACAAGCTCAACAGAAGCCTTGGTATAACACAGGCCCTTCTGCTGCCCGTTAATCCTGCAGCTGGTACAGACAAAAATATGATGCTTTACTTGTACCATACTCATTCTCCTTTCTCAGTTGAATTATGAAGCCGCTATCTCAGCGACAGCCCTCTCCACAGATGTTTCTATTCTGTCGAAGGTAGTATAGACCCGTATTCCCCTCTGGCGAAGCTTCTCCTTCGGGACATCCCCGATTCTCATGGCAATCACCGCCTTGCAATCTGAAATGGTCTGTATAATCCTGCTGATATTCTCCTCCCCCAAATCACAGTCATCGGGGCCGTTACAGTATTTCAGCACAGACCTTTTCTCAATAAACATGGCTTTACCTTCTCTGTACTCATATACATAGAATTCTGTTACCTGGCCAAAATGCTGGTCTACCAGCCTGCCCGTTTTTGATGCAACCGCCACCTGGATACCCTTCGTGCTCTTCCTCATTATGTCGTCCTCTTGTTGATTCTCGGCGCTTTGCTTACAGGTTATTAATTCACTGGAGGCATCCTTCCCTAAGGTTCCTACTGCATCCGCACGGCACTGTCTGCAATGATACATCTGCTGCAGGGTTTCCCCGCACCTGTTACGCATCTCCGTTATTTCCTTCGCACTTACGGGGGGCAGAGCTGCGAATGTACTTCCCTCTACCGGAATCATCGGCATTATGTTAGTAAGGGTGCCACCCAACTCCTTGACCTTTTTTACCACTTCAGGAATATGGGCATCGTTAATTCCCTTCAGCATCACAATATTTACCTTGCAAATAATACCCTTCTCGGTTAGGAGCTTAATTCCGGCCATCTGGTTAGCCATCAGGATAGCAGCGGCAGCTTCCCCGGTATACCTGACTCCCATATACTCGACATATTGATAGATTTTGGCTCCAATGGAAGGGTCGATAGCATTCATGGTTACCGTCACATGGGATACTCCAACAGCAATCAGCTGCTCGCCATATTGGGGAAGCATCAGTCCATTGGTTGACAAACAGAAGGTAACCTGAGGATCCTGTTCTCGGATTAATTCTAAGGTTTTCAGCGTTTCCGGGAAGTTGGCAAGGGCATCTCCCGGACCGGCAATTCCAACTACGGAGAGCTTCGGCAGCTTCTCCTTCGCCTCCAGATATCGTTTCAGAGCCTCCTCAGGTCTCAGGAGGCCGGTTGTCACTCCCGGCCTGCTTTCGTTGGGGCAATCATATTTTCTTAAGCAGTAATTACAGCTGATGTTACAGCTCGGTGCCACGGGTAAATGTATCCTGGCATACTGATGGGCACCGCAGGTAAAGCAGGGATGAGTCATTGTCCTTTGTTTGGGAGTTAACATTATCTTCCGGGCTGCTGATTTGAGCTCATATACGGATATATCCATATCGGGGTCCGGGTAATCCTCGGCGGTTATGGCTTCGCCTCCCTGCTCTTGTTGTTTATAATACCGATGATACAATTCCTCCCGAAATCCGGTCTCCTTCCTATTGATGATTACATTGGAGATATCGTCAAGGTAGGTTAAAGCTCCCTCATAGCCCAGCATTCTAAGTCTTTGACCACCCACTCGGTCATGAATGGGGAAGCTTCTTCTCACCAAATCAATGCCGAGCCGCTCCGCCATTCTTCTTCCATCTGAATTACCGATCAGAACGTTGACCTTCAGCTCGCCGGCCAATCCCTCAATCGTCTGAAAGTCCGTAGCAGTAAGAATCTCAGTTCGGTCGACGATGAACTTTTCCGCTAATGCTTGAATTTCTTTATGAAGCAGCGTCCGAAAGCTCGCACTTCCGGAGCCTGTGGCAGCGATTACCGGCAGTACTCCGTTTTCAATACACAGCCGCACGGTACTGTAGACAAAGTCCGGCTCTCCGAATATGGCTGCTCTGGCCATCGCATTGTATTTATGAGAATCTATCATTGCATCCAAAAACCTGGAGCGCTCCTTGTTCAGTCCCTCCGGTACCGGTTTACCCGAGAGACTGCTTAATAAATGAAGCAATGCATCATTATCCCGGAGGCTGATGGGAAGATTACACCTCCGGTAGGGTATTCCGTAATGATCATACAGATACTGTCCCACCGAGCCTATCTCCTCAGCGAAGGCTGATAACTCGATTGTATAGTTTGCTCCTGCCATTCTTCCGATATCCCTGATGTCAGTTCCACCTTGGGGGAGCTTATTATATTCCGATTGATAGCCCCCATCCAGATTCTCCGAAAGATCCGGAAGCAGGATATAATCGATTCCAAAGCCTTCTAACAGTCCCTTGAGATATCTGGTATCTGCCGGAGATATAGGACTTGTAATGACATTCACCTTACCGTTCTTCTTAGGGTTCATCGGTACCGCCTTTACAATCTGGCTAAGTGCTCCCATATAGCCCTCATACTGACTGCCGGAGTAACCTGCAGAATGTATGGGGAGTATCAGGATATGCTGATATTCCTGATACTTCTCGTAGAATTTATGTATGATGCGGTGAATATCCTCACCGATCGTTTCTGCCAGACAGGTGGTAGCCACCCCGATGACCTCCGGCTCATATACCCTAATCAGATTGATCAGACCCTGAATCAAATTCTTCTCACCGCCGTAGACGGTTCCTTCCTCAGTTAAGGAGGAGGAGGCGATATCCACCGGCTCATTATAATGGGTTGCCATATGCCTGCGGATATAGGTGCTGCAGCCTTGTGAGCCATGCAAAAGCGTCATGCATTTCCTTATTCCGTACAGAGCGGTTACTGCCCCCATCGGCATACACATTGTGCAGGGATTCACAGTCAGATTTACAAAGTTTCCTTTCATATCGCTGCCTCCTTCTTAAATGAAGTTCCATACCGGATGATTGATGCTTTGATTGACCTCCTCAGCGAAGTTAATAACCCCGTCGAAGCCGCATAAGGGATGCTTCCGCTCATGATTATGATCACAGAAGGCAATTCCCAGCTTATACGCCAAGGGCCTCTCCTTTACACCTCCGACCAGAATATCCGCTTCCTTTTCTCTCATGAATTTCTCCAGCTCCGCCGGATTAGCATCGTCCAGAATGACCGTATCTTCATTGACGATGCTTTCGATGATATCATAATCTTCCCTTTTCCCGGTCTGGGTACCGACAACAACAGTTTCCATCCCCAGAGACCGAAACTGCCGGATAAGAGAGATTGCTTTAAAACCGCCTCCGACAAAGATTGCAGCCTTCTTACCCTCCAGGTTTGCCCGGTAGACAGCGATAAGTTCTTGCAGTCTGTCGGTCTCTGCTTTCCCGAATTCTATGGCAGTTCTCCTGGCTGTCTCATCCTGCAGGGCTTCTGCAATTCGGATTAAGGAAGCAACGGTATCCTCTATCCCATAAAAGCTGATCTTAATATAGGGCAGTCCGAACTCCTCCTCCATACGGCTGGCAAGATAGGTACTGGAGCCGGCACACTGGACAATATTGAGCTCTGCAGATGGTGCCCGGAGCAGGGTTTCGTAATCTGCGTCACCGGTTATGGTAGCAATTACCGGAATCCCAATCCTTCTAAGATAGTCCTTCACAATCCAGAGCTCCCCTGCCAGATTAAAATCCCCCAGAATATTAACCCCTCTCTGCTTTACCGGCTTCTGGGCAGACAGTAGCTCCATAATCGCATTACAGGCCATTTGATACCCCGTCGCTTTATTCCCGGAGAAGCCCGGGGATTTCACCGGAATTACCCTGATGGAGTGTCGTAATGACATCCTCCTGCATACAGCTTCCACATCATCTCCGATTACTCCGACAATGCAGGTAGCGTATACGAAAATCAGCTTCGGTTGATACTTTTCAGCAATCTCTTCAATTGCAGCCTCCAACTTCTTCTCTCCACCAAAGATAATATCCTGCTCCTTAAGATCCGTGGAAAAGCTGTTACGATACAGCTCCTCCCCGCTGCTCAAGCTTCCTCGGATATCCCAGGTATAGCTGGCGCAACCGATCGGTCCGTGTACAATATGAAATGCATCCGTAATCGGATTAAGCACAACCCTTGCCCCGCAGTACACACAGGCCCTCTGACTGACAGCACCGGATACACTGTTCGTATCACACTTCAGCCCATTGGCTCCGCAGCCACCTTTCTGCTTCTTCACTATATAATCCCTTCTATCCTCTAATATCCCTGCCTTCACCATATCTGCCTCCATTGCTGCCACCCGGCAGCCTAATGCCTGACGAATCCTCCGTCTGCTGCTATACCTACTGCTTACATGACCATCTCAAAATCTTCTTCCGCACTGTCCCGATCCATTCGATCCATTAAGGCATTGGTTATCATTTCTGCCAGTCTCATCCCGCCCTTATAACCCACCAGGGGCATATAAGAGTGGATATAACGATCAATTATCGGGAAGCCGGCTCTGACAAAGGGGATATCCTCTGCCCGTGCGATATACTTTCCATGGGTTCCTCCGATTAACAGATCAACCCCCTCCTCCTTAATCCATTTATGGAGCTCGTATAAATCACAGGAGGACTTCGCCTTACAGTCCGGTACCCCAAACCGTTCCAATAATTCCTCTGCCGCTGTTTCAAAGCCTTCCCCGGGAGTACCGGTTACGAGGTATTTCGGAACCATCCCCATCTCCAGAGTAAATTCCGCCAGGCTCAGAACGGTATCGGGATCGCCGAAGATTGCTACCTTCTTATTATAGGTATAGGGATGAATGTCAATCAGAATATCCACTAATTGACCTCGTTCCTCCTCCAGCTCATAGGGTACCTCTCTCTTCGTCAGGCTCTGTATCTCCATTAGGTATTCATCGGTACGGCCGATACCGATTGGAAGAGAGAGTACCTTATAGGGTACACCGCATTTTTTTGATAATGCTTCAGCAGGAGCCTCTCCCGTGCTTCTGCCGAAGGCTATCGTTGATATGGAATCCCCTAGGCTGATAATCTCTTCCACCGTAGTACCGCCCTTCGGATAAAGCTCAAATCTTCCGGTCATCGGGCTATCCATCACACCGCTCGTATCAGGAAGCATCGTATAGCTTACCCCCATCACTTCCGCAATCCGTTTCATCTCCCTCATATCACCGGGATTGACAAAGCCGGGCAGAATTGCCACCTTATCCTTCTTCTTTCCCGAGGTTACGGACAGATACTGGATAAAGCTTGTTACCATATTGCTGAAGCCAGTGATATGGGACCCCTTATAGCTGGGTGTATTCGCATGAACCATGTATTTACCATCCGGAATATCAATGCCCTGAATTAAGGCATTCAGATCATCCCCGATGGTTTCCGATAGACAGGTGGTATGAACGGCAATGATTTTTGGGTTATATATCTCAAAGATATTCTTGGCTGCAGTCTTTAAATTAGTACCTCCTCCAAAAACAGAAGCGCCCTCTGTAAAGGAACTGGAGGACGCCATTGCCGGATCTTTAAAATGTCTGGTTAAAAACATTCGATGAAATGCACAACAGCCCTGTGAGCCGTGACTATGGGGCATGCAGCCGTGTACCCCCAGTGCGGCGTACATGGCACCTACCGGCTGACAGGTTTTTGCCGGATTTACTCTCAGGGCACTTCTTTCATAGGAATCCTTCTTCGTATACTCTAGCATGCTTCTCCACCTCCCAATGTGCCATCTATTAACGGTTTCATCTTCCAGGGAGCCCTGACATAGCTCCAGGCCGGGGTATAAATCCCCATTGTAATATCTCTTGCAAAATTTACGGCTCCTCGGAAGCAGGAATAGGGTCCGCTGTAATCATAGGAATGCAGCTGTCTGGATAATACTCCGCCCTTCTGAGCAACATACTTATCCTTTATCCCGGAGAAGAAGATATCCGGCTTTAATAGCTTTAGAAAAGTCTCGGTTTCGTAGTGGTTTAAGTCATCCACCATGAAGGTTCCATCTTCCATATCCTTCACCATTCCGCCATAGTAATCAATCAGCTTCTCTTCCTTCAGCTTATGGATATCCTCCTCTGAAAGAAACAGGTGGTATCTCTCCGGATCCCGCTCCACGGTTATGGATTCGATATTCTTACTGTCCGCATCCGGCTTAACGAAGGGCAGGACTTCTCTTCCTTCGTATTCCTCCCGGTGTCCGAATTCATAGCCGGCAAGAATGGTATGAACTCCCAGGTCCTGTAGAAGAAACTGATAATGATGGGCTCTGGAGCCGCCCACATAGATCGCTGCCGTTTTACCCTTTAATCTGCTTTCATAATAAGCCATATCCTCCTCAATCTGACCGAGCTCATCCTCTATCACCGCTTCTGTTCTAGCGGTAAGCTCCGAATCATTGAAATACCTGGCAATATCCCGGAGGCTCTTTTTGGTTCCCTCAACACCGATAAAATTAACCTTCATCCAGGGAATCCCGTATTTCGTCTCAATCAGCTCAGCAATATAATTAATCGAGCGGTGGCACTGAACCAGGCTAAGGTTAGCCTTATGTGCATTCTTCAGCTCTTCAATGCTGCTGTCTCCGGTAAAGGTGGATACCACCTCATAGCCGATCCTCTTTAACAGTCGTTCCGTCTCCCAGCCATCTCCTCCGATATTATATTCTCCCAGAAGATTCACCGAGAACCTATTCTTTATCTCCCGATCTCCTTCACCGATGACATATCTGACCAGCTGATTGTTCGCGATATGATGTCCTGCCGATTGACTGACCCCCTTATAGCCCTCACAGCTGAAGGCGATACACTTCACACCATATTCCTTCTCTGCCCATTTTGCCACCGCATGGATATCATCCCCGATCAGCCCGACCGGACAGGTGGAACAGATGAATATTGTGGAAGGATGAAACAGCTCAACTGCTTCCTCAATGGCTTTCTTTAGCTTCTTCTCACCGCCGAAGACGATATCCGCCTCCTGAAGATCCGTTGAGAAGCAGTATTGAAGGAAATTATCCTCCCCCTCCCCCTTCTTCGCCTTATGCCTTCTGGTTCCCCAGGAATAATAGGCACAGCCGATGGGTCCATGGGTAATGATCAGGGCATCCTTAATCGGCCCCAGAACAACACCCTTACAGCCGGCATAGCAGCAGCCTCTTTGTGTAATAATCCCGGGTATGGTCCGTACGTTTGCCGCTATCTCGTTCTTATTTTCATTATTTCCCACATCAACCATATGCTCCTTCCGGTTTTTATAAACCTTGGCATTATATTGGTCGAGTACTCTGTTAATAACATCCATATCTGCTACCTCCTGTGCTAATATGCTTCCGTAGTCATCTCACCGTTTCTCACCTGATAATTCTCCAAAATGGGCAGGATAAATATCTTACCGTCCCCGGGATTACCGGTGGAATTCGTATCGATAATGGCATTTACAATCCTCTCCGCATCGCTATCCTCAACAATAATCGTAAATACACGTTTGGATATCAGCCGATTCGTTTCCGAGAGGTATTCCCCCTGAGCTGTAGCAGGTATCTCTCCGGAATCAACAATGGATCGTAGTAAGGTCATATCAATCAGCTTTTTACCTCTTCCAAGCACTTTTCTGCAGGTAAAGGCCGGTATCCCCGCATCCGCCAAGGCTTCCTTGGTCACATTAACTTTATTCTGTCTGACAATCGCCATAACCTCTTTCATGGATAACCTCCCTAGATAATTTCTCAGCCTATGCCGAGGCTTATCGGATCATAGACTATACCGTGAAGGGCAGTTCATCTGTTAACCCTTCTGATGCTCCTATTACAGGCCCTTCTTCCTCGTACTGATGGTATAAGCTTCTTCTACCGGGCTTACGAAGATTCTTCCGTCCCCAAAATGTCCTTCCTCTCCGGTTCTGGCATATTTCAGGATAATGCGGATAACATCCTCCTTATCCTTATCGTCCACTACCATTAACAGCATTTCCTTGGGAATTTCATCGTAAAACACCTCACCGACCTTAACACCCTTCTGCTTTCCCCGTCCATATACATCCATCTTCGTTACTGCGGGAAAGCCTGCGGATAAAAGCTCCGATAATACGATTCCGACCTTCTCCGGACGGATGATTGATCTGATTAATACCATATGTGCACCTCCTTCAATTTTCCCTTATAGATCCAAGATCCCATGTTCCATCAGTATTTCCTCCAGCCGCTCCTGCTTCATCGGCTTCGGAATGACAAACATATCATTTCCGTCAATCTTACGTGACAGCTCCCGATACTCATCCGCCTGATTTGCCTTAGGGTCATAATCAATTACTGTTTTCTTATTAATCTCCGCTCTCTGAACCATATTATCCCGGGGTACGAAGTGGATCATCTGGGAGCCCAGCTCTCTCGCAAAGGCGTCTACCAGCTCCGCTTCTCCATCTACCTTCCTGGAATTACATATGATACCGCCCAGTCTTACTCCTCCGGTGGAGGCATACTTCTGAATGCCCTTGGAAATGTTGTTGGCGGCATATAGCGCCATCATTTCCCCTGAGGCTACAATATAGATTTCCTGTGCCTTCCCCTCGCGGATCGGCATAGCAAAGCCTCCGCATACTACGTCTCCTAACACATCATAGAACACATAATCCAGATCCTTTGTATAGGCACCCAGCTGTTCCAGAAGATTAATGGAGGTTATGATACCTCTGCCTGCACAGCCGACACCGGGCTCGGGACCGCCCGACTCCACACAACGGATGTTAGCAAAGCCCCGCTTCATTATATACTCCAGATCGATATCCTCCCCTTCTTCTCTTAAGGTATCAAGTACCGTTTTCTGTGCCAGTCCTCCGAGGATCAGTCTCGTAGAGTCTGCCTTGGGATCACAACCAACAATCATGATATTCTTACCCATCTCACCTAGGCCAGCCGTCAGATTCTGTGTTGTCGTGGATTTTCCGATGCCACCCTTACCGTAAATTGCAACCTGTCTCATAGTAATAACCTCCTTCATGATTTAACCGGATTGTCTGCCGGTGGCAGCCAACCGCTAAAGAAAGACGTCACCGCTTCGTGGGAAGAGTGACGTCTCTGTCTGGATGAACTCTGACCGCAGGCTTTATAAGCACATTGGTCTGATTCCATTATTCTGTTACATTTAGTAAATACCGGTATTTTCTATAGGTGCAATTCTATCATTTGATCCCCTACGGTTCAATACATCGAATTGTCAAATATTTTCATTTTTTTTGCTAGTCCTTTGCACAATTTTCACTATTGTCTTATTTTAGCAACAGGATATGCTTCCTGGGAATAGATAAATAATCCGGAGGCTTCCCCCCGCTTTGCTGCCAGAAGGACCGAGTTATCCGCCAATGGAGCAGGCTGCTGTCCGTCGGACAGCTTCTATTTTTGAATAACAGCTCAAGCTCCTGGGGTCCTTCTATCAATTGACTTAGGACAACCGGAATAATATTGCCAGGATTCTTCCGACCCGGCAGGATATTCTCTGCACGAATTCCTACATATCGGATATCCTCCCCTACCTTGGTATCCGTTTGAAGATACAGTCTCCAATCGACTGCCTCCACCTCATATTCCGATATCCTGACTGCTCTGGAAATGTTGCTGCAACCGGATAATCTGGCTGTCATGCAATACTCTGGCCTGTTAAAAATTTCCGTTCTGTTTCCATACTCCAACAGCCGCCCCCGGTCTAGGACAGCAATCGTATTGCAAAAATAGTATAGCTCATCCTTGCTGTGGGATACCATAATGATATCCTTCCCGTAGCTATCCAGTATTTCCTTCAGCTCCGAGTGTAGTTCCTCCTTCAGATAGGTATCGAGGGCCGAAAAGGGCTCATCCAATAGCAGCAGCTCCGGCTCATAGGCCAGCATCCTGGCTAACGCCACCCTTTGCTGTTCACCTCCCGACAGCTGCCCCGGATATCGGTTCTGTAAGGCTGTTAGGTGAAATACCCCTAACAGCCGGTCGATCGTCTTCCCCTTATCCGAATGCCTGCGAATCCCGATTCCGATATTTTCTCTGACCGTCATATTGGGAAATAAGGCATAATTCTGGAACAGCAGTCCGATGTTCCGTATCTGGGGCAGCAAATTGATCCTCCTACTTGAATCGAATAGGATTCGGCCATTTAGGATAATCCTGCCCTCATCCGGAGTTATGACTCCTGCAATACATCTAAGAGTCATACTTTTGCCGCAGCCGGAGGCACCCAGAAGTCCCAGGGGCTCCCCGTTACCTTCCAGATGAATACTCAGGGTATAATCCTTATACTGTTTTTTTATTTTGACGGATAGACTCATCCTTATCCCTCTCCCATTTCATTTTTCGTAAGGATAAATAATTCATTGTAAATATCATCCCAAAGGAGAATAATACTAATATTACAACCCATCCGGTAGTCTCCCTCAGCTTACCACCCTGAAGATTCATATAGATTGCCAGCGGCATGGTTTGGGTTACACCGGTGATATTCCCTGCAATCATGAGGGTTGCACCAAACTCGCCTAAGGCTCGGGCGAAGGAGAGAATTCCGCCGGATATTACCCCTGGTAAAGCCAGAGGAAGGATAACCCTCCGGAAAATCTTCCACTCGGACATCCCCAGGGTCCTCCCTGCCTGAACCAGATTACTATCCACCTGTTCAAAGGCTGCCAGAGAAGAACGATACATCAACGGAAAGGATATCACTACCGCTGCGATTACGGCAGCTGTTTTCGTAAATACCACCTGTATCCCCATATAGAGCAGAGGCTTACCCAGCAGTCCGTTCCTACCAAATAACAGGAGAAGGAGAAAGCCTGCTACCGTAGGAGGCAATACAAGCGGTAAGGTGAGCATTACGTCCCATAAACTACTTCTGCTCTTGTCAGACTGATAAACCTTCCAGGCTATGAATGTCCCCAGTAAGAAGGTAATTATAGTTGCCGGTAACGCGATCTGCAACGAGATCCATAAAGGTGACCAATTCATACAGTTTCCCCCCTTACAATATAATGTCCTCCAATCTTTGCTATTACAGGTTCTCAATCAACAAGATGAAACGATAAATAGTATCACTTGTCATGAATAGGAAGAAAGCCATACTCGTAAAAAATCTCCTTGGCCTCCTCCGTCTGAAGATATGCCAGGAAATCCCCGGCGATCGCTTCTTTCTTCGTTCCCGCTATCAGAGCGGCAGGATATATCACCTCACTATGGCTCTCCTCCGGTGCAACTGCTGCCACTGTTATTGAATTACTCCTTGCAGCATCGGTTGCATATACTACACCGGCTTCGGCATTACCGGAGCCTACCCAGGCAAGAACCTCGGTTACGTCCTTAGCATAGGTTGACTTCTCCTTCGCCTCCTCTAATATGTGATAATATTCAAATACTTCACAAGCATATTTTCCGGCGGGTACCGAAGCCGGATCACCGATTGCTATGGTTGAGGCCTTCAGCGCTTCCTCGAAGCCTGTTATTTTCAGCCTACTGTCAGCCGGGGTAATTAATACCACTTGGTTCTTGACCAGTTGAACCTCTGAAGTCTCAAGGATGAGCTTATCCTCCGATAAGGACTGCAGCTGCTGATCGGAGGCTGATATAACTATGTCGATCGGGGCTCCTTGACGTATCTGCTGCTCAAGTGTACCGGAGCCGGCAAAGTGAAAAACCAGGCTGACGTTTTTATGTTCCTCCTGATACCGCGTCTGCAGCTTTTCCATCACCGGCTTCAGACTTGCTGCTGCCCCTATCATAATCTCCTGATTCTTCTGTTCCTTTTTTCTGCAGGCCGGTAGAATTGTACAGATTAAAATCACAAAGATAAATAACAGGTAATAGCCATAGCTTCTTTTGAACATACTCTTCTCCCTCCCTAGCTTTAACCGGTATAACCTTCCACTCATTCAATTCGGATTGTCTGCCGGTGGTAGCCAACCGCTAACAAATGAATCGATAAATCATTTCACTTGTCATGAATAAAAAAGGCATCTTAGTATTCTAAGACGCCTCTGTCATTCCATATATCCGTTCAAAGCTTAAGGATTCCGCATAAAAATCCTCCTGCTACAGCCTTGAAATAAAAACCATTATATCTTCTTCATTAATGTATTGTCAATTATCAAAATCCCATATTTTCCTTTTCCGTCGGCTTATTTTCCGTCAAAACTGTCAATATATGGTCTTAACAAAATCTTTATACATTATAATATCTAAATATTGTAATTGCAGGTAAAATATCTTATAATACAATACAATTAGTGCAATTCTTATTACATATTATACTTAGGAGATTACAAAATGACAAAAAAAGAACTTAGAGTAAATCTTGTTGATTTGGGAATCAACAGAGATCGGTATTTGAGTGAGGAGGCTGTTGAGCAGTTCGATAAGGATGAAATCTATGAGAAGGATGGTCATTCTTATCTTATTTACGATACCGAGTTATCCTCCGATGAGATCAATACTGCGTTATTGGCTAAGCAGACAAAGGAGATCAATTCCATACGAAAGATGATTCTCTTCTTCATCGGAGTAACCCTGTTGTCAATGTTTATATCAATCACATCCGTATTAATCTCAATTTTAAGATGAGGGTAAAGCCCGGTACTACTAATAGAAATGATGTATCAGGGATTATCAAACAGGAAAGGAAGTTACAATTATGAGCAAAGCATATCTGACCATCGACGACGGTCCTACCGTGAACACGAGACAATATCTGGATTTTCTTCTGGGAAAGGGAATTACTCCTGTGATGTTCTTCTGGGGAGATCGAATAAAAGAAGCCAGAGATAATGGAATATATGCCATCCGGCACGGTGCCATCGTGGGTAATCATTCAACTACCCACCCGCATTTTTCAACTCTCCCGTTGAAGCAGTGTATCGAAGAGATCGAGCTTCAGGAGGAGGCCATCGACAGTCTCTACGAAGAGGCGGGAGTAAAAAGAGAATACAAGCTGTTCCGATTCCCTTACGGCGATAAAGGCGGCGAAAATAAAGAAGCCCTCCAGGAATATTTAAAATCCCATGGCTTCTGTAAAATAGATTACCGCCCCATTACATATGATTGGTATTATGAGAATAAGCTCGATCAGGATTATGATACCCTGTGGACCTTCGATTTTGAAGAGTATCGTCTGCAATACGATAACAGCTTTTCTTATGATAAGATCCTCAACCATATTACAGAAGCTCACCCTGAGATTGGTGGCAACCTGACGGATTCGAATGCGCATAATATCCTACTGATCCATGATCATCCACAGACAGATGCGATTGTTCCCGGCTATTTTACGAATTTGATCAATCAAGCAATTGAGGCCGGAGTAACCTTCGTAAAACCGGAATTTATTAATGAATAGAATAATATTTATTTGAATACATGAACTAAAATAACAAGAGGCACCTTCACATCCCCTTCGCAGTTTGCAGAACAGCTGACGGGAAGCATGGGTTCCTCTTGTTTCAATTACAGTTATGTAGCAGTCCTTATTAACATAATCCCGCCTTATTGCTTCTTCTTTCCATCAGAACGGTATTCTGCCATAT
>JAEYQV010000132.1 GCA_023409835.1 Bacillota bacterium
TGCTAAAATGCTTCGAATTGACGGCGAAACTTAAGGTGATCTCTGTTCCTGAGTTTCCTCGCCGTCGGCAGAGATGCCGGAGCATTGTTTTGTCATGCTGTCAAGGGCGGCGTTAGCCAGCCAAAAATTTCAAGGTTCTGAATGAGCCTAATTTTCTGGCTCAGAGTTTTCATACGTTACTTTACACTACCTTCTTAAAGGGCAGTCTGCAAAGCTCCACAAAACCTTTGATCATCGCAGGCAGAATCTTCTTACATAAGATCGTACTGCATAATAGGAACAGAACTCCAAGACCGAATATCAGTAGTCCACTACCACTTAATGCCAGTAAAGCCACAGGAATTTGAATCTGAAAAATACCGATAGCAAATACCGTTATACCGACTGCTATCATGGCAACGCCGACAGCCCCAAACGCAAAGATAATTCCAAAGATTGCTGCCACGAGACCGAACATCACTCCAAAAAACGGGAGTATAAGCGGACTTGCTAAGATGGCCACAAGCACCAGTAATACAAGGTTCGTATTATTCGTTTGCTTTTGATTAGATCCATTCGTACCGGCCTGGTGATCGGTCGTTCCGTTCGTACCGATCTGGTAATCGTAAGCTTTATTACCGTTACCGGAAGGACCCTGCCCATCTCCCACCTGCTTGTAGTTGCTACCAGTATTGCTATCTTCCTTACCCTGCTTAGCGCTCTTCATAAGCTCATATTTCTCATCGGCATACACCGTATCCTGGAAGCCCTTCTCTGTAAAGTAACCCCTATTCTCATGGTCCTCATTGTTTAGATTTAGGTCTGCTTTAATGATTCCCGCAACCCGTGCCGGAGAAACCAGCTCCTTAAGGATCTCTTCCTCATGCTCCTCACCGGCATCTTCAAAATAACCGTTATAATATTGCAGTGCTTCATTTCTCTCATCTATGGGGATATCCGACAATAAGCCTTCCAGCTCTTTCATAAACTCTATCCTCGACATCTATTTCACTCCTTCAAATAAGATATTTATCTTCTTACAATAATTAATCCATTCATCCAAGTATAATCTGAGCTGTACCATTCCTTTGTCGGTAATTTTATAATATCTTCGGTTTCGTCCTCCGAATTCCAGATCGTAAACCTCGAGGCAATCTTCCTTTTGGAGTCTCCTGAGAACGGGATACAGTGTGGATTCTGAGACTTCAATTGCCTGTCGAATCTCCTGTGTTAAATTGTATCCATAGGTTCCCTCCGGTTCCTTTGAAACAACCGCAAGCACAATCGCATCAAGCAATGCCGAACCGGTATTAAATACCATAATATCAACTCCTTTCCTAATAGTAATACATTTATAATATTATTGAATTGATAATACTATACAGCATATAATATTATATGTCAATACAATATTATAAAAATTTTACTATTATGGAAAACTTGTCATACTACAAAATAGTATTTGAAAATGACATTAAAGTTTTTGAAAAAGGGTAATATCTGCTAAAGTGTTACAAAAAAGATATTGAAAATAAAATTAGTTAATAAAAATTGCAAACCCACAATATTTTAGGATTTGCAATATAATATAATAAATTTATATTTTATCTCTTGTCTTTGCCCACCTTTCGGATTCTTAGACCTTATTAATTGCTTGACCTTATACTTAGATGCCCCGGCAAACTTCCAATAACTACTTGACTATTCTCATAATCCCAGAAGAAATAAATACGTAAGCATTCTCTGGCATCACGACTAACACCTTTTGTAATATGACGTTCTAACTTACAACGGTGTCCATTATAAAAAGGAAAGTATTCATCTCCTTGTTCTCCGGCAGAAATATCGCTTATTGCTGGCATGTCTTCAACCCCTAAAGAAATCAATTCTGAATCATAATCCGCTTTATCAACAATCCCGATACGCATATTGTAATATGTTGTTCCCAAAAGATTAATAACTCTACACACAAAATTTATATCTCGATAGACTGCACTTTTTAAACTTTTTATAGCTCGTGGTAGCAATTCAATAAGACCCAAAAAGTTATCCTGTATCCAAGTAGGGATGTCTTCATACGATGTTGGATATGTAATAGGTTTAGGTTGCTGACGTAGTGTATCTAATTCCTGTTCTAACATCCCAATTCTTAATTGATTTGTAACATTTATCGCGCTATATTTTTTCTTTGCTTCTAATGCTACTTTTATATCTTCTTCCTGAATAGATATTAATATATTAAGTTCTTTGACTTGTTTTTCCAGTTGTTTGTTATCTTCTTCTAATAACTGGCACCACTCACTATTATTTTCTGACAATTTTGCATGTGCAAATTTTTCTTCTTTACTTGCTTGATAAAAAAATTTATAACCTAATTCAGGCCAATTAATTCGTTCATACATATTATTAGTCTTAATTGTATGAGATAGTTTATGCCTAAAGGCATGCCCTCCAAAATACTCTTTATTATTATCTGATATATAGTTCATTGACATAATTTTTGTAGCCACTAAATATGGATGATTATAATAAGCTGTATCTTCTAAATCAGCATTAGGATAATAAGTTCTTACAGCGCCATTAAACACACTCCATAATTCACCGATTTTTGTTGTCCATGGTGTTTGAAATTCAAGTGGTAAATAGATTACATGTGCAATGAAAATTAAATCTAATGCAAGCCGTTTACCATCAACCAAGTATCCATCGTCAATTTCAAAATATTTTGAAACAGCTGCATCAGTATATAAACATTCTGAGATGACTATAACCGGTAGTTTTCTTTTAGGATTAGTAATAAGAAAATATAAATTTTCCAAATCCGCTTCATTATTTATTTTGATTACACTACCCGTTGTTAGATTGGAATCAGTCAGCTCAATATACTTTCTAATATCTCTCATAAACAAGGGTACACCATAATTCTTATAATCTTCATCACTCTTTAAAGAATTTGAGGTATATGCGTTTTTAACGCCTAAGTATATATCGCCATCAATAACTCTTATTTCAGCTTCAGTAATCCAAATTCTATTAGCTATTTCCTTATCTGTATGTGAAGTTCTCATGCAGAAGTATGTATTATCCCATGAATATATTACATCTACACTTTGAGTAAATAAATCTTTTTGTATCGAGCATACATTATTTGGCAATTTCAACGCCGGAAACTTTTTTCTAATCCAACTATATATAATCTTAGTTGTACATAAAAATGTTCCTTGTAATGTTCTATTGGAGGCTAAATTTACTTCAATTTTTAATGATGTTTGAAATGAATAATGTAGGTAAGATGAATTAATTATATTCATAAATAATCTACTCCTAATTAAAATCTTATGTATATTTCGTGGTATTAAAAAGTACAGTAATCATTAGTTAATCTCAATATTTGTTTTAAGATACAGCCAGACTTTTCTCCCTCATTGTAATAAAATTGCTATATTTGGTAATATCATACATCAGAATCTCATATATTACAATAATATATTAATGTATTCGATACAAATCATGAAGTATAAAACCTATTAATTCTTTATATTAACCAATATGTGGTCATGCAATCTCCTCTGAATTTTTCTTTATTTCTTCCACCACATTTAAAATCCGCTTTGCCGTCCCCATATCATCTTTGAATAACATAGTTATACCGCCAATACTTCGAAACGGTTCTTGCATAAGTAAAGAATTATCATCAATATTTCCGTTAGCTACAATGTAATCAATAATTAATCGTACAAATTTAATCTGATTGCTATTTAATCGTTCTTCCGAAAGGAATTCACTAAAGGCCTCATTAACTGCAGCTCTATCAACACCTACAATCTTACGAATTAATTTACCTATAGGGGTATCACCGTATTCATTTTCATAGTCGGTTTTAGAGCCAAGTTCATTCCAGAGGATTTTTTCCAGCTCTTTCATATCGCCTTCGGAAAGCCTTTTATTATTTCTAATCTTATAAATAGCAATGTTATCTTGATGCTCTTTGAGATAGAATTCCACTTTCTTTCTATAGTTTTTAAAATCGTTCGTTTGATACAGCGAAGTACCTTCATTTACAAACATAATTTCATCAGTAAAGTCCGTATAATATATTTTTTGATTTCTTTTCTCAATATATTGGATTAATTCTCTAAGAGCTTCTCTTACAGAATCAAGTTCCAGAATTGTAACAGAGCTCCAGAAATCTTCTGACATTACTTTCTCAATGGTATACTTTTCCGCTTTTACCTGAGGGATATTATACAATTTTGACAGTTCTTCAGCAGTTGCCATGATTCCCGATGCAGGATATGATATATCTTTTCCCTGTAACAATGCCAAATCTAATGTATAGATGAGATTATCAAATCTTCTTGCTAATTCATTTGAGTCAATTGGCATTATCAAGGGTGATATATGTTCTTTAATCTCTGAAACCTTGACTGCTTCAAGATTATTCCATACATCCTTATTCTTATACCGTTCTACATATCTTAAGTGATTTTTAACACGAAAACTATCCGTATTAAGGGCAAGTATACTATTAACAAGTTCAACAACTAGAGAATTACGATATTCTACGTATTCTTCGTCATTTTGATATTTGGCTTCTTGCAATTCCCTTACAATCATAACCTTGGCATTATATATTTTCTCACTCATTGACTGCTGTATGCCTGATTCGGTTCCATGAGTTTCCGCTCTGAAGAATTCAAAGTTATTACAGAAATCAAAAATAAGAAACTTCTCTTTATCAAGACCTTCACCTAATAAATCTGGACAAAGTCTTGTTCCTCTGCCTATCATCTGCCAGAATTTACTGTATGACCTGACTTTCTTAAAGAATACCAGATTTAGTATTTCCGGAATATCAATGCCGGTATCAAGCATGTCCACACTAACTGCTATCTGAGGCATTTTTTCTTTGGTACTGAAGTCATCGATTAATGTATCAACGTACTTAATACTGTAATCAATCTGCTTAATAAAATCCGTACCATATTCCGGATATTGCTTGCCAAATCTATCTACAATTGCCTTCGCATGTTCACTGTTTCTGGCGAATATAATCGTCTTTCCTAATTTATCTCCACCTTCTACCTTCAATCCTTGCTCCATTAATAATTTTAATACCCCATCAATCGTGTCATTATTAAAAAGCCACTCGTTGATTACAGTATTGGATATGGTATCAGTTACAGCTTCTTCATCTTCAAATGTCTCATCAAATAAATCTTTTTCTTCTTCCGATAAGTCGTCATAATGAATACCTTCTTCCATAATCTTAGTCTTCACTTCAATTGTTGAATAATCGACCAGATATCCCTCTTCAACAGCTTTATTCAATTCATAGGCAAAGGTAGGTACCCCTCGTTCCAAGTCAAAAATACTATAAGTATTCTTATCAATCTCATTCTTTGGAGTAGCAGTGAGTCCGAGTAAATACGCGTCAAAATAATCGAAAATATCCTGATATTTTCTATAAATACTTCGATGGCTTTCATCAATAATAATTAAGTCAAAATGTGCCGAGGTAAATAACCTATTACCGAATTCATTTTTTGTGTCATCTATTGCATTCATTATGGTTGCATAGGTAGAGAAAATCATTCGAGATTGCTCTGGGTTATCCTTACCTTCCAGAAGATTGCAACAGGTGAGATTGGGCAAAAGATTTACGAAATTTTTCTTTGCCTGCTTAACCAACGCTATTCTATCTGCCAAAAAGAGAACATTCTTAACATAATTATGCCTACTTAGTACATCAACTATAGAAATTGCAACTCTTGTCTTACCGCTGCCGGTAGCTTGAACGATAAGCATCTTACGATGTTTATTAGCTATCGATTCACATACGGCTGTAACCGCTTCTTTTTGATACGGTCTATTTGTTATTTCATCTCGTATTTCGAGATTAATAAGCGGTCTTAGCTGCTTTCTTCTATCTACTGCAAGCTGTAGCTCATCTTTCGTAAATACACCACTGACGCGTCTTCTGGGATATCCAAGCGAATCATCGGTATAGAAAACTTCAAACCCATTCGTAGTAAAAATGAGAGGTCTTTGATAATATTGATTTTGTAAGCAGTCAGCGTATAACTTTGCCTGCTGGCTTCCTACAATTGGGTCAACACTTGTTTTTTTAGCTTCAACAACAGCAAGAGGTTTTCCATCATTACCAAACAGAACGTAATCTACATATCCCAAGCTTGTGGGATTTGGCATTCCTTTTACTTCAACCTCTTCTAAGCAATCTGCTCCAATGCACCAACCGACTTCTTTAAGATTAATATCTATGTACTTTTTGCGGGTCTGGGCTTCAGTAGCTTCATCCACCTTAAAGCTCCTGGTTTCTTTACTATTAAGTCTAGCTGCACTTAACAGCTCACGAAGTTCTTCTTTTTCCTTCCGGATTTCTTCAAGTTTTCTATCTTTGGCACTTAATTGTTCATATAAATCTTTAAGTTCTTCCGGTCGCCTTTTCTGTTCTTCGCTTTTTTCCAATAAGGACTCATCAAATGCACCGTCTTTATATAAATCGGAATAGCAATAGTCAATCCATTTACAGAATTCAAAGAGATTTCGTAAGGATAAAACTGCATCATCCCTCTTGATAATATTGTTCGTATGTACAGCAACATTACCAAGCTTAATGATATATTTAATCATCGGGAATAAACTTGGTTCCAATATATTCCTAAAAGAATACTCATGAATTAAGCTAGATATGTTATCCTGATATGGTAATATCAGAGCATTGTCATAAGAATATACCCATCTGACTGCTAATTCCAAGGCTCTCCTGCTTAAAATAGCACAGGTGGCTGATGATACCAATAGACTCTTCTCTGCTTCTATCGCTTGGTCGGTAAATGAGCTATATTGATTATTTTCTTTTAAGAAATCAAAATTGGTGCACATAATATCCTCCCTAATTCCCTATAGCAACTTCCCCTGGTAACCTACATCACTTAATTTATATACGAAAAACATAGAAAACTGTTTTCCTAATCTAGCCTAATACGTTAAAGGATATATTATCCATACCTTTAGTGTTTATTAGAGAACAGCTCTCCTTTAAAAGCTTTTTGAACTAAAACATTAAAGTTATCATCTAACTCATGAAGGCTCTTCTGTAAGATAAATTTCAATTTGTCGACTTGTTGTACGAAGGTTGCGAATTGGTTTTGAAGAAGCAATGGTGGATTAATAACTTCTAATGGAACCAGTGAACTTACATTTAATCCAGGCTGAGCGGCTCCCGTTGCAAGCCTATTCAAATTCATTTCTCTAAGCATTATAAATAACCAACATGGATTCCAATCAATTGTAGGTTGTGTCACTACTGCATGTTCAGTAGCATAAAATCTTCCTTTTGCAAATTGAACATTCCCACATAATGCGCCCTGTCTACCTATCAATGGGATAGTTCCATCGTGGGTATACTCCTTAACATATCCTCTTAAGCCATTTCCCCCATAACAAGGATACAATCCTTCTTCAAATTCATCGTCAATGTCACATGCTTTAATCCCTTTTCCAGCTTTCATATTGCAAGCTTCTCCCAGAGTAATCAACGGTAATTTTTTTGAATTAGTAATAGGGTCACCAAACATCTCGACAAATCGGGATTTAATTAGTTCATCACATGCTTCAATTTGTTTCTTTCGTTTATCTATGAGAGATTGTGCTAAATCTAGGGTTTGAACAATTTTTTTCTGGTTTTCTATACTTTGTAACGGAATATCTATCTCTTCAACAATAGACTTCGATATTTCTTTAAAAGTTGCACCTCGTCCAAGGCTATTTAAATATTCAGTATTTGTGGACAACCAATAATATATATACTCTGGTTCTGCTAATTTTATATTGCAAATTAAATTCTTAAAACCCTGATTACAATACATATCTACATTAGCAATAGCAACCTTACCAATAGGTGCTCTTGATGATAATAATACTGTTCCTTTGGGTAATAGATTTAAGCTCGCTGATTTTACTCCCTTTTCAGATAATTTCCTTTCTGTATCATCTATATATTTAACTTTTCCATCTATTTCGGCTGGAGTTATCCATAAATATTCATCACCCCAATTATCATCAACATTAGTCTTGGGTGTGGCACCTGATACTACTGTTGCAAAATCTTTTATTTTCACTGTCTACCCTCCAGCATCTTCCCAAGTTCAATTATTCCTGTTTGAATCTCTACTTCAAGAGAATTAATTCTTTCAAGAATCACTGTTGGATTGTCATAATGAATTTCCTCATATTTTGTCTCTTTATATTTATTGATTGACAAATCATAATCATTGCCTTTGATATCTTCTACAGGTACAAAAAAGCTTTGTTCAGTACGTGTTCTGCATTCTTCCTTACCCAGATGATAAAAACGCTCTATGATATCCGGTATATCATTCGAATCAATTGGCTGTCTCTTATCATCTAAGCTATATCCATCAGCTTTCATATCATAGAACCAAACTTTATCAGTACCACCACTACCTGTCTTGGTGAATAGTAATATAGCAGTAGAAACTCCTGCATAAGGCTTAAATACTCCTGATGGCATGGAGATGACTGCATCTAATTTATTATTATCCACTAATTCTTTTCGTATCTCTTTATGGGTATTGCTACTACCAAAAAGCACTCCATCTGGAACAATAACTGCCGCTCTACCGCCTTTTTTCAGAATACGTAGAAACAACGCCAGGAAGAGCAACTCTGTCTTTTTAGTCTTTGTTACCTTCAGTAAGTCTGCTGATACCGCATCATAATCAAGGCTGCCTTTGAAAGGTGGATTTGCTAATACCAATGTATACTTTTCTTTATCTGTATTTACTTCTGATAAACTGTATCGATATTCAATATTTGGGTTATCAACTCCATGGAGCATCATATTCATGGCACCAATACGTAACATCGTTCTATCCATATCATTGCCATAGAACATGCCATTATTAAAATGCTCTCTAAGACCTGCATTTAAAAATAAATCTGCATGATTATTTCTTAGATAATTCTGAGCTTCTACCAAGAAACCAGCCGAACCCATGGCAGGGTCAACAATTACATCACTTGGAGTAGGCTTCATCAGTTCTACCATCAACTTAATAATATGCCTTGGCGTTCTGAATTGTCCATTCATACCTGCCGTTGAAACCTTTGAAAGCAAATACTCATAGAGGTCACCTTTCGTATCAGCATCACCTAAATCAAGGTTACTGATTCCATCAATAATCTTTGATAGCATCGCCGGTGTGGGAATCTTGAAGATTGCATCCCCCATATATCTGGAGTATGCCGAATCACCATCTTGATGCAGATTCTTGATGAAAGGAAAGATCTCATTTGATACAATTTTATATATCTCTTCTGCCGAACCCAAGTTCATAAATTTGTGCCATCTATAATTTTGACAATCTGCAGGGAATATTCCCTCATATGATACTTTAAGAAAATTTGCTTCCTCCTCCATGCGTCTTTCTATATCATCTAACTGCTTAATAAAGAGTAAATACGTAAACTGTTCAATAACATCTAAAGGATTAGTGATACCACCTGTCCAAAATGTCTCCCATATTCTGTCTATCTTACTTCTCATTTCACCTGTTATCATTTATGCTGTCTCCTTATATTATGTTATGTAAAATTATAGCAGATTCAGTCCAAAAAAACTATATACATTAAGTTAATTTATTGCAGAAATTTATTCAAATTCATTAGTCAACTAAATCATGTAATTAATTCTATTTATAGTTAATAATCAATAATTGTTGCATCTCACTATTCAACCTCTACTTTATGTAAAAATAATAAATATGGACAAACAGCAGTCCCATACTCTCATAAGTATGGGACTGCCTGTACAGTTTTGATATTATTCGAAGCATTACATTGTCTCTTTCGGCAGAACCACCGTAAAGCTGCTGCCTTCCTGCAGCCTGCTTTCTGCCAGTACTCTTCCACCATGTGCTTCCACAATTGCTTTTACGATGGTTAAGCCGATACCGGATCCCCCGGTGGCACGGTTTCGGGATTTGTCCGCACGATAAAACCGCTCAAAGATATAAGGCATATCCTCCTCCGGAATCCCAATACCGTTATCCTTCACACTGATACTTACAGAGTTCTGCGTTTCAGACACTTCGATCCTTATGTAACCCTCAGTTTCAGTATATTTAATGGCATTCGACAGCAGGTTTACCAATACCTGCTGTAACCGATCCCGGTCAGCCGTAACCTCTGTCTCACTCCCAAGGACCTCGAGCTTAATTGCTTTTCTTGTCAGCTCACCCTCAAAGCCTGCAATTACCTTCCGGATCAATAAGTGAACGGATAGCTGTTCCTTATTCAGCTGTAGAGTATCACTTTCAATTCTTGCAAGGCTCTCCAGAGCATACACCAGTTTGCTGATCCGGACCGTTTCGTCATAGCAGCTCTGCATCCGTTCTGACGTCGGTTCCCAGAATCCCTCCAGCATGGCTTCTAAATGGGTCTGGAGTATTGTAATCGGAGTTCGAAGCTCGTGGGCCACATCCTCGGTCAGTTGCTTTCGCAGTCTCTCCAGATTCTCCAGAGATTGAGCCATCTGGTTGATAGAACCCACCAGCAGATTCAACTCCTTCGTATCTGCCTTCTCATTCAGCCGTACTCCATAATTACCGTCCGATATCTCCTTGGTTATGTCCACAGTTTTAAGGATTGGCCGGCTGATCCGTTCGGCCAGCAGGTTCCCGATTATGATGGATAACAGCAGTGAAGCAAGTCCGACACTGATTAATACTTTATTTAAGGCAGCTAAAAACCGTAAATCATTCTCCGTCAGGAAGAATGGCCCGAAGTAGCTGATACTTACTGTCCCCACCTGTATTCCCGATTGAATCAGAGGATAGGCAGTAGCATGAAACTCCCCCTCGAGCTGAGGATATTGTATCCTCATACGCTCAGAGATATCCCCCATGATTTGATTGCATAGGGCCATATCATGAGCTTGCGCATCCCAGAGAAGCCGGTTCTGATTATCATATACCTTCAGGATATATCCTTCATACAGGGAAAGCATACCGATATTATGGATATAGTCCATGTCCCACTCCCCTGTCACTGTAGAATACTGTTGACTTAAGGTAGCGGTAATGATCTGGGATCTCAGCTCCTGCTGCCTGGCAATATACTCAGTAAACTGTTTATTAATCAGATAATTGGAGAGAAGACTGATAATGGAAACTGTCAGAAGTACGATACTGATGATTGCGGCAGACAGCTTTGTTTTAATCCTTCTCATTCCTCTCCACCCCCAAACCGATAACCGACTCCGCGGATTGTCTTTATATAAATCGGATTCCTTGGGTCGTCCTCCAGCTTAGCACGCAGGTTCTTAATATGGCTGTCAATTGTCCGATCGAAGCCCTCAAACTCTTCTCCCAGGGCCAAGGTGATCAGCTCATCCCGGGTAAACACCTTATTCGGATTCTTAGCCATAGTGGTTACGATCTTATATTCATTGGGCGTCAGTTTAACCTCCTCTTCCCCTTTAAAAATATAACGATGCTCCAGATCCATCGTAAGCTCTCCGTTCCGAAAGATCATACGGCCGATTGACTGCTTCAGCTCATCACCGGTTCTTCTCCATACAGCCTCCATTCTGGCATATAAGGTCTTAAAGCTGAACGGCTTTGTAATATAGTCATCGGCTCCAATTCCCAGTCCCTTCAGCATACTCGCTTCCGAAGATTTGGCTGTCAGCATGATAATCGGAACATCGGATGTACGACGCAAGGCTTGGCATACCTCTTCTCCCGACATTCCCGGGAGCATAAGATCGAGTATTACCATATCGAAGGTCTCATGGCGAAATATCTCTAATGCTTTCAAACCATCTTCCACACAGTATACCGTAAAGCCCTTGCTTTCCAGAAAGGCTTTCACTACACTGCTGATCTTTACCTCATCCTCTACTACAAGTATCTTTTTCTCTATCCCCTCCATAAAACCTCCCTGCGTTTTGGTGAAAAGGCTCCGGATGTTAAGCTGCCTCCGGTGGATTACTTCCACCGAAGGCAGCTTTTTGCTATACGGTTGGCTGCCACAAGCAGACCATCCGTTTATACTACATCATAGCCCTGATCTTCAATTGCTTCCTTGATTTTATTCAGAGAGATCTTAGACGCATCATAATCTACGACTGCTGTCTTAGCGTCCAGGCTGACTGTAACCTTATCGACACCCGACAGGGTACCGACTGCTTTCTTTACTGCATTTTCACAATGGGAACAGGACATTCCTTCTACCTTAAGTATCACATTTTCCATTTTGATTTCCTCCAATCGATGTTATATTCTATAGTATTAATAAAAAACAGCTGAGTTATTACCATTCTCTATGATTGCTTGCTATCTAAATCAAAGGACTTTATAAATTTATCAACTTCAATCTTCTTGCCCTTCTCATCCATCGTCTGAACCTTAGTAAAGACCCAGCCCTCGACCTTCTGAGGGTCAACGCCAGCCTCGATGAAGACCTGTGGATCCAAAGCATAAACGATGTCTTTATCATTCTTGCTCATATCCTTTGCCCATTCAAATACATTGCCGTTCCCCAAATCTATGCCGAAATGATCCATGGCAGTGTGATACTTCACAGAGTCGCGATAAAGCTTTACCAGCTGCTCATAAGAGGTTAAGGGGGTAACCTCTCCCTCATATACCAGTACATCGCTGCCCAAATCCCTGCCTACGACGATCTTGTCACCGATCAACATCTCCCCGGGCAGTAGATTCGTATCCAGTCCGGCATCAAGGAAGGGCTGTGCCTCGGTTACCAGCTGGATATCATAGGTTTGGGTTTTATTATAATCCATACTCCAAACAAAGCTTGTGGTGCCATCCGGCGCGATGAGTGCCCAACTGAAGGACACATCCTCCATAACCTCAGCAGCTTCCAGTACCTTTTCAAAGGACTCAACAGAGGTATCGCCGATCACATCCAGCTTATTACAGGCGGAGAAGCTTACGATGGCTGCGATTGATAAAGAAGTTAATATTAATTTTTTCATATAATTCATTACCTTTCTTTCCTTGATCTCATGATCTTCTGATAAAGACCACCTGTTACTGATATGATAATAATCGTAATAAATCCTGATACAAATGAAATATGCTTAATGGTAGGGCTTAAATCTCTTTAGTCTTAACGCATTGGATACTACGGATACAGAACTGAAGGCCATGGCTGCAGCCGCAAACATCGGGTTAAGGAGGGGTCCTCCAAAGAGATAGAGAATACCTGCTGCAATCGGGATACCGGCCACATTATATCCGAAGGCCCAGAAAAGATTCTGTTTAATGTTACGAAGAGTGCTTTTACTGAGATGAATTGCCGTCGGTACGTCCATCAGATCACTTCGCATCAGTACGATATCTGCAGATTCCATGGCCACGTCGGTGCCGGATCCGATTGCAATTCCGATATCTGCCTGGACCAGTGCCGGTGCATCGTTGATACCATCACCCACCATGCATACCTTCCTGCCTTCTGCCTGGAGCTTCTTCACCTCATTGGACTTATCCTGGGGAAGCACTTCGGCAAGGACACGGTCGATTCCGACCTGCTTTGCGATTGCCTCGGCTGTCTTTCTATTATCACCGGTAATCATTGCTACCTCGACCCCCATGGTCTGTAGCTTTTTAATTGCCCGGGCACTGCTTTCCTTCACCACATCTGCTACTGCGATGATACCGGAGATTTTGCCGTCCATCGCTACATACATCGGCGTTTTACCTTCTCCTGCCAGCTGATCAGATGTTACCTGAAGCTCCTCTAAAGAGATTCTTCTCTCATCCATCAGCTTCCTATTCCCGATCAGAAGCTTCGCCTCAGCAATTGTAACCTCAATTCCCTGCCCCGGAATGGCTTCAAAGTGCTCTACCTTTAAGAACTCCAGCTTCTCCTTCTCCGCTCCTCTTACGATAGCCTCTCCAAGGGGATGCTCGGAGCCCTTCTCACCGGAAGCAGCCAGCTGAAGCAGACGCTGCTTTGAGATTTCCTCCACAGTAATGATATCGGTAACCTCCGGTTTTCCCTCAGTAATGGTCCCTGTCTTATCAAATACAATAGTATTAATCTTATGGGTGGTTTCCAATGCTTCACCGCCCTTAATCAGAATTCCGTTCTCTGCCCCCTTACCGGTTCCGACCATAATTGCAGTCGGAGTAGCAAGACCAAGGGCACAGGGACATGCGATAACCAGTACTGAGATAAAGATGGTAAGAGAGAACGCCAGGTCATGTCCTGTTAGGTACCAGGCCAGGAAGGCAATCATGGCGATGGAGATTACCACCGGGACAAAATACCCTGATACGATATCTGCCATTTGCGCAATCGGAGCCTTGGTGCCCTGGGCATCCTCAACCAGCTTTATAATCTGCGCAAGCGCAGTGTCCTTTCCAACCTTTTGAGCTTTGAACCGGATCATACCATTCTTGTTGACACTTGCCGCATAGACCTTGTCTCCGGCTTTCTTATCCACCGGCATGCTCTCACCGGTCAACATTGCCTCGTCAATAGACGTATTTCCTTCTGTTACAATACCATCCACCGGAATCTTCTCGCCCGGCTTTACTAAAATGATATCTCCGATTTCAACCTCATCAATCGGAACCTCAATCTCCGTAATGACTCCTGTTACCTTATCCTCCTGTAGTACAATCGCAGTCTTCGGTGCCAGTCCCATCAGCTTCTTAATCGCTTCTGAGGTTTTTCCCTTTGACACTGCTTCAAAGGATTTACCAAGAAGAATTAATGTAATGATAACACCGGCAGTCTCATAATACAGATGCTCTACCGCTCCGAAATCACCGTTTGCTATCCGGTAGGTATTATAGATGCTGAAGATAACCGCCGCCGAGGTTCCGGTGGCTACCAGAGAGTCCATATTGGGACTTCTCTGCAGCAGTGCTTTAAAACCGACAGTATAGAACCGATATCCTGCCAGAATAATCGGTATTGTTAAGGATACCTGTAGTAATGCAAATCTTAACGGATAAACCATGGGGTTTACCGCATGGGGTATTGGGAAAGGCCACCAGGATACCATCGGAGTCATTGCAAAGTACAGTAAAGGAATACCGAAGGCTGCCGATATAATAAATTTGACCCACAGGGTCTTGATTTCCTTCTGTTTTCTTAATTTATCCTCATCCACTGCATCCTTATTTTCAACTTCCAGTGGTTTATAGCCGAGCTTTTCAATGGCCTGCTTGATGCCGGAGAGTCTGATCACTTGAGGATCGTACTCCACCAGAGCTTTTTCTGTTGCAAGGTTGACGGAGGTATTATGGACCCCGTCAAGCCTTCCGAGGACCTTCTCAATTCTCTGGGAGCAGGCAGCACAGGTCATACCGCCGATGGGAATGGTAACTGTGTTGGTCTTCGCTTCTTCTACGATGCCGTAACCGATTCTCTCAATCGCCTCTTTAATAACCGGAATAGAAGCTTTGCTGTCATCGAATTCAACCGATAATTTCTCCGTTGCCAGATTCACATTCGCGTCACCGACTCCATCTATTTTACCTACAACCTTCTGGATACGCTGTGCACAGGCTGCACAGGTCATACCGCTGATCTTGATTGTCTCTCTATTCATTCTGTTCCGTCCTTCCTGAATGATTACAATTATATGCTCTAACCTGTCTTATCGAAGCTAGGGCAGCTTCTTATTTCCTGTTTTGAAAGATAACTGCTGCTTGTGCTAAATAATCCTTGGAGATTATAATATTCTGATTGTCTACTGTCTTATATTCATCGGTTATCGGTACCGGATTACATCCACCTCTGGTTACCTCCACATCACTCATGCTAAAGCGGTTACCGCAATTCTGACAAACCAGCCGGTCTCCCTCCTGGACATAAAAGCCGCGTCCGGAGCCGTAACATACCTGACAGGTGTTAAATGCAGTGCGAATGGTTCCGTCCGGTGCCTTTACGGCAATTACCTCAAGCCTGGTTCCGTTCATAATCGCAGGATAGAAAGCTGCTTGCTCAGTGACGCTGGAAGTCGGAATTACGATATCACTGTCTTTGACCTCCCTAACACCGCCGGAAATCGCATCCGACGGGCTCTGATTCCTCGTAAATATCAGAAGCAGTGCAACTGCAGCTAAAACTACAGCGGGAAATATTAGTTTTTTAAGGTTATTCTTCTTATTCATATTATTGTCTCCTTACTTATTCTTTACACCTCTATACCCCCGTGGGGTATTCCGCTGATGTAATCATCATAGTTTATAATGATTCATTTGTCAAGTCACATTTCATATTACGGCTTATTGTGGGCAACAGCCTCCACCGCTTACCGGCTGAGATTATCCACAACAGTGATCTGGCTTCGAATCATTCCCATCCAGCAGCTGTAGGGAACGGTTCCGCTCTCGTCCGGAGTAAATTCAATCACATTATCTCCCGGCACAAAGTCATGGGTAATTCCATACTTACGAATTACCATACTGTTATTACAGCCATTGATGTTTTTTGCATCTGCTTTTATCGTCCACTTAACCGGAATCCCCTTCTGTACGACAATTGCCTGATACCTTCCGGAGGCCAGAGTTGTGGTAACTGTCTGAACTCCATCCTTGATTTCGGCAATATTACCGCTATTGCCTTCTGCTGTGTTTGCTATCTCAGTCCTTTCTACTGTTTGAGGGATGTTAAGACCGGATAAGCTGATCCCATTTTGAAACATGAAAATACCAAGTACCAATACCAGCACGGCACCGGCAGTCATCATTCTATGGGTAAATCTCTTACTTATAAAGGAGCTGATTGCTCCAAGGGTGAGCATCAGCGGAACAGTACCGATACTGAACAGGAACATCGATAAGGCTCCCTTCATCGGGCTTCCGGTGGATAGTGCATAGAGTTGCATTGCCTGCAGGGGTCCGCAGGGCATAAGTCCGTTTAACAATCCTACATACAGGGGGCTGTTGCTTCTCTTCTGTGCATAAATTTTCTTTGCAAATACCTTGGGCATTCTTAAGTTAAATCTTCTTAACCAGGGGAAGATATTCAATAGGTTAAGTCCCATGATCACCATGAAGATACCGGCAATTATCTGAATTACTCCCTGAAAGCTGCCGGATAAACTGATTACAGAGCCGAGGGCACCTACAATACCACCAATCAAGGTATAAGAGATTACACGTCCAAGGTTATACAGCGCACTGGGTCTGAGAGCTGCAAGCTTACTATCACCTAACTCGCCATCCTTATTCGGAATACACTGGGAAAGACAGATACCTCCGCACATAGCTACGCAGTGGACCGAAGTAAGTATGCCGATCAACAGCAGCATACCATAGCTCATCCCCTCCTTTGCGACAGGGAATTCATTAAATAGTCCGAATAGTCCCAGGCGGCTTCCGGCTAAATATATCGCATAGATAATTAAGGCGATACCCAGGATATTAATGATATCTGTTTTGCTTTTATCCGGCTCCGGTGTTACTCCTTTAATCCTGTAATTAAGCTTTTTAATGATCCCTTCAATCTGCTCCGGCGATATCACCTCGGGATCAAAGCTTACCACTGCTTTCCCGCTCGCATAGCTTACCTGTGCTCTTTCGATCCCCGGGGTCTCTGATAGCTTGCGTCCGATTCGATTCTCGCAGCTGGCGCAGGTCATCCCCTCAATCAGGATCGTTTTTCTCCGTATTCCAGACGACATAGGGTCCCTCCTCTAGTCATTTATTCTTTAAAAGCTTATCATGCTATTGTGAAGAGAATATGGAGAAGGAAACACAAAAAGCTGCCCGGAAAACTTGTTCCGGACAGCCGTAGGATGATAAATTTTATGTTTCGGTAGCTCTTACCAGATTCCCTGAGCCAGCATTGCGTTTGCAACCTTTTCAAAGCCTGCAATGTTAGCGCCGACAACATAATTGCCGGTTGCGTTATATCTCTTAGCTGCATCGTCCATATTGTGGAAGATGTTAACCATGATCTGCTTTAATTTTGCATCCACCTCATCAAAGGTCCAGCTGAGTCTTTCGCTGTTTTGTGTCATTTCGAGAGCTGACGTAGCAACACCGCCTGCATTTGCAGCCTTACCGGGTGCAAATAACACGCCATTCGCAATTAAGTACTCAGTAGCTTCTAAGGTAGTAGGCATATTAGCACCTTCCGCTACTGCCAGGCAGCCATTGGCAACCAGTGCCTTAGCATCCTCAATAAAGAGTTCATTCTGTGTGGCACAGGGAAGTGCGATATCACATTTCACGGTCCAAACGCCTCTACCCTCATGATACTGGGAGTTCGGTCTGTACTTCTTGTACTCCGTCAATCTGGCACGCTGAACCTCCTTGATTTCCTTTAATGCTGCTACATCAATTCCTTCCGGATCATACACCCAGCCGTTGGAATCACTGCAGGTAACCACCTTAGCACCTAACTGATGCGCCTTCTGGATTGCATAGATTGCTACATTACCGGAACCGGATACTGTAACCGTCTTGCCCTTGATATCCTTACCGTTGCACTTTAACATCTCTTCTGTAAGATATAATAAACCGTAGCCGGTAGCTTCCGTTCTTGCAAGGGATCCGCCATAGGTTAAGCCTTTACCTGTTAATACACCTTCATAGGTTCCTTTAATCTTCTTGAACTGGCCATACATATAACCGATTTCTCTTCCGCCGGTACCGATATCACCTGCAGGAACATCAACATCTGCACCGATGTATTTGTAAAGCTCTGTGATAAAGCTTGTACAGAAGGCCAATACCTCACGGTCAGACTTACCCTTAGGATCAAAATCGGAACCACCCTTGCCACCGCCGATGGGAAGACCGGTTAAGGAGTTCTTAAATATCTGCTCAAAGCCTAAGAATTTGATAATACCCAGATTAACTGACGGGTGAAGACGTAACCCTCCCTTGTACGGTCCAATCGCATTGTTAAACTGTACACGGTAACCGGTATTAACCTGCACCTTACCATTATCATCTACCCAAGGTACTCTGAATTTAATCTGTCTGTCAGGTTCAACAAGTCTTTCCAGAAGTGCTTCTCTTCTGAACTTCTCTTCATTGGCATCAACAACGGCACGTAAGGACTCTAAAACCTCCTTGACTGCCTGATGGAACTCCGGCTCAGCAGGGTTTTTCTTAACTACTAGCTCAATAACCTCATCCACGTATCCCATAATTTAATCTCCTTTGATTAAAATTAGTGACAAAAAAAAAGGTGCACAAAAAAAAACAAATGCGCCTTTGAATTTGCTTTCTCCATTATATCTGGGTTTTCCTTTTTATGCAACAGTTTTTTTAATAATCATACATATTCATAGAATAAATAGTCATCCTAAGTCCCACAGCGAAAGAACCCCATTTTCTTCCTCTCCACTAGCTTACCGGAACAGGATTTGTAAAAGAGGTATTCTTTTCAAAAAGGATATGCTATAATTCGAATGAAATTATTAATCGGATTGTTGTAACATACTAAGACCAATCGATCACATTACTATAAAAGCCTGCCCTAGGGCAGTATGGAGGATATCATGGCTTTAGACGGAATTGTAATATCGAATGTAATTCAGGAGCTGCGGGAAGCCCTCCTTGGAGGTAGAATCAATAAGATCGCACAACCGGAAAAGGACGAACTGCTCCTTACGATTAAAGGACTGGCGCGGGAGCCCTATAAGCTTCTGTTATCTGCAGGTGCCGGACTCCCCTTAATCTATCTGACGGAAAATTCAAAACCAAGCCCCTTGACTGCTCCCAACTTCTGCATGCTGTTAAGAAAGCATTTAAACAGTGCAAAGATTCTGGACATAAGTCAACCCGGTTTGGAACGTATTGTAAATATAAAGATAGAGCACATGGATGAGCTTGGGGATCTTAAAATTAAGTATCTGATCATCGAACTCATGGGAAAACACAGCAATATTATCTTCTGTGACGAGGATATGGTGATACTGGACAGCATTAAGAGGATCAACCAATTTATCAGCTCGGTCCGGGAGGTTCTACCGGGAAGGAGTTATTTCATTCCTGAGACAACGGAGAAATTTGATCCTCTAAATATTGATTATGATACCTTCCGTATGTCAATTCTAAGTAAACCCCTGCCGATTGGGAAGGCTCTGTATACCGGGTTAACCGGAATTAGTCCTTTAATTGCAAATGAGATCTGCTGTCGGGCTTCGATTGATGCCGGAGAGCCCACCGCTTCCCTCAGCGAAGCTGCCGGTCTCCATCTCTTCCGCAACCTTGAGAGGCTGATGGACGAGGTGAAGGAAGGAAGGTTTCAGCCGAATATCGTGCTGCAGGAGGGTGCTCCCGTGGAATTCTCCAGTTTACCCCTGGCCTGCTATCAGGGCTGTGAGGTCAATCACTTTTCCTCTGTCTCGGCGATGCTGGAGACCTATTATGCTGCTAAGAATACAGTAACCAGAAACCGTCAAAAATCTGCCGATCTGCGTAAGGTGGTCTCAAATGCCATCGACAGGGCAAGCAAGAAATACGATCTGCAGCTTAAGCAGCTTAAGGATACGGACAAGCGGGACAAATTCAAGGTATACGGAGAGCTCATAACAACCTACGGTTACAGTCTGGAGCCGGGAGCGAAGGAGCTGACCGCCGAAAACTATTATGATAATAAGGAAATTACGATTCCTCTGGATCCTACCCTATCACCAATGGAGAATGCACAGGTATATTTTGAAAAATACAACAAACTGAAACGAACCTATGATGCTCTGACTGCACTGCTTCAGGAGACCTCGGAGGAGCTGATCCATCTTGACTCCATCCGGACGGCACTTGATATCGCATCGGATGAGAATGATTTATCCGAGCTGAAGCGTGAGCTTGCAGAGTATGGCTATATAAAACGGAAGGCGGAAGGCGGTAGAAACCGTCAGGACAAGAAGGGTAATCCTAAGAAAGCCTCTCCGAAAAGTAAACCGCTGCATTATATCTCCTCTGACGGATATCATATGTATGTCGGTAAGAATAATTTTCAAAATGACGAGCTTACCTTCCAATTTGCCGAGGGAGGTGACTGGTGGTTCCATGCCAAGAAGCTGCCCGGATCCCATGTCATTGTGAAGGCAGGAGGGATCGAGCTGCCGGATAGAACCTTCGAAGAAGCAGGCCGGCTGGCTGCCCACTATTCGGGAGCGAAAGAAGCTGATAAGGTAGAGATCGATTATACCCTGCGTAAGAATGTCAAGAAACCGGCAGGGGGTAAACCCGGCTTCGTAGTATATTATACGAATTATTCCATGGTAGCCGGTACGAATATCAACGGCATCACCCAGGTCATATAGCTTGCTGCTGGTTGGAATCTTTGTACCCATTTCCATAGGAGGACATGGACAGTACCGAAACAAGCTCATTTTTCGGAATCTGTCCACATCCCCCTATGAATGGGCACACTTACCCTGTCATTTAATTATTAACAGAATGCTTTTCTGAATATCATTTCTATGCCTTGAAAAGGACAGTTAGAAGTAAAGTTAGTAGTCAGTGTCTCACTTGATGGTAGCACACCACCGATTTATAGCAGCTTGTAGGAGTTTCACATTGAAATCTCGTGGGGTTCCTCACATTTTTGATTGATTACCATATTTATGTATGCTAAAATCATCTGATAGCTTTCACAAACGCCTACTATGGTAAGAAAGGAGATCACCGGGCATATGCTTCTGATGCCATGCCGGTGAAGGAGCTCTTATGATAATTGCGGATTACCACGTTCATTCCAATTTTTCCAGTGACGGTAAGTCTCCCATGGAACAGATCATTGAACAAGCCCTTCGTCTGGGATTAAAAACCCTCTGCTTTACGGATCATCTGGATTATGATTATCCTCTGGTCAGTAATTACAGCTTTGTATTTGATGTTGGAGAATATTTTAAGAAGCTTGCTGAATTAAAGGAGAACTATCACGGAAGGTTGGAGCTTTTAAGCGGAGTCGAGCTTGGACTTCAGCCTCATATCAAGGATAAGCTGGCTTCACTTGTAAATAGCAATGCCTTTGATTTTATCATCGGCTCCTCCCATGTAGTCGACCATATGGATCCCTATTATCCGGAATATTGGCAGGACATATCGGAGGAAGAAGGAATCCGCCGCTATTTCCAGTCCATTCTGGATAACTGCAGAGCCTTCGACGGCTTCCATGTCTACGGACACCTGGATTATATCGTACGATACGCACCCAGCATGATAGCCTACAAGAAAGCGTTACAATCGGCTTCCTCTATGACGGGATCTGAAAGCCTTCCGGCAGAGGCCTACAGGAAGGTATGTTCCATATACACCTATGATAAATTTGCAGATATTCTGGATGAGGTGCTTAAGACAATCCTATCCCTGGGAAAAGGTATCGAGGTGAATACCGCCGGTTTAAAATACGGACTGGAATATCCACATCCACGAATAGAGATTTTAAAACGTTATAAGGAGCTGGGCGGTGAACTGATTACCATCGGCTCCGATGCCCATCGTTTTGAGGAGCTCTGTTATGACTTTCCTAAGGCAGAGGAGCTTCTAAAAAGCCTGGGCTTCAAGTATTATGCAATCTTCCGGCAGGGTAAGCCCCATATGGTAAAGCTATAAGAACACTATACTTTAGTCCACGGAGGGTGTTTTCTATCCTCGCACCTGAGATTACTAAGACTACCGGACTGGTTGGAACGCTTATAAAGAAGATGAAATGATGAATCGTTATTTTGATGAAACAATAATATTCATTAATAAAAGAAGCCCGAGGGACTATGAAATCCCTTGGGCATTTATATTATGGTAAGTAATACGATTTATCGTTTCATCATGTTTTATATCAGCATACACTTTCTGCTTGATGATCCATCGACATAACGCTAATCCTTCTGTGAAGAACAATAAGAGTAGGCCTCTTCTGTACTTAAGCCTCTGCTGCATCTCATAAAATTAACTATTTACGAATAATCGTTCCGCCGCCAACCACATAATCCTCCTGGTAGAATACGACTGCCTGTCCGGGAGTGATGGCCCGTTGCGGCTCTTCAAATATGCACAGCACCTCATCCTTCGCGGTCTTCTTAATCCTACACCGGGCGCCCTTATGGCTGTATCGAATCTTAGCGGTTACCGTCATCTCGTCCTCCAGATCCTCGATTGCCATAAAATTAAGCTGATTTGCATACAGACGGTCCGAGAATACCTCCTCGGCACTACCGATCACCACTTCGTTGGTCTCGGGTTTAAGCTCCAGTACGAATACCGGTTGTCCAAAAGCAAGGTTCAAGCCCTTTCTCTGACCGACGGTATAATTGGCCAGTCCCTTATGCTGCCCCAGAACTCTGCCCCTAACGTCTACAAAATTACCGGGGGTCAGTCCTAAGACTTCAGGGCTTGCAGCACTTATGTCTGCCCGATTATTTTCCATTCCTGTGCCCGAGGCAAGCTTCTGATTCTCCTGCTTCAGATAATCCAAGATGAAGCCGGAGTAATTATTATCCGGTACAAAGCAGATCTCCTGGCTGTCCGGTTTATTGGCAACCGGTAGCTGTAGCTCCTTAGCCAGCTCTCTTATCTCAGCCTTCGTATATGCACCGATAGGCATCAGGGTATGTTCCAGCTGAAATTGGGTCAGGTTATACAAGGCATAGGTCTGGTCCTTCGCATCGGTAACGGATTTCTTAATGACAAACCGTCCGTTATCCAGTCTGGTAATCCCCGCATAATGTCCGGTGGCTACATAGGAGGCACCGATATTTAATGATCTCTGGAGTAAGGCCTCCCACTTAACATAGCGGTTGCAGGCAATACAAGGATTCGGTGTTCTGGCCTGAAGATATTCCGATACAAAATAATCTATGACATTTTCCTTGAACTCCTGCTTAAAATTCATTACATAGTACGGTATATCCAGTACAGCAGCAACTCTTCTGGCATCCTCGACCGCACTGAGTCCACAGCAGCCGCCCTTCTCTTCCATGGAACAGACCTCTTCATCCTGCCAGATCTGCATCGTCACACCGATGACATCATAGCCCTGCTTTTTTAACAGGTATGCCGCCACGGAGGAATCCACGCCTCCGGACATCCCAACTACTACCTTTTCCATCGTAAGCTCCGTTCTAAGTAATCTCTATGGTAATTAATACTCAATCGTTTCTTCTTCCTCACCGATATCTGACTTCGGCTTCTCGAGGCCTTCAATCTTGATGCCCTTCTTCTCGGCATAATCCCAGAGGGCTGCATGAATGGCTTCCTCTGCTAACAGGGAGCAATGAACCTTAACCGGCGGAAGACCGTCCAGGGCTTCCATAACTGCTTTATTCGTTATCTGCAGCGCCTCCTGCACAGATTTTCCCTTCACCAGCTCGGTTGCCATACTGCTGGTTGCTACTGCCGCACCGCAGCCGAAGGTTTTGAATTTAACTTCTCTGATAATGCCATTATCGTCAATATCAAGATACATCCTCATAATGTCCCCGCATTTTGCATTTCCTACGGTGCCGACGCCACTGGCATTCTCTATTTCACCCACATTTCTGGGATTTGTAAAATGATCCATTACTTTCTGTGTATACATAAGCTTTCCTCCGTTATCACTTTATCCTGTTTGTTTGCTCTCTATCAGTTATAAACCTTATCTCTTCCTCATGAAATCCTCATATAGGGGAGACATATTTCTAAGCTTCTCTACGATCTCCTTAATTCTGTCCACCGTATAATCAAGCTCCTCCTTGGTATTCTCATCACTGAGCGTGAGTCTCAGGGAGCCATGGGCGATCTCGTGGGGCAGACCAATGGCAAGTAATACATGGGACGGATCCAGTGAACCCGAGGTACAGGCTGAACCACTGGAGGCACAGATATTATTCATATCCAGCATGATCAGAAGGGATTCGCCTTCAATAAACTGGAAGCTGAAATTCGCATTGTTTGGAAGTCTTCTCATCCTGTCACCGTTCAGTCTGACATAGGGAATCTCGGATAATACTCTCTTAATCAGATGATTCCTGAGCTCGGTCTCCTTCTCCGCTCTGCTCTGAAGGGTTGCCATGGCAATCTCGACAGCCTTTCCGAAGCCGACAATACCGGGAACATTCTCCGTACCGGCTCTTCTCTGTCGCTCCTGACCTCCCCCGTGAACCAGAGATCGTATCTTAACTCCCTTCCTGATATAGAGGAAGCCGATTCCCTTCGGTCCGTTCAGCTTATGCGCACTGGCACTCAGCATATCGATATTCAGATCGTTTACATTAATATCCACCTGGCCAAAGGCCTGTACTGCATCGGTATGGAACAGAATATTATGCTTTTTCGCGATGGCACCGATTTCCTTGATTGGCTGGATTGTCCCGATCTCATTATTGGCATACATGACAGAGATCAGAGTGGTGGTCGGCCGGATTGCTTTCTCTAACTGATCCAGCTTTATGATTCCCTGCTCATCCACATCAACATAGGTAACCTCATATCCCTTCTTTTCGAGATACTCGCAGGTATGAAGAATCGCATGGTGCTCAATCTTAGAGGTGATGATATGCTTTCCCTTCCCCTCGTAAGCCTCTGCGGTTGCCTTCAAAGCCCAGTTATCAGATTCGGAGCCGCCTCCGGTAAAATAAATCTCTGTTATATCAGCACCGAGAGCCTTCGCAATGATTCCTCTCGCATCATCAACAGCCTTCTTATTCTGGGAGGCAAATTCATAAACACTGGATGGATTCCCATACAATTCAGTAAAGTATGGCAGCATCGCTTCTACAACTTCCGGTCTGGTTTTAGTTGTCGCTGCATTATCAAGGTATATTTTCTTATCCATGTTGTCATCTCCTAATATTCAAAATATTATTTTCCACAGGTATGTTTCGTACGGACTCCATCAATGGCTCCATCCTCTGCTTGAACCTTTTTACTTTCTGCAACCAGTTCGGAAAGCATAATTCCATCCACAGCATCATTTATACTATCACTAATACGCTTCCAAACATATTTTGTTACACAGGAATCTGAGATATGGCAGGGGCTGTCACCCTTGTTTACCTCGGAGCAATCAACAGGATTTAGGTCTCCCTCCAAGGCTCTGAGAATATCACCAACAGAGATTTCCTCCGCAGGTTTCGCCAAAATATATCCACCCTGTGCTCCACGGATTCCATTCACTATCCCGGACTTCTTCAGCTTTGCAATCAGCTGCTCTAAGTAATTAATGGAGATTCCCTGACGCTCTGCAACCTGACTTAAGGCCACTGCCTCATCCTCCGTATGAACGGCCAGGTCGAGTACCGCACGGAGGCCGTATCTTCCTTTGGTAGATAGCTTCATTCCCTCATCCCTTCTTCTATTTCCTACTAATTTAATTCCTATCGTTTTAATTCCTATTAATTTACTTGGTTATAAATATAGCACTCTGCGTTTCCCTTGTCAACGGGGTATAATAAAAAAATTCATTAATTTACAGAACTGCTGTAATCCACCTATTCAAACCTGGCTATGGAATGGAATACTGATTAAAAGATATCGTTATAAGATACTTTGAGAGCTGAGTATAGAAATCAGATCATATAAATGGAATATAATGGTGGTTAAAATCTTGCCCCGGTGGTATTCTATATTTATTCATTATAGTTATCCTATACGAAGCTGAGATTGTTTACTTGGACTGATCGGTAACAGAATTACCGAAGCTCCAAGCCTAATATCCTAATCCGTTAATATACAGTAATTTTGAGGAGGTAGTATAAGTGTCAGCCATAAAAAAAGCTATCATCGGTGTCATTATTCTTATTTTTTTAACATCCGTAATCATCTTTTTCTATCCCTTACCCTTTGAACGTAATATTCAAAATGACTATGATTTAAATGTGGTGTATATAAGAGTCAGCTTAGTAAATGGTGAACCACAACAAAATTCCACCAGTTATCACTATGAATCAGGTTCAAAGGAAATCGGACGGATTAAGCAAATACTACGAAAGTATTCCTATCATCGTGGGATACGATCCTGGTCTAAGAATAATACTATGGAAGGAAATGATGTCGGTTATTGGATTCAGCTATATTCCGGTGAAAATAATATTATTATGGGGGGAACCGGCGAAATCATCGTAAATAACCACATCTATCATATTGGATATTGGGGAAATAGTAAGGCCCAAACTCTCATGGAAGAACTTCGTGAGGTTTTAGAATAGACATATCCCACCACCAAAAAAGCTAAGGCTTCCCTTAGCTTATTCCGTGTAATTCTTTTACACAGTCTAGTATATCCTGCCTTGATTGGAACTCCTCTGTGTGCTTCAGTACATAATTTCTGGTATCTGAATCCAACGAGGATAAATAGCTATCCCTGTCCTGGTCCGAATCAAAGATACCGGGTATAAACATATAGCTGCCGAATGGCAGTATTGTCGTATTACTGGTTGTAAATTGATTTTGTGTGGGATCCATCTGATTCACCTCCGGTATTATTATTTGTAGTCTGTAAGAAAGCATACATCGGTTAAAAATAATACCGGACGTAAGCCACCGGACATTCGGTTCGTTCATCATTCCTTTTCCCTAACCATTCATTTCAAAACCCCGGACAAGCGATTTTGTTGGTATTTATCTCTGTCAGGGTCGTCAACTCCCTAACATAAGTTCTTTTGCTTGGAAATATATATTAAGAAAGGACTTGTGAGGTTATGCAGAATGAAGAGAAATGGTTTACTTTCGGGGAGCAGCAGGCATCCGGGAAGAAGTAATATTTTGAAAGGTACCATTATCCTTACCCTGGCCGGCTTCATTACCAGAGTAATCGGGTTTTTCTATAAGATTTTCTTATCCAAAACGATGGGAGCGGAATGGCTGGGTATCTATCAGCTGGTCTTTCCCGTCTATGGAATATGCTTTACAATCTATGCCACCGGTATCCAGACCTCCATCTCACGTCTCGTAGCTGCAGAGATGGGTAGAAGGAACCCGAAGAATGCTTTTAAGATTCTTCGGATCGGAGTAATTCTGTCCGTATCCCTGGCCCTCCTCCTGTCCTTGCTGGTTTATAAAAATGCCGAATTTCTATCGGTTCGTTTTTTACTTGAGCCAAGAAGTGCTTCATCCTTAAGACTGCTGGCTCTTGTTTTCCCCTTCTGCGGAGTAACCTCCTGTATCAATGGCTATTATTATGGCTTAAAGAGGGCAGGTGTACCTGCAACGACTCAGCTGCTGGAGCAGCTTGTCCGGGTAATTGTGGTATATCTAATGGCACTATACGTTGGTAACGGTGATTTCCGGGTTACCTGTGAGATGGCTGTGATCGGTTTAGTCATCGGTGAAGTTGCCTCCAGTATCTATAACCTGATCTCCATCTTCGTTACAAAATCACCCGCTTCACTTCTGCTTCAGGGTCCGGACCCCAAAGCTAAGGCTTCCGGAAGGAAACTCGTATTAAAAAATATTCTGAGTATGAGTGTGCCCTTATCGGCAAATCGTCTATTTATAAATATTCTTCACAGTATGGAGGCTGTACTAATTCCCGCAATGCTAAGAAGATTCGGTTTTAGTACCGGAGAGGCTCTCAGCTCCTTTGGTATCCTGAATGGCATGTCCATGCCCTTCATTATGTTTCCGACTGCAGTTATCAATGCACTTGCAGTACTGCTGCTTCCGACGATATCAGAAGCCCAGGCAGTGAATAACGAGAAATTAATCGGTAAGACCACCTCTATATCCATCAAATACAGCCTTATCATAGGAATTATCAGCACGGGAATCTTTATCATCTTCGGCAGAGAACTGGGCAAGGCAGTGTTCCATAATACAGAGGCCGGTGATTATCTGATCATTCTTGCCTGGATCTGTCCGTTCATTTATCTGACCACAACTTTGGGCAGCATTATCAACGGTCTTGGAAAGGCTCACATAACCTTCATCAATTCTGTCGTGGGTTCCTTAAGCAGAATTCTGATGATTGTAATTCTGATTCCGAAGCTTGGCATGCAGGGCTATCTGGCAGCTCTGCTGGTTGGACAGCTGTTCGTCACTTCGCTGGATACCTTTGCCGTGATAAGGCATGTACACTTCCCCTTTCAGGCGGTCGACAGTCTGTTGAAGCCCGGACTCATTGTAGCCTTCGCCGGTTTCCTGCTTAAGTCCGTATATGAATATGTACAAAAAATAACGCAAATCAATTCAGCAGTGTTGATCCTATCCTTCTGCTTATTGTTCTGCGTTATGAGTATTGCTCTCTCTCTGATTACGAATACTGTCTCAAAAAAGGATTTCAGATAGAAGAATTGTAGAGTAGGTAATTATTCTTCCCTTGTTCCTTTACCCTGTATAATGCCTTGTCCGCATATTGAATCAGCTGTTCATAATTCTTCCCGTCCTCAGGATAGGAGGAAATGCCAATACTTCCAGAGATCGGTATGATTATCTCATTTTCACGATAAATGGTATCCAGGGCTTTTACTAAGGCATCCGCCTTACTCAGGATATCTTCCATGCTATTGATGCCTCCGGCAAATACAACAAATTCGTCCCCGCCGATTCTTCCAATGATTTCACCCTCGGTGAATATGGCCTTAATCCTTCCGATAACATAGATGAGTATCTTATCACCCAGCAAATGCCCATAATTATCATTGACCTTCTTAAAATCATCGAAGTCGATAAACATCAGAATATGCTTACCGCTTCGGTTACCGTTGATGTATTTATCTATCTTCTTAATTGTAACCTCTTTATTATATACTCCGGTCAAAGGGTCTCTGGTAGCTTTATATTCCAGTGCTTCCAGCTCTCTCTTCTGGGTATCCACATTAACGATTTTTCCGATTACACGGATTGGGCATTTCTCGTCATCATAAATGGTTTTTCCCATGGCCTGGCACCAGATATATTCGTTCATACGGTCCTTCATTCGGAATTCCGCTTCTATCATCCTTTTACCTTCCGATAATTCCTGACAAAACTCCAAATAAATACCCCAGTCGTCCGGATGGATTATTTCCCTCCGTCCTTCACAGTCTTTATGAAAAAATGGAATGACCGGACTCCTTCCGAATAGATCTCTGAATTTATCCGTATAAAATATCTCATCGGTTCTGATATGATATTCAAAGAGAACATCCTTCGACAGCTCTGAAGCTATACGGTAACGTTCTCCTTCTAAGAGGAGCATCTCCTGCATCTGCTTCTGTTCCGATATATCAACAAAAACAGCGGATATGGTATGCTTCCCGTCTCTTCCCAGTACGCTGTTGCCATTTACCAGAGCATATAGTATCTGGCCCGATTTAGTAATCATACGGACCTCAAAATTTAAGGTATCGCTGCCAAGCTGATCCTTTAACCCCAATAAGACTTCCATATCCTTTGGATCAATAAAATCCAGGATACTTACTTTATTCTCTTCCCTGATCTCCTGCTTACTGTAGCCGAGAAGTTCGTAGAAGCCCCTGCTTGCATACAGAATTCTGCAGTTGTCTTCAAATATAAAATGAACCAGTCCGGCCCGTATGCTGTTCGTAATTTTATTTAATTCCAGCGCTGCTTTCGTAACCTTCTTTTCCTTTTCCAGTCTTAGGAATATGAAAATACCCATTCCAAATATACAGATGCATATAATGATGACCAAGGTAAAAAAGAAGAACGGTCTGCTCTGCAGGCATTCCATCAATGTCATAATACTTCCCCCTATGACGTATTATTATTGATATAGCTCGTATGGAGCAATTCTGATTACTGCAAAGTATCTGTTATAAATCGTATGGAGTAACTTGGTAGACGTAATAATTCAGCCAATTCGTGTACATCGCATTTGCATGTGCACGCCAAACCAGATTTGGTCTTGATTCCGGCTGGTCTGATGGATAATAATTCTTTGGCAGATCTATCTCGAGCCCTTTGTTAATATCTCTCTTATATTCCTTATCCAATGAGATTCTGTCATATTCCGGATGTCCCATTACGAAAATCTGCTTTCCATCCTGTGCTATAACAATAAAAACTCCTGCCTCCTCGGATTCAGCCAGAATAGAAAGCTCCTCCTTCTGAAGAATATCCTCTCTGGAAACTGTCGTATATCTGGAATGCGGAGCATAAAATATGTCATCAAAGCCACGGACAAATGGCACCCTGCGTCTTAAAACCTTGTGCTCAAAGATACCGAACAGCTTCTTCTGCAAGGTCGTCTTCTGGATTCCGTAATGATAATACAAGCCGGCTTGTGCTCCCCAACAAATATGCAGAGTGGAGGTCACATTCGTCTTTGACCATTCCATAATCTGCACCAGTTCCTGCCAGTATGTAACCTCCTCGAATTCCATAAGCTCTACCGGTGCCCCGGTTATAATCAGCCCGTCAAATTTCCGGTTCTTCACATCCTCATAGGTAAGATAAAACTGATCCAAGTGGCTGGTCGGTGTATGAGTACCGATATAGGAGCCTGTCGTCAGAAAGGTGATATCCACCTGCAAGGGTGTATTGGACAGGCTTCGGAGCAGCTGAACCTCGGTATCCTCTTTTACCGGCATCAGATTTAAGATTGCAATCTGTAACGGACGGATATCCTGATGCATCGCTCTGGTTTCATCCATAATGAAAATGTTTTCATCTTCTAATATTCTTTTTGCTGGCAGATCACTTTGAATTTTAATGGGCATCTGTTTTCTCCAACCTAAATTTTATTCATAGTAAAACTTATCATAACATGTAAGAAATAAGAAATCAACATTTATTCTCCGGCATATCCTGTGCAAACGCTTAAAACCGGATTGTCTGCCTATGGCAGCCAACCGCTAATAAGTTTTGTGGATGCTTCCTTACTTAAGAAGACTTAAGGCTTCCTCCTCCGTGAGCACCTTGATTCCCAGTTCCGTTGCCTTTGTCAGCTTACTTCCGGCATTTTCACCTGCAATAACATAATCAGTTTTCTTGGATACACTACCGGATACTTTACCTCCGCGGTTCCTAATCAGCTCCTCCATATCACTTCTGCCCAGGGTGGGTAAGGTACCGGTGAGGACAAAGGTCAGCCCGCTAAGCTTCCCATCCGAAGCCACCTCGGATTCCAGTGAATTGAAATTCACCCCTGCCTCCTTAAGTCTTCTAATAATATCAAGATTGTCGGGATTAGAGAAGAACTCCGTTATGGAGCCTGCAGTGATATCCCCGACATCCTCTATTGCTATCAATTCCTCATAGGAGGCCTTCATAAGATCATCTATGCTACGAAAATGCTTCTTAAGCTCCAAGCCTGCCTGCTTACCGATGTTCCTTATTCCCATTCCTGTAATCAGACGGTCAATATCGTTCTTCTTACTATCCTCGATTGCCTTAAGAAGCTTATCCGTATTTTTTTCCTTCCCAATCAGTCCCTTCTCTATCAGCTCGTTTCTAAACTCGCTTAAGTAATAAACATCTGCGATATCCTTCAGATAACCCTCTCTAATCAATGCCTCCACATAGGCCTCTCCAAAGCCTTTGATATCCATAGCATTTCTGCCAATGAAATTAACGATATGCTGGGTCAGCTGTGCCGGACAATTCAAATTGACGCAGCGGGTATCTGCCGTATTCTCATCCCTGACGGTAGGGGCTCCACAGGACGGGCAGCTTTCCGGCAGCTTGAAGGGGGTCGTCCCTTCCGGTCTCTTCTCTTTTACGACAGCTAATACCTCAGGAATAATCTCACCGGCTTTTCTTACGACGATGGTATCCCCGATACGGACATCCAGTTCATTAATCCGGTCCTGGTTGTGCAGAGTAGCTTTCTCAACATTCGTCCCACACAAGCGGATGGGCTCAAAGATTGCGGTAGGAGTGATCCTTCCGGTTCTTCCGACTGTGACACGAATATCCTTCACTATGGTTTCCTTCTCCTCCGGAGGATACTTGTAGGCAACGGCCCATTTCGGTACCTTAGAGGTAGTTCCGAGATATTCCCGGAAATCTAGGTCATCTACCTTAACAACCGCACCATCGATATCATAAGCTAGGCTTCCTCTGGATTCTCCGATCTCATTGATTGCTTCCCAGACCTCATCAGCAGTCCTGCATAGACGGAAGTCTTCAATCACCTTAATTCCCTGCTCTGCCAGCCAGTTCAGAGTTTCCGAATGCTTGTTAAATGTAATTCCCCTGGCATCTTGAACATTAAATACAAACATGGACAGTCTGCGTTCCTTTACGATAGCAGGATCCAGCTGTCTTAAGGTTCCGGCAGAGCAATTACGGGGATTAGCAAACAGCTTTTTTCCGGCTGCCTCCAGCTTCTCATTCACTGCCTCAAAATCCTCGTTCTTCATATATACCTCGCCCCTGATCTCCAAATACGGTACCGGAGTTTTCAAAGCGGTCTTGACATCCTTAATCATTCTGACATTTTCCGTGACATCTTCTCCATAGTTAATGCCATCCCCTCTGGTTACACCCATGACAAGATTACCCTCTTCATAGCGAAGGGCAACGGATAGTCCGTCAATCTTCTTCTCGACGGTAAATACTACATCCTCTCGTTCCTTCTTAATCTTATCAACAAAGCTGTAGACCTCTTCCTTCGAGAATACATCCTGAAGGCTAAGCATCGGGACATTATGCCTCACCAGTACACCCGCTTCTCTCTTTGCACTCCCCCCTATTTTTTTCGTCGGTGAATCAGAAACGGCTAATTCCGGATGCTCCTGCTCCAGCTTTCGCAAACGTAAGGATAACTGATCATATTCATAATCAGAGATCTCCGGATCATCCTGGTTATAATATCTGTCATTATGATATTTTACTAATTCCCTAAGCTTTTCTATTTCCTGTTTGATCTCCATATACAAACCCCTTACCTTTCCTTATAGGAATGCCTGTGTTTTCCTCCCTGAAGTAACCGATTCAGCTCTGCTATCTCCTTATCGGTTACATTTCTCCAGGCACCAAGCTTTAGTCTGCCCAATTGAATATTCATAATCCTTACTCTTGTGAGCTTAACGACACGATAGCCAAAATATTCACACATCCGGCGAATTTGTCTGTTCAGTCCCTGTGTCAGTATAATCCGGAAGGTGTTCTTATCCAGCTGACTTACTTCACAGGGATTCGTAATCCTATCAAGCACCGGCACTCCCTGCGACATCCTTTTGATAAAATCCTGGGTTATCTCTTTATTAACGGTTACGATATACTCTTTCTCATGATGATTCTCTGCCCGAAGAATCTTATTAACGATATTGCCATCATTGGTCAGAAGAATTAAGCCCTCCGAATCCTTATCCAGTCTTCCGATCGGATATATTCTCATTCCGTATTGGATATAATCCACAATATTATCCGGTTCGTCCGGATCCGTTGTACATACAATGCCCTCCGGTTTATTGAAGGCGATTAATACCAGTTTTTCTTCCCTCTTTACAGGCTTTCCCTGGAAGGTTACCAGACTGCTCTTACCTACCTTGGAACCCATCTCCGCTGTAATGCCGTCGATCTGAACCTTTCCTTCTGCAATGTAACGGTCTGCTTCCCTTCTGGAGCAGATTCCTGCTTCACTAAGATATTTATTTATTCTGACCTCTTCACTCTCGTTTCCCTGCGAGGTTAAATGCTTCGTTCTCTTGGCCATATTCGTCCTGCCTTCCATCCGTATTTTGCCTGTTTTTACGATAAAATTATACTTGATTTCATATCGTTCGTCCACTTGTTTTTATCCTTACCTATGCTGCAAATCTCATAGGAGACCCTGCAAAGTAACAGATCGTTGCCTTCTCCGCATGATAAAGAAGCTGCTGCCTCAGTTCAATGGTCCGAAGCAGCAGCTTTTATACAGTTCTACATTATTGGAAGGTCTCATCCCTTTTTCAAAATCACAAGCGTCATGTTCTGATTCACGTATTACAGATATTTTTTCATGACCTCGATATTATTTTCTTCTTTCTTAATAAAATCCTTCACGATCTGGACGCTGGCGCCATCCGCATCGGTCTTATCATGAAGAAGCTTCGTCATCTGAGTTACTCCCATGGTACTGCCCTTCATTACCATCTCCGCTATCCGGCTGTCCGTGGGCTCCATCCAGATATTCATCTTAATGTTTCCCTTCATCATTGCTCTGTCATATAAGGGTTTCTCCTTCACCACTGCCCCGTTTGTTGTGAGCTGTTCTCTGGTTGAATCCGCTATCTGGCGATAATCCTTCAGCTGGTTGTTTAAATCATTGATCAAATCCTTATTTTTAGCTTTATCCAGCACCTCTTCAATCGCCGTTATGCCAATGCTTGCATTCTGATATGTCTTTTCAAGTAAATCCAGATCAATATTACCAATCATAAAAAACACTCCTTATACTATTTAGTTCAATTAGTATAAGGAGTTTATAATTTATTATTCCTGTGAGTCGCCCTGATCCTTCGGAGTCTCTGTCTGGGACGCTTCCTTCTTGTCCTTTGAATCGTTATTCGCCAATTTATCCAGTCCGGTCCAGAAAATCATAAGATCCTCATCACTTTCCTTCGCTTTATCTCCCTTTTCATCTGTCTCAATGATGAGCTTCTGTACATCCTCATCATTGTTTCTCTCATTAAAGTATTCTTTCAGTTCCGGATCCATCTCTCCGGAGAATATCTTAAGATTTCCCTCGCTATCGGTTATTACGTATAATTTGGCAAGGCTGGGTGCAAGTGTATTGATACTGGCAAACTTAATATCACTATATACGTAGACGATATAGGTTCCTTCCAAATAGCCCTTCTTGGAATAGCTCTTAATATTACGATATTCTTCAATATATTTTACTTTACTTTCCAGCGTTTCCTTGGATTCAGCCTTGGTGGGATCACTGTATAGGCTCTCTAGCTTACTGGTGTCACTGATTGCTTTCGCAGCATAATAATCCTCGAACAGTGCGTCCATCTTCTTATTCTCTTCCAACTCATAGACCGGAAGCGGAGTGGGGGTAGGAAGGGGAGTCGGTGCTGCTGTCGGTGTCGGCGATAATGTGGGCTCAGCTGATGTATCCTCAATACTGGCGGATAGTGCAGCAACATCCCCGCTATCGCTTAATAGCTCCATAGATTCCTGCTTAGCTTCCGGATTAAGACTCTCCTGGGCTCTCGGTTTATCATGACTTATAGAAAGAGTTAACAACCCAATGCCCATTGTGCTCATTGTAGTTAACAATATAATTTTCTTATATTTTAGCTTCATAATAACTCCTTGTGTGCATATTCTACAGAATGTCAATAGTATAATAGCAGAAAAACATCATAAAGTCAACCACTGGATTTAATTTTTATGTAATAAAATTTAATATTTCTGTAATAATTCGCCTTTCCATGACCTTTTCCGAGCAGGCTTCCCTTGACTTCCGGCTCAACCTTCCCGGTAATTATGTAAAAATTTCAGGAAACATTCTTTACTTTATCCCTCGATTAGTATATAATAGCATAGTCCGAGAAAACCTATCCAAGGATATGGTTTCACTGCACCTGTAGCTCAGTGGATAGAGCGTTCGCCTCCGGAGCGAAAGGCCGCCGGTTCAAATCCAGTCAGGTGCATTTTTTATGTGCTTTTTCCCTTATTATCTCTTCTATTATAACAAGTCTATCAAGTCACGTTCCTCCAGTCAGCTGAATATATTATAAAGATGAATTGGTGGGATGATGACCTGTCATTATTCAGGTGGTATTATGAATTCTTGTGATCTGGTTGCAACCGTCACTGCTATTGCATGTGCGATCGCAAAATGCTTACCGAAAGAAGAACTCGAATTATTAACTGTAGTATTAACCCAGCTAGCAGACACCTTGGCAACGATAGCCGTACAGGAGGAAATCTGTAACAGCAAAGCTGAGGCCGCCTCCACAGCCGCAGCACCGACTGATGCTGCTGTTATAGTTGAAAGCAATCCCTCCGTCCCCTCAGGTAGTATATGATAAATCAATTTACATTCCACTAAAACAAAAGCCCGGTGCTCATTACACCGGGCTTTTTTATTAACAAGTGAAACGATTTAACGTTTGATCTTGTTTCATGGTATTGCTACCATAACATTGCTAATTATTCACTCTTCTCGTAAAGAGACACCAGCTTCTGAAGATGTGCATACTTCTGCATCGCATTCTTCTCGGCATTTGTGAATAGCTCTTCTGCTCTCTCAGGGTTCTGACGGATGAGTGCACTGTAACGTACCTCATTCTTTAAGAAGTCCTGATAGCTTGCGGTAGGAGCCTTGCTGTCTAATGTGAACGGGTTCTTACCATCTTCTGCAAGACGAGGATCAAAGCGGAACATATTCCAGTAACCGGATGCTACCGCATTCTTCTCTTCTGTCTGAGCAGTTGACATACCACCCTTAATACCATGGTTGATACAAGGAGCATATGCGATGATGATGGAAGGTCCGTTGTAGCTCTCTGCTTCAACAATCGCCTTGATTGTCTGGTTGTAATCAGCACCCATAGCGATCTGTGCTACATATACATAACCATAGCTCATAGCTATCTGAGCCAGATCCTTCTTCTTCACTTCCTTACCAGCTGCAGCAAACTGTGCGATTGCTCCGGTAGGAGTTGCTTTAGAGGACTGTCCGCCGGTGTTGGAGTAAACCTCGGTATCGAATACGAAGATGTTGACATCCTGGCCACTGGCAAGAACATGATCCAGACCGCCGAAGCCGATATCATATGCCCAACCGTCACCACCGAAGATCCACTGTGACTTCTTGGACAGGAAATCCTTATCCTTCAGAATATCTTTGCCTTCTGCACAACCGCATGCCTCAATTGCTCTAACTAATGCACTGGTAGCACCGGCATTCTCACGGCCGTTAGTATAGGTTTCCAGATATCTTTCTGCTGCTGCCTTAACCTCGCTATTTCCGGTTGTAGCTGCAAGAGCTTCAATCTTACCCTTTACTCTGTCTCTTAAGGTTTGCTGAGCCAGCATCATACCATAGCCGTATTCAGCGTTATCCTCAAATAAGGAGTTTGCCCAAGCGGGACCCTTACCTTCTTTGTTAACAGTGTAAGGTGTGGAAGGCATGGAACCACCCCAGATAGAGGAACAACCCGTAGCATTGGCGATGAACATTCTGTCACCGAATAACTGTGTTACAAGCTTAGCATAAGGTGTCTCACCGCAACCTGCACATGCGCCGGAGAACTCGAGTAACGGCTGGCTAAACTGGCTGCCCTTAACGGTGATATCCTTGAATTTCTCGCTTACTTCTGGTTTATTCTCTAAGGTCAAACCATAATCGAAGGATTTCTGCTCCTCAAGGTTTTCCTCCAGAGGTCTCATTACAAGAGCCTTAGCTCCCTTCTTACCGGGACATACATTAGCACAGGAGCCGCAGCCTAAGCAGTCAAGTGCGGATACGGTCATAGCAAATTCCATACCTGCGAGACCTGTCATAGCAGTCTTCTTCATTCCTGCAGGAGCCTTAGCAGCTTCTTCAGCATTCATAGCTATCGGACGAATTACTGCATGAGGACATACATAGGAACAGAAGTTACACTGAATACAATTCTCAGGATTCCACTGAGGAACGTCAACTGCAACACCACGCTTCTCAAATGCGGAAGAGCCCTGAGGAAGAGTACCATCTGCGTTTTCAACGAATGCAGATACCGGTAACTCATTACCCTGCTGTGCGTTAACCGGTGCAAGGATGTTATTTACAAAGTCTACGACATCCTTTCTATCGCCAGATACCTTCGTATGAAGCTCAACGTCACCGGCATTCTTCCAGCTTTCCGGAACCTGGATTTCCTTCAGTCCGGTAAGACCACGGTCGATAGCGTCATGGTTCATCTTAACAACAGCCTCACCCTTCTTACCATAAGAAGCGGTTGCTGCATCCTTCATATATTTTACTGCTTCATCAATCGGAATAATGTTAGCCAGTTTGAAGAAAGCTGCCTGCAGAACGGTATTGATACGTCCGCCTAAGCCTAATTCCTTACCAATGCTGATACCGTCAATGGTATAGAACTTAATATTATGTTCTGCCATATAACGCTTTACCTGTCCAGGGAAATGCTGCTCGATCTCTTCCATGTTCCAACCGCAGTTTAAGAGGAAGGTACCGCCATCCTTTAATTCCTGAACCATGTTGTACTTGTTCATGTAGGAAGGATTGTGGCAGGCAACAAAATCCGCTTCTGTGATCAGGTAGGTGGACTTGATCGGCTTCTTACCAAATCTTAAGTGGGACATGGTAACACCGCCGGACTTCTTGGAATCATAGTCAAAATATGCCTGAGCATACATGTTGGTGTGGTCACCGATGATCTTGATGGAGTTCTTGTTAGCACCTACAGTACCGTCAGCACCAAGACCCCAGAACTTACAGTTGATGGTTCCTTCCGGAGTTGTATTCGGAGCTGCCTCCAGAGGAAGAGATAAGTTAGTAACATCATCCTTGATACCGATGGTGAAGGTCTTCTTCTCGGTATTCTTATAAACTGCGATAATCTGTGCAGGAGTTGTATTCTTGGAGCCTAAACCATAACGGCCGTTATAAACGGGAATATCACCAAACTTAGAGTCTTTAAGAGCTGCAACAACATCCAGGTATAAAGGCTCACCAAGAGCACCGGGCTCCTTGGTTCTGTCAAGTACGGTAATCTTCTTAACAGTTGCAGGAATAGCCTCCAGCAGACGATCTGCTCTGAATGGACGGTACAGACGTACCTTAACAAGACCAACCTTCTGACCCTTAGCATTCAGGTAATCAATGGTCTCTTCGATGGTATCGTTAACGGAACCCATAGCTATGATAACCTGCTCAGCATCTTCAGCGCCGTAGTAGTTGAACAGCTTGTAGTTGGTACCGATCTTCTTGTTAACCATATCCATATATTCTTCTACAATGCCGGGAACTGCATCATAGTATGTATTGCATGCTTCTCTTGCCTGGAAGAAAACGTCCGGGTTCTGTGCGGAACCTCTGAGAACCGGATGCTCAGGACTTAAGGAACGACGACGGAATGCATCCACTGCATCCATGTCAACCATTTCCTTCAGGTCTTCATAATCCCATGTCTCAATCTTCTGGATCTCATGAGAGGTTCTGAAGCCATCAAAGAAATGCAGGAAAGGAACTCTTCCTTTGATTGCTGCCAGGTGTGCTACTGCGCCCAGGTCCATAACTTCTTGCGGGTTGGTGCTTGCAAGCAGTGCGAAGCCTGTCTGGCGGCATGCATAAATATCAGAATGATCACCAAAGATGGATAAAGCGTGGCTGGCCAGAGCACGAGCTGATACGTGAATAACACCCGGAAGTAACTCACCTGCCATCTTATACATATTGGGGATCATTAGTAACAAACCTTGTGATGCAGTAAATGTAGTTGTTAAAGCACCTGCTGCTAAAGAACCGTGAACGGTACCAGCTGCACCTGCTTCAGACTGCATCTCAACAACCTTAACCTCTTGACCAAAGATATTCTTTCTGCCCTCAGCTGACCATTTATCGGTCACCTCGGCCATAACAGAGCTAGGTGTAATAGGATAGATTGCTGCAACATCGGTAAATGCATAAGACACATGTCCGGCTGCATTATTACCATCCATCGTTTTCATTTTCCTTGCCATTGAAATGTCCTCCTTAAATTTGAACACTTATACCAAATATTAATTTTGGTATGACTCAATTTATGTTTTTATTCGTCGATTCATTATTATAACACATCATCTAAAATTATGAAACAAAAAAAATATATAACATTATAAGATTCTTAAATATCATACTTAGTAAAACTGTATATAACAGGAAAAACGGCCGACAGACCGCGGCTCAATCCGGCGAGGGGCTGTTTTGATATAAAGCGAAGGGGCTGTCATAAACACAGCTCACGCTGTTTATGACAGCCCTTCCTAAGGAGTAGCAGGGTACATGCAGAAGCTGATTGCTTACAGCATTATTTGATCTGTATCTCTGGAATAGAAATATACATGGTCGGATAAAACCTCCTCCGCAGCGACCTGGGTGCTGTTGACATCCTCTACCATTTTAGTAAGAGTTTCCTTATTCATACTATCCTCTTGGGGAATTAAGATGATTTCATGGATACTGCTGGGAAGAATATAAAGATCGGAGTGAACTCGGTTGGCAAATTGTCGGATAACATTCTTATATAACAGACAGGAGGCACCGTTAATTCCTTTCTGATTCGTAAGGATATACATCCTTGGCCGGTTGGTAAACCCACTGTCGGGGAACAAGGGAAGCTCCATCGGTATACTGCTGATGGAAGCATCCTGAGCTGTCTCGGACAGAAATCCCGACAGAACCTCCTCCATGCTTTTGATGGAGGCGGGAAACAGTCTTTCGGTATTCTGGGCTGCCAGCTGAAGCAGCTCCTCCAGCGTAATCTGCCATAGCTTCAGGTGCTCATTTGTAACACGTATCGTACCGATCCCCTCAGCATCATCGCGAACCAGACAATGAAAGGTAACAGCCAAGTCCAGATAGCAGCTATGAGGAATGTCTGCGAGTAGCTTTCTGTTTTTCTCAAAGCTTACGATACGAAAGAAAATATATGATTTCATCTGCTCAAAGGTATACGAGAAATTCTGATCCATTACAGGAACTGTACAATGACTGCAGACATTGCACAATCGATCGACTATATCGATGATATCCGCTCCTTCCAGATATGCTTCATAGTAAGGCGGCAGATAGATGTTCGGAGCAATGTTTTCGCCCTTCTTTAATACAACCAGACTATCCAGCTCCAGGGAATTGTTCTTAGTAACCTTATAGATTCGTATATCGAACCCCTCCCCCAGTTTATTCCTGACAATCTGCTTTACTGTACTGACAAACAAGTCATAATCCATTGTTTCTTCCTTCAATGCCTGCAGCATGAATGTGATTCCTCCTTATTGTAATTATTCCGGAATACCACAAGAACTGATAGCTATGCCCGGTATCCGGTTTGTTGATTGGGGATTAATTGCTTCGAAGTGTAATAAGAAAAAATGAAAAGCATCAATGATCCGTTGAAGACGGATGAAGTAGAATATGCTTACCGGTTGATCCGATTAAGCTTCTTTTGATTTAGAATTATTTTAACAAAAAAGCCTGCACAACGCAAGCAATTTATTACATATTTTTACATGAATTTATTCATTTTTTTTGTTATTTATGACGAAGTTGATCCGAGCTGATTGCAATCAATACCTGGGAAGGGGCATAGAAGGTCCACATCAGGATGGAGGCTAAGGAGACTAGGATTTCAGAAGTCCTTCCTGTGATTGTAATAAATCCCGAGAGATTGAATAATCCCACATTGATGTCGCACAACAGGAACATAACCAGCCCGACCGCAAAGATAATTTTATTCTTATCCTTTGGCAAATGCCAGGCCGCATGGATGGCATGGATCACATTATAGACGAGACCTACAAAATAAATAACCGTAACGGTTAACAGCCCATCCCGGATCACTCCAAGCCAGCCGAGCAAAATAAATATAATGATAGCAATAGCAAACTGGAGGGCAGCTCGAAGCAATAAGGAAGACAGAAAGCCCTCCTTCTCCGGAATGCCTTTGCTTCTATTTCCGCTTCCCTTCAGCCGTATTCCATACAGCTGTTGAACGATAACAAAGGAAATAACACCAAGTATATAGTAATCAGCCGGTAGAAACAAAATAATGAAATCAGAAACCAACGTAAAGAAGAGGGCGGCACGAACCAGGAATAAATCCCTACTTTTGCTGCCCTCTCTATGAAACACTACATAACACAAACATAGGATAATTGCACTGAATTTTATTTTGGTGGACAGGCTGTTGTAGCCTCCCGATAAATCCAGTCCTAAAAAAACCACATATAGTACAAACTGTATTATAAGAAATAGATATAACCGGCTGACTCTCTTCATAGCTTCCTCCAAGTCTGCCAATGAACGTTTGCCTTGATATATTATTTTGATTTAGTGGTTCTGTCATTCTTTAAAAACTGTTCCGCCATATCCCTGGGTACCGGCTTACTGTATAGGAAGCCCTGTGCCTTATTACAGTTGGACTCCTGAAGAAATTGCTCCTGATCACTGCGTTCTACGCCTTCTGCGATAACATAGAGATTTAAGTTTCTAGCCAGGGTAATAATGGTCTGGATAATCTTCTGATCAGACTGGTCCTCCATTACGGTATCCAGGAAGCTCTTATCAATCTTCAGATTGCTTACCGGAAGACGTTTTAGATAATTCATGGAGGAATACCCGGTTCCGAAATCATCCAGTGAGAAATTTACTCCAATCTTTCTAAGCTCTAAAATGGTAGCAATGGTATATTCCAGATCATCCAAGGCGATAGTTTCCGTAATTTCCAACTCCAGATGTCTGGGATCAATTCCTGTATTCTCAATGACCTCCATCACGAGCTTAACAAACTCCTTATCCTTAAACTGTCTGGCTGACAGATTTACTGCCATATTAATATCAGGAAAGCCCTCACTAGACCATTGCTTCAGCTGCCTGCAGGCTGTTAAAAGAACCCATTTCCCAATCGGGACGATGAGCCCCGTCTCCTCGGCAAGGTAGATAAATTCATCAGGACCTACCAAGCCTTTGGTCGGATGGTTCCAACGGATCAAGGCCTCAAAGCCGACCGCCTTCTTGGTTTCCAGATCCATCTGTGCCTGGTAGAATAGGATAAACTCATCCCGTTCAATTGCTTTTCTAAGCTCCGATTGTGTCTCAATCTTCTCTGTTAGCTTCTGGTTAAAGGTATAATCAAAGTATGCATACGTATTTTTCCCGTCAGCCTTCGCTACATACATGGCAGCGTCCACATTTTTTATCAATATCTGTGAGGTCTTTCCATCCTTCGGTGCAAATGCAACTCCGATACTGACGGTAACAAAATATTCCTTAGTGGTCAATATAAAAGGATAGCTGAAGACATTCCTGATCTTGCGGATTTTCTCTTCATAAGAAGCTGTATCCGTAAGATTCTGGGTAAGTACGATAAACTCATCACCACCGATTCTGGCCAGATAATCATTCTCATCCATCGCCTGTTTTAAGCGGTAGGTTACGTCAATCAATAATTCATCCCCATAGGAATGACCCAGGGTATCATTGATATTCTTAAAATTGTCCAGGTCGATATCCATAATACCGATAATTTCACCGCTGCGGATCGTTAGCATAACATTATCGAGCATCTCTGTAAAAGCTGTCCTGTTCGGCAGCTCTGTAAGATAATCTGTGTAAGCCAGCTTCTTCATATTATCCCTGTTTCTGTTAAGCTCCTCATACTTAATTGTAAGCTCATTCAGAGAATTCAAGGATGCTTCATAGACCGACTCAAGCTCACGGTAACTATCCTTCAGTGATTTATTTTCCTGATCAGAAAGCTCCTGCGCCTGTCTGGCTTTTCTTAAACGGACAAATAGCTGAATAATCAGAAGCAGAATAACAATTGCTGCTGATGCAACCAGTGCCACGACTGTCTGGTTAAACCCATATACGCCCATACATCCTCCAAAGTACCTTCATACGCTCCACAACGCATCTTATCTGAAGTAAAATTAATTCGCTTATTTTACCTATTATCTTATCTCCTTATTCATTAAATACTCATCGATTCCCTTTGCAGCCGCTTTCCCTGCACCCATGGCAAGAATTACAGTAGCTGCACCGGTAACTGCATCACCACCGGCAAAAACCCCTTCTCTTGAGGTCTGTCCATTGGTCTCATCTGCAATAATGCATCGATGTCTGTTTATATCTAATCCTTCTGTTGTGGAAGAAATCAACGGGTTAGGGCTGGTTCCGAGAGACATGATTACGGTATCCACATCAAGTATAAATTCAGAATCCTTCTTCTCAACAGGTCTTCTTCTTCCTGATTCGTCCGGCTCTCCAAGCTCCATCTCAACGCAACGCATACCGGAAACCCAGCCTTGTTCATTCACCAGGATTTCCTTTGGATTCGTCAGCAGCTTAAAGATGATGCCCTCCTCCTTCGCATGATGAACCTCCTCCACTCTGGCGGGTAGCTCTGCCTCACTTCTGCGATAAACGACATAAACCTCTGCACCCAGACGCAGCGCTGTCCTTGCAGCATCCATGGCAACATTGCCACCGCCTACAACAGCCACCTTATTACCGGTGATAATCGGAGTAGCATAGCTCTTATCAAATGCCTTCATTAAATTATTCCGGGTCAGGTATTCATTTGCGGAGAATACCCCGTTGGCATTCTCACCGGGAATCCCCATGAACTTCGGAAGTCCTGCTCCCGAACCGATAAATACGGCCTCAAAGCCCTCTTCCTCCATCAGTTCATCAATCGTAACGGATTTACCGATGATGACATTGGTTTCAATCTTAACACCAAGCTTTTTAACGTTCTCTACCTCGGTTCTTACAACCGTGTCCTTGGGAAGCCTGAATTCAGGAATTCCATATACAAGAACACCTCCCGGCTCATGGAGCGCTTCAAAGATCGTTACTTCATAGCCCATCTTCGCCAGCTCTCCCGCGCAGGTAAGCCCGGCGGGGCCGGAGCCAATCACTGCAACCTTCCTGTCCTTTTTCTCCGTTGGTAATTCAGGCTCAATATTATTTTCCCTTGCCCAGTCTGCAACAAAGCGTTCAAGTTTACCGATGGATACGGGATCCCCCTTTATTCCACGGATGCAGCGTTCTTCACACTGCGTCTCCTGAGGACAAACTCTTCCGCACACTGCAGGAAGTGCACTGTATTTTCCGATTACCTTGAAGGCTGACTCAATATCACCGTTTGCCACTTCTTTAATAAAGCCCGGAATATCAATGGATACCGGACATCCGGTAACACATTTCGGATTCTTACATTGTATGCAGCGGGACGCTTCTTCCTGTGCCTCCCCTTTATTGTAGCCAAGACACACCTCGTTGAAATTATGAGCGCGTACCTTGGGATCCTGTTCGCTGATCGGAACCTTCTTCAAAACATCCATACTAACCTCCAATTGCCGAAACACCGCACATTTAGGCCAACGGCTTACTCTTCATGACATTCACAGCTCTTATGATGATGGGTATCTCCCTCACTGTCCCTGAGAACCTTTTTACCTTCTTCTGATTTATACATCTGAAGCCGTTTCATAGCCTCGTCAAAATTAACCAAATGGCCGTCAAACTCCGGGCCATCCACACAGGCAAACTTTACCTCATTACCAATGGTCAGCCTGCAGGCACCACACATACCGGTACCATCCACCATAACAGGATTCATACTGACAATTGTCTTAATACCAAGCTCTTTGGTAAGAATACATACGAATTTCATCATAATCATAGGGCCTATAGCAATTACCCGGTCATACTTCTTACCTTGATGATTCACCAGATCCTTGATGCAGTCGTTTACATTTCCTTTAAAACCATAGGAACCGTCATCGGTTGTTATGTAAACGTTCTTCGCATACTCCTTCATTCTGTCCTCCAGAATGATTAACTCCTTGTTTCTTGCACCAATAATGCAATCCACATCATAACCGCTCTCCTTCATCCATTTAACCTGCGGATAAACCGGAGCCGCACCGACTCCTCCTGCAACAAAAAGAATGCTCTTCTTCTGAAGCTCTCCTCTCGGTTCCTCAATCAGCTCTGATCTATGACCCAGAGGCCCGGTAAAATCACGGAATGCATCCCCGACCTCATACTCAGCCATTAATTTAGTAGATGTTCCGATTGCCTGAAACACTATGGTTACAGTACCGGCTTCTCTGTCGTAATCACAAATTGTTAAAGGAATCCGCTCACCCTTTTCATCCATCTTAATGATGACAAATTGACCGGGATAGCAATTTTTCGCTACTCTGGGGGCCTTGACATCCATAAGATAAATAGAGTTAGCCAGGCTCTCCTTCTTCGTAATTGTATAGATATAATTGTCTGCCATTTGAATATCCTCATTTCAATTATTGAAAACTTAAACGGATTAACGTTAACCTTTATTATAAAATAGTTATATTAAAAAATCCAGATAAATTTTCAGACATACAGCTAATGCGACAGAATTCAGCATTATCCATATAAAAGCTAAAGTTTATTGTATATTTATAATTACTTTTTACTTTGCACGCAAAAAAACGGATGTCGTCAAAGGGTTAAGTTTTCGAATTCCCGTACCCTTGAAACCACATCCGTTCAATCAATTCCAATGCACTACTTTCGCATAATAATACACGATTACCTAAATCCAGCTGCATATTTCTTGCTTTTCTTTCCGATTTCCGTAAGGAAATCCTGATAGTTTTTCTCTTCTTCCTCTCGGTTAACACACAATCTGCCCATCCGGTCACATCTGCAGAACAGGGCCAGCTCCTCAGGGTCTGTTTCTGTAAGCATCCCCTCCGGATTGCCGTAAGGTAGATTTTTAAGGATATAAAGCATATGCATATGGTATTTCACCAAGGCACTTACCCTAGCGATATATTCCTCCTCATGAAAAGCTTTTAAGAATTCCTCAGCCAGTAAGGCACCTGCCATGTCATGCTCATAGGAGGTTATTTTTCCCTTACGGTTTCTGGTTGTATCCGACTTCCCGATATCATGCAGCAGAGCTGCCCACATAAAAACCACAGGTTCCTTACAGATTTCCCTGACCTGAGCTGCTTCATCCACCACCAGCATCGTATGGTTCCATACACTTCCCTCCGGGTGATACTTTGGTGATTGCTCCGTTTCTTTAAGCTTTAAGAGCATCCGGAAGGGATATTGTTTGAATTCCGGTTCCGTTGCCAATTGATTGATATAGTCCGAGGGAGCTGTATCACGAAGAAGATGGAGTTGTAGTTCATTATATATATCCCGGATTGGCCTGTTTGCGCCCATTACTTCGGTTCATGGATGGGTTTCGCTTTTCTGTTACCCGTCTTTGCCTTTCCTTGTAATTCCGGAACCGGTTCGGCATCATTCCTTGGAATGTTCATCTTCTGCCATCCTTCTGTTCCGTGGGGTTCACTTGGGTCAGGCCTTCTCATTCCTGCTTTTGCCATCGTTATTCTCTTCCTTTCTTAACTGTCTGCATAGCCTAATTCACAAAGTATCCGCTTATTTGCTTATACATCATTATGCTTAATTGATTTTCTTTTTGCATTCTTATTCTTGTTCTGGTTCTCCTTCGTTAATGGTGTCTGTCCGTTCGCTTTATCTACTCTGGCTTTTTTGTTGTCCGGCTGTCCGTCTTTCGGCATAATATCCTCCTATCGTTTCAGATAATGTTTGGAATGAAATCTACTGCCATTTCATTCTTCACCTTAATATTATGTCAATTCCGGGCCTACATATTCTTTCCGTCGGTATTGTCATTTTTTATTAGTAATTCTTGATAAGAGGATAATTTTGATAAATGATAATTCGTATACCTCTTATCCGCCGAAAGCTCTGCTCCAAACCATTCCGGAGGAACGAAAGCATCCGCTGCTTCCACATCAGGAAATTCCACCTCGGCAAAGATTAGGCCCTCCAAAACTCCCTCGAAAATATCCAGCTCGACGGTTAGTCCACCCTCCAAAGGAATCAGGTATCGTTTTTTCAAAACCATATTGTCATCCGTCTTAGCCTTTAAGCTTTGATAGGCTTCCTTTGTTAAGGGAAGCTCCACCTCGTTCCTGATGATTGCACCCCCTTTTTTCTCCTTCACATCTGTCTTGGACTTATAGGTCAAATAATAATCCTGGTTGCTTTTACGAATTCGGATCGTAGGATTGTGACACAGATAACCCTGCTCAATCTTCTTACATGGAAAGTCAGTTAGCTCACCCGGTATATACATTATTTCATATTTTCTCTCTATCTCCATTGCATTCATCCCTTTCCAAATTATTTCCTTCTTAAATATTGTATAGGAAATATTCTTATGCTTATACTATCGCTATGAAAAAATGTTTTGTCAATGATTTCTTTATCTGCGGACTATTGGGCTGGTGTCTGGAATGCTTATGGACCGGTCTTGACTCTATTAGGAAACATAAGGACCGGACCTTAGCCTGCCATACGTCAGTCTGGATGTTCCCTATTTATGGGATGGCCGCCTGCTTAACGCCGATCTGTAATAAGCTTAAGAAACAGAATGCCCTGTGTAGAGGAGGTGTTTATGCATTACTGATTTATCTGACAGAATTCACATCCGGTGTTATTCTGAAGAAATATCGGGCATGCCCCTGGGATTACAGTAAGGCAAAGCTAAATATTAAAGGAGTAATCCGATTCGACTATGCGCCTGTCTGGTTCTTAACAGGGCTATTATTTGAAAAGGTACTCAACCGCAGAGGCTGATCAACAGGAATACCTTATTAATTCCGTTATCATCAGCCTCTGCTTTTTAGGGTTGAAAGACCTTATGAAAAGTTGTATACTGTTCCGGTAAGAAGAAAACCGGAGGTAGACAACTTGTTAAAGGCAGTTATATTTGATATGGATGGTGTTATTATTGACAGCGAACCGATGCATGCCCGCGCAGCAGTGCTTGCATTAAAAAAATATCAGGTCGACATCACTACGGATTATTGCTCCAGATTTATCGGATCCACTACAGTTTATATGTGTCAGGAGATGGTAAGAGAGTTTCATCTGAACATTTCTCCGGAAGAGCTTCTGGCTGCTAACAACGAGTTGAAGAAATACCTTAGGGATACCGAAGGGTATCCGGTTATCCCTTATATTACGAAGCTGATAAAAGATCTGTATTCCCATGGCTTGCTATTAATCATAGCCTCCTCTTCTCCCGGAGAGGATATTGAATATGTTATGGATACACTTAAGATCCGGAAGTATTTCAAGGGCTTTATCTCCGGTCGGGAATTGGAGCATCCGAAACCGGCACCCGATATTTTCCTGGCTGCAGCACAGCGTCTGGGTGTCTCACCGGATGAATGTATTGTCATAGAGGACTCTACAAATGGAGTTAATGCCGCCTATGCTGCCGGAATTACATCAATTGGCTTTGTAAATCCCAATTCGGGAACCCATGATTTGCGGAAGGCTGCCTTTTTAGTAGAAGGCTTTGAAGAGATCGATTATGCTTTCCTCCACCAGGTTTATTGCAATGCACATTGGAAAGCTTCCGTCATCACAGCGACAGAACGGCTCATCCTTCGAGAGCTTGCGGTAGAGGATGCCTATGATTTATTTCATATCTATAGCGAACCGGAATGCATCCGTTTTTGCGGGGATGCACCGGAATCCCTTGAGGTAGAGCAGGAACGGCGTAAAGCATATATCCGTTATGTATATCAGAATTACGGTTACGGTCAATGGGGAATATTCTTAAGAGAAAGCAATAGGCTAATCGGCTGCTGCGGAATTGAGCTGAAAGAAAACGGGAGTAACGGTGATTACGAAATCGGCTATTTATTAGCCTCAGAATATCAGGGAAAAGGCTTCGCTTATGAAGCAGCCTCTGCAGTAATTAAGTATTTTAAAGAACGCTATCAACCAAAACGGATTATAGCTGTTATAGATAAGCAGAATATACCATCCCTGAAATTAGCAAAAAAGCTTGGTATGTGTAAGGATGGTGAATTAATTAGAAACCGTCGTGAATGTTATCGATACTGTTTCAATTTTCCTGATTAAGGATGGAGCATAGCTATGGAAAATTCAAGAAATACAAAACAAAAGCAATTAATTCTCTCAATATTAAAGGAAGCGGACCGACCGATGTCAATTAATGAAGTATATCTTCAGGTTGCAAAGGAGCTTCCCAAGATAGCGAAATCTACAATCTATCGTAATATAGATGCTCTTTTAGGTCAAAATCTGATTGATAAATATCATTTTAACGATTCGGAGATTTTTTATCGGATTAAAGCAGACAGTCATGAACATAAGCATTTTATCATTTGTGATGATTGTAAGAAAGTATTTGATCTACCCTCCTGTCCGATCCATGACATTGAACATGCCATAGAGGAAGAAGGTTTCGTTATTAAGGATCATCTCATTCAAATCACCGGCACCTGTAAGAATTGCGCCTTACATAAGAATAGTGAAAAATAAAAATCCTTCCAAATTATATGGAAGGATTTTTATTAGTGGTTATCTGCCATAGGCTGACAATCCGGTTTTTATCTGGTGGCTGCCGGTGTAGTTGTTAAGCCTGTTCCGGTGCCTGTACCAGAACCACCGGTTGTACCTGTTCCTCCGGTTGTTCCACCTGTAGTACCTGTTCCTCCGGTTGTTCCACCTGTACCTCCGGTGGTGTTACCTGTTGTGCCTGTTCCTCCGGTTGTATTATTCGTTCCGGTGCCATTTTTGTTTGTTCCGTTAGTATTCCCGTTAGTCGTCCCGTTAGTAGCTCCGTTATTTGTTTTAGAGCCATCACCTGCTGTACATGCAGTAAGGGCAATTAAGGATACACATACCAATGCAATTAATATGCATAATCTTTTTCTCATCGATACTCCTCCTATTAATATGAATAATAATATCGTTTTACTTGGTTAGTATCTCACGGTTTATTTTTATTATGCATATCCATAAATTCAAGGCAAGTCATATATTCTTCTAAAAGCATCGGCTTGACGATGATTGCTTCAGAAAATCCACTAAATTATACCAATTTTTATAATAAAAACACATTCCTTTAAAAATTCTATACAGTCTCCCGGAGCCTGCCTATGCATTACTTAATCCCCACCATTTTAACTTCTTCCTCTGTCAAATATCATTCAGAGGTACGGAATTCAATCATATCTCCCCGGAAACGGAGAGGCAGGTTATTGCGCTGCAGCTTCGGATTAATACGCTCCTTGATAGCGATATGTTTAAAGAATATCTTCCATAGATCCTGATATTCATCCTCTTCATAGGATATCTCATCGAATTCGTTTTCAAAAAGGTTCTGCGTCTCCACCAATATCCAGGGCTTACCCGGTACATGGAGAGTGGCAAGCTTCCGATTCTCATCAAAAATAATAAACCGCTCCCTGGGCAGCCGGTCAACAAAATGGGGTGTGATCAAGGATAATACGTTATTCTTGGGGTGGATTACGCTGGTCAGAAGACCGCTCTCCTGTTCTGAAAAACGAACAAAGCCTAGCAGATGGTGCATTTCATTACCAACGAATTTACTAAGCTTAAAAATACCGGCTACAATCTCATTACTCAGATGATTGATGATATCCGCTCCTGCTGCAAAACCAAGAATCATAAAACGATAAATCAGATCCGCTTTACCCATTTGATCAGACAAGGCAGCTCTGCATAACATCTCATATGCTTCCATAGATATCTTCTCCTTTATTGCTTTGCCAACCTTCAGGGATAAGCCGTAATCCGTCTCCACCTGCATATATTCCGAAAACAACTCCATATTAGAATAGTTATGTGAATTACTCTGTTCTTCAATCTTTATGTTGGCATGTCCGTAGCCGGAGCTCCAAGCCACATAGATAGCCGTAAATATCCCATCAATACTGTCCTCGCATAGATAGATTCTGGTCAGCTTCATTCTTTTCTCCTCTTCTGCCGTACTCCCGTTCATTCGGTCCTCGGCTAATCATAACCTGCACATCATTCCATCTCAAGAATCATCCTAATAATGATAATCCCCATATAAATATTCTATACCCTAGCAAGCTTCATCAGTGATCTCTGATCTGCCTGAAAGCTAACATCATCGAACAGGGATAATTGTTTAAAGGTTATGTCCTTATCCACACCGAAGGGAAGCTGATCCTTCAGGGCCAATAGCTGCCTGGTGATAAAGTTCTCCTCCAGCTTAATCGGGTACATCATCCTGCCGTTACAGGTAATGAAGTATATTGCCCTCTTCAGCACAATACCTAACCGTTTCAGATCCTTATAATCCAGAGTAGCACTCTTTCTCGCCATAATAATCCTTTGTGCAGAATTCGTTCCGATACCCGGAACCCGCAGCAGAGTGTAATAATCCGCTTTATTTACTTCCACCGGAAAAAGCTCCAGATGACGCAAGGCCCAGTCACACTTTGGATCCAGAAATACATTGAAGTTCGGATTCTTCTCATCCAGAAGCTCCATTGTCCGGAAACCGTAAAACCGTAATAACCAGTCAGCCTGATACAAACGGTGCTCTCTAAGCAGCGGCGGTCCCTCTAAGGTAGAAGGAAGTCTGCTGTCCTGATTCACGTTCATAAATGCAGAATAAAATACTCTCTTCAAATCAAAATTATCATACAGTGCTTCCGATACCGACATAATCTGGTAGTCACTTTCCTTCGTGGCACCGATAATCATCTGTGTGCTCTGTCCTGCAGGAACATACCTGCGGTGTATCAGCGGGCTCTTCTGATAAGGAACCATACCGGTTCCGGAAGTAACAATCTCCTTAATATCCATATCTTCCTGTTCGTTCATAATGATCTGCTTTCGAGCGGAGATCGTCTTATCCGCAATACCCAGCAGCTCTCTGCTGTTCTCCCGTCTTAACTGAATCTGACGGATCGGCTTCAGTATATTCTTGCGACTCTTATGAGGAGCCAGCTCCTTCAGGCTTTCCGCCGTTGGCAGCTCCAGATTGATGCTCATACGGTCTGCATACCAGCCTAAAACCTCGATCAGGGCAGGATCTGCTCCGGGAATTGCTTTACAGTGGATATAGCCGTTAAAATGATGGACCTCCCGCAGCATCCTGAGGGCTTCCAGAATCAGTTCCATCGTATGATTCGGACTTACTAAGATCCCGGAGCTCAAGAACAGTCCCTCAATGTAATTCCTGCGGTAAAATTCCATTGTCAGCTCGCAGATCTCCTCAGGAGTAAAGGAGGCTCTGACCACATCATTGGAGGATCTGTTCGCACAGTACTTACAATCGAAGATACATTCATTCGTAAACAATACCTTAAGCAGGGAGATGCACCTACCGTCAGCAGAAAAGCTATGACAAATTCCACAAGCCAGACTATTACCCATGCCGCTCTGATTCCCCTTACGATCGACACCGCTGGAGGTACAGGCTACATCATACTTTGCTGCATCCGACAGAATCTCAAGCTTCCTCTGAATTGTCATATTCTCCTGAATAACCATAGGTTTGCCTCCGTATACAAACATTTGTTCTTATATCATTCTACCAAATCAGTGCCGTCAAGTCAATACAAAATACAAACATTTGTTCTTTGGATTTTATAGTAGATATTTCACATTTTTTAATACGGAATCTGATTGACAACAGGTAACCCTAATGATAAAATCTAATATTGTGTAATTACAGTAAATATTCTGGTATTTTTACCAGTTTAATATAATATTCCCCATAATATCCATGCAACAACCCCTACACTTTTTACCTATCTGCTTCCTAGTTAGTGCTGACTGCCACCCGGTAAATTGACAACGTTTCGTCTGACTATTGTAATCTGTTGCAGGCAACGCCCGTAACAAGGCTGCGAAGGATTTCGTTACCAAGGTTCCGAATTCGGAGTGTTTTATTGATTTAAGGAGTACTAATGAATAAAAAATATCAGGAGTTTATCAACTTTCGTAGACGTGGAATGATGGTTGTCTATTTATTTTGCATTGCTTTTTTTCTTTTATTAATCCCTCTGGTGATTTTAACTCTGCAGCATAACCCCATTAAGAAAGTGAATTTTATCTTAATAATATTCAGCACAATCTGCTTATTGCTTTCGTTCATTCAAATGTTCAGAAACTATCTATATGTCAATAAGCTCGAGACAACCCTGTTGAATAATTACGATAATTCGGATGCGAAAAAGTATCAGCTCTTTAATCAGCTGTTGGATGAAAACCTTTTCCTATACCATTTCCAACCGATTGTAAATGCCAAGACGGGTGAAGTCTTTGCCTATGAAGCTTTGATGAGGACTGATGATAAAATTAATATGTCACCTGTGGAAATCCTTGATTTTGCGGTCAGGGAAAACCGTCTTTATGATATTGAGAAATTAACTCTATTCAATGCCTTGAAGATCATGAAGGATTACCAGGAAACCTTCGGTTCTAAAAAGCTTTTTATCAACAGCATCTCGAATCATCTTCTGAAGGATGAGGATTTTGATGTATTATATAAGCAGTATGGCACATTATTTAAGAATGTAGTCCTGGAAATCACAGAGTCAGCCCTGATTGATGATGACGGAATTAAAGCCATCCGCAAAAGACTGCAGAACGCCAACTTCCAGCTGGCTTTGGATGATTACGGTGCCGGCTATTCCAACGAATCCCTTCTCCTGAATACTACTCCGAATTTTATTAAGATTGACCAGCTAATCCTACGAAACATCAACCTTGATACCAAGAAGCAGCATCTGGTTTCCAATATCGTCAGCTTTGCCCGAAATAATCATGTAAAAACGATAGCAGAAGGAATTGAGACCTATGAGGAATTTATCTATGTAATCAAGCTTGGTGTGGATTATATTCAGGGCTTTTACACCGGCCGTCCCAACCCAATGCTGCTGCAGACCATACCGGATGAATGTCTGGAAACGGTTTCGGCCTTAAGTAAGGATGAGGTTCATGGTTCCATGCTCAGCAAGACCTATGAGACCAGAAGTGATACAACGGTATTGTCCTTGGAAGCATTTGCCCTCGACCAATATTCCGATCTGCTGATTCAGAACAAGGATATTATCCTGCAGGGAAATCCGGATATCGTAACCAATATAAAAATACATATCGCAGATAACTTGAAATGCTGTATTACACTGGATAAGGTTCGACTAAAAGCCAACGATCCTGTGATAGCTTTAGGGCATAACTGCAGTGTCATCTTAAAGCTTGTTGGGGATAATATCTTATATCAGGACGGCATCAGGGTTCCCGAATCCTCTGAATTGATTATTACCGGAGATGGGAACTTAAATATCCAGACCAGCCGGAAGCTCGGTGTGGGAATCGGCGGCAGCTCGGAGCAGTCCTATGGCAATATTACTTTAGCCGGTACAGGAAGCATCAAAATAAATAATAGCAGTGATCTATCTATCGGGATCGGTGGTGCACAGAATACCGGGAATTCCCTGATACACCTGTCCTCCGGTAATATCGAGGTGGAAGTCGGCGGTTATCATGCTGTCGGTATCGGAAGCATATCGGGAAATGCAATTATCAAAATAGGAAAATGTAAATTGAAGATCACTTCTGTTGCTACGAAAGCAGTTGCGATTGGATGTCTGATGGGTCCTGTAAATATCGCAACCAGCGGTATGCTCGATATCCGCTGCGAAGGCCGCAATACCGTTTCCATAGGAACTCTCGAAAATGGGGTGGGCTGTGTGACCGTCCAGGACGGATCGATCAGCATAAGCTATAATGCCCATAGCGGAGCGGGGATCGGCGGAATTGACGGCAGCATTAACATCATCCTTCAGAATGGGGACATTGATATCTACGCGGAGGGTTCCGATATCGTCGGCATCGGAGATTATACCGGAACCGGCACAATCCAGATCTTCCATGGTATCATAACCGCTGTATTAAAGGCTTCTCAACCTGTGACCATCGGGAATTCAGATAAGCTGGTTGTCATTGACGGAGGCAATATTCTATGTGATATTCCGGAAGACATATCGGTTGTAAATTCCTTAGGCATCCCCTTAAATGCCAAGCTTATCACCGATACCGATTACTTTCATCGTACCATTGATACCAAGAACGGCTCCTATGACTACCGGGCTGAGCGAAATGACCGATGTAAAATAATCAGAGTGTATCTTCCTGAGAATTATTGAATACCATTAACATACTAAGTACCAAGTATTACCTGTCTGATATATTATGAGAGCCAGCCTTCCTTTGCCTGAGCGCAGATTGAATATTCCATGAAACAAAACGATAAATATTGCACTTGTCAGAACCGGATTGTCTGCCAATGGCAGCCAACCGCCAATCAAACAGGGTGCCAGCTGATTACTTATAAATGAAAGTAATCAGCCGGCACCCTGCCTCTTATTTAGAGATTTTACGGTAGCTGTGTCGGCACAGCTACCGGTATAATACTATTGCTCTATATACTCGAAATAATCAAAATCTGCTTCCTTTCTTTGCCCGGAAAGGTCCTGACAGCATAAACCGACGAAGGCACCGGTGAAACGGTTCGGTTCCGTATATTCATCCGATAGGATACTGGCGTCAAACACCGTTCCGATCCTCAGCCATTCCATACCATCCTTGGAATAATAGAACTGCAGGAGATGGTAATCCACTTCCACCTTAAGATAACATCTGTCCCATCCATTAATCACTATCTTCTCGGTAATCGGCTCATCAAATACACCGGCATCCCTTTTTAAAATATCAATTATTTTTCCCTTATCCTCTAGCCAGGTGATATGCAGGTAATAAAAATTATGATTATCATACAGCGTTACCAAGCCGGCCATCTGCTGGAACTGCTCCGGCTTAAATTCAACAGCCGTAGCTGCAGTATAACGGAAGGCCTGCTGGCGTCGGGCAACAAGACTTTGATGAAATCTGGAGCCCAGGGATTCGCTCCCCCGTAATCGGAGGTACCCCGGCCGCTCCTTCAGAGTGAGATAATCCTCTGTAAGCGGTATCCTGAGGGTCTGAAAGTGAAGGCTCAGCTCCTCGCTGTCAAAATCATCCCTGACCGGTTCCTCCTCCCATATGACTTCCTGAAGCTTTGGTGCCGGCACTTCTACCTGGGGCTTATTTCCTCCTGCTTCAAGATAAATCCAGTCATCCTCCTTCCACACAAATTTTTGAAGTGAAGTCTCCCTGCCAAGAATACAGCGACCTCTGGAGGGGAGCGGTCTGCCGCAGAGATGAGCCATATACCATTCCCCGGTCTGTGTCTCTACCAGGCTACCATGTCCTGCTCTCTGGAGCTGAAGGGAAGGATCCTGCCAGGAGGTTAAGATGGGATTCTCCGGATGGACCTCATAAGGGCCCTCCAGATTTCTGGACCGTGCAAAGGTAACCGCATGCTTGAAGCGGGTCCCACCTTCTGCTGTCAGCAGATAATAATATCCGTTTCTCTTGTACAGATGAGGTCCTTCTACTAACCCTAATTCCGTTCCTTTGAATATATTTGTAATCGGTCCAACCAACTGCTTCTCCTGAACGGAGTATTCCTGGAGAACAATGCCGGCAAACTGATTTCTTCCTTTCCGATGATCCCATAGCTGGTTTACCAGCCACTTGCGGCCATCCTCATCATGGAACAGGGAGGGATCAAAACCGCTGCTGTTAAGAAAGATTGGCTCCGACCATTCTCCGGTAATATCTGTTGTTGTGACCAGATAGTTATGGAGATCTCTTGCACTGCCATAGGTCCATAGCTTGACATTTGTATAAATAAGATAGAATACACCCTTGTCATAGGATAAGCAGGGTGCCCATACTCCTTCGGAGCTGGCGGCTCCCTGCATATTGAGCTGGGAGATTCTATTTAACGGGTGGGCAATCAGCTTCCAGTGAATCAGATCCCTGGAATGATGAATCTGCACTCCCGGAAACCATTCAAAGGTTGAGGTTGCAATATAGTAGTCATCTCCTACTCTTAGGATTGACGGATCGGGATTGAATCCCTTTAAAACCGGATTATTGATTGAACCCATTCTATTCCTCCTTCCAGTTATGTAAGCATACCTCCTACCATATCCTAACGGTACCGCATTTCAAGCCTGTACCTTAGTTAAAGGCTGATACGGCAGCCAGGCTTTGGGAACACCCCTCTGTTTTTGGGTATAAGGATGCCATCGTTCCGATAGTCGGAGCGATGGCACTAATAAGGGAGTGGTACTAACCAGTAGCTTCATTATATATGATATCTCCGTGTTCGATAAGATAGAAGAATCGTAAACCCGGCGAGCGGAACTCTTCGTATCTACTCCCTGCCGGTTGTAATATACATGCAACTAATACTACCGGCAGCTTATCAATCAGTAGGCCTGCTGTCTTTTCCTCTTGGTGATAACCATAACGATTGTAATAATCGCTGCGGTGAAGCCCAGCTGGATTGCCAAATATCCGGCTACCTCAGATAGATTCTTGTAGGTGTAGCTGGTTAAATCGGCAATGGTATTGTTCGCCTTCACATACCAGTAGGCCGGTGTGAAGCTGGCAACCTTTAATACGGGGTCGCCCATGAACTGCTGCGGAACAAACATACCGCTCATGAAGGCCAGACCTAAGGAAAGCATCGTCGAAAGCGCCTGGACCGCATTTTTGGATTTTACTGTAATTCCAATCAGGTAGCTGATGCTTAATACTGTGAATGAGAACAATAATACATTGATCATTATCAGTACCATACCAAGGTCAAACCTCCGGAAGGGATTGCAGATATAGCCTGCAAGCGGGAATACCACCAGATAGCAGAGGACGAAAATCAGGTTAGCAAAAATCAGCTGTGCGGTATAGCTCCTTGTAGTGATGGGAGAAGCCGCATGCTTTCTCCTGATGTCAAGACCCTGGAAGGATAGCATAACGGTACTGACTCCAAGGATAAAACAGGTAATCAGGATATACCCCAGATAGTTAAAGTAGTATTTATTGAATTCTCCCGCATTCAGGTCGACTTTCTTATTCTTCACCTCAAGAGTAACCGGCGTATTCTCCTTCAGGGTATTCCCAATATTTTCATTCAGTTCCTCAATACTGCTGCCGTCATTATATTTTATATACAGCCTCGCTGCATTTAAGTAATTATCAATGGCTGCATCGACTGCAACCGTATCAATGGAGCCCGGTACGGTCTGCTTGGTCAGTGACACCTCCTGTCCTGACAGAAGTTTTTCTGTAAAGCCCTCCTGAATAGTAAGAATATAAGTTACCTTCCTGCTGAACAGGGCATCCCTTCTGTCACTCTCACTATCTCCGATCTTTTGATAGGATACATACTGATCCAGATACGTAAGGAAGCTGTCTACAAAGCTGCTGCCCCGATCCTCATTTACAACTACCGCAGGTACCTTCTTGGCACTGAACTTCTTGCTGTTATCCCGAAATAATGCTGTGGTAATCGCTATGGTAATGGCCAGGAACATAACCCCGTACAGGATAAGGGGAACCAGTCGCTTCTTCATGATTTTAAAATAGGTTTTAAATACTTGCATAGGATTTCCTCCTTAACCCGAAATAGGATACCGTTCCCATCAGGAGAACCATAAAGCACAGAATGGCGGTATTCAACAAAAATCGGTCATAGGTATCATAATAGTACAAGCTGTAAAAGGAATCCGCTACCAGGCTGACCGGGTTAATATAGTTTAAAAACGGTGCCTTTGTGGCGACGAAATATTTCATATCCGCTAGCATCAGCCCTGATAGAAAAGATCCTACCATAACGATGGAGGTCAAAACCGCTTGCTTCACATTCTCCTTCTTCTTGATCAGTACTCCAACGACCGCTCCCAGTAAAAGTCCTGTCAGGGAGCCTAACATACAATTGGCAAAGATAAAGAATATATTACTGCCGAATTTCACCTTAAGTACAACATCCATATAAACGAATAACAGGATGATACTTATGACATGAATTGTATAGGATGCCAGCATATTACTGATGAAAAGCTTCATCTTACTGACCGGGGAGACATTGACTCTTGCTCCTCTGACAGATTGATCCGCCTGGATATTTATGACCTCCTCCAGTCCCCAGTTTGACGCAAACAAACAGGTCATTGCAAGCAGTGCATAGAAATAGATCAGGACGGCATCGGGGTTCTTCTCATTTACCTTCTCTTCCACAAAGCTCTGTGACTGCATCAGCTCCTGCATCAGCCCCTGATTCAGAGCCTCCGGATTCCCGGTCAGTATGGTCTGTGTCGTGACTGTCATTCTCCGATAGCTGTCCAGGAAGGTCTTCAGAATGGTTTCGTTCATTCCGCTGCCCTTGACAAACAGCTCAGGCTCTGTGCTGCCGACGATATAAGCCTTTATTTTACCATCCTCCAGCATTTCGGAGGCTTCCTCCTTACTGCAATAGGTTACGGTAAACATCTTTTTGTCATTGTCAATCACTGTCTGCTCCAGCACTTCCTTCAAAACATCCTGCTCATCACCTGTATTGACATAGGCAATCTTAATCGTCTCAAAGGACTCCACCGTCCAGAGATTCGTAAATGCAAAGTAGAAGCAGGTTGAAAGGAGAATCGGAAACAGATAGTTCCAGAACATATTCTCTTTATTCCTTACCAGGCATTTTAGCCTGGCTTTATATAATCTAAAGCTCATAATTACCCACCTTTCATAATGTCAATAAACTCAATCCCTCAGCTCTTTGCCTGTGATTTCAAGGAATACATCGTTTAATGTAGGTAGCTCTGTAATTACCCTGCCGAAGTTGATGTTTTGTTCAGACATAAAATGGAGCACCTGTACCAAATTGTTCTTACCCCTGCCCGATTTCACTTCCAGAAGATTATCATGGTATTCTACGGAGTAGATATTGGGCATACTCTTTAGCTCTTTTAACTGCTGGTCAGTAACCTGATAAGCTTCAATCGTTATCTTCTCTCCTATCGAAATCATCGCTTTCAGCTCTTCCTTTGTTCCCTGCGCAATAACCTTACCTTTATCAATGATTGCTATATTACTGCAAAGCTGCTCCACTTCCTCCATATAATGGGAGGTATAGATGATGGTAGCACCTTCTTCATTCAGCTTCTTGATTCCCTCCAGTATCTTATTTCTGCTCTGAGGATCAACGGCTACGGTTGGTTCATCCAGGATAATCAGCTTCGGTTTATGGACAATACCGCAGGCGATATTCAATCTTCTTAATAATCCTCCGCTTAATTTCTTCGGATAGAACTTTCGGTATTCCTCCAGCGATACGAATCCAATCGCTTCCTCCGTCAGTCGTTTCACCTCTGCAGGATCCTTGATATACAGACTGCAGAAATACGAGATATTTTCATATACGGTCAACTCATCAAAAACTGCAACATTTTGCATAATAATGCCGATATCCTTCTTAATATGATAAGCATCCGGTCCCATCGGCTTTCCGAAGACCTCAATCGTTCCTTTATCATATTTGAGTAATGACAGGATACAGTTAATCGCAGTGGTCTTACCGGAACCGTTAGGACCCAGCAGTCCAAAGATCTCACCCTCCTTTACCTCCAGATCCAGATAATCCAAAGCGATCAGTTTATCATATCTCTTTACTAATCCTTCTACTTTTACTATCATAATTAGCCTCCTTACCTTATTCATACTTTATTGTAACCTATGATAATACTATAATAAATTTGGAAGCATATTGTAAGTGTAATGCGTCACGAGCTCCAATGACAAATGTCATTCCTTTATCATGAAGGCTGAACCATCTCACGATACCATCTGTTTGCTTACTTCCAAAGAAGCTGACTATGTAGGCTTTGCTACGATAAAAAGCTCATGATGATACCGGAAGGCCTTATACTTAGCCTCTTCGGTATACTTCATGAGCTTCTTGCAAAGAAGGAATTAATATTATTTTATCAAATTAGAGATTTTTTTGAACACCTCAGTCTTTGCCACTCTGGTCAGCTCGAACAGAAGGGACTCATAGGTAGTGATGACCGCCCCCTCCGCCGCAGCTCTTTGAACAGCTATCCTTCGGTCATTTTCCTTCCTGGAGCTGATGCAATCCTCCACCAGAATAACGTGAAAGCCCTTTGCCAACAGGTCGATTGCCGTCTGCAGAACACAAATATGTGCTTCGATGCCGCAGAGTACAATATTCTTCCTTCCTGTTTCCAAAACTCTCTGGAGAATTGTGTTATCCTCCGCACAGCTGAAGGTCAGCTTGTCATAGTAGGTAAACTCTTCCCCCGCTGCTTCTGCAATCGCCGGAACCGTCATACCGATTCCCTTCGTATACTGCTGCGAGATAACCATGGGAATCCCCAGAGCCTTTAACCCCTTCACCAGAAGCTCGCTATTTTGAAGCAGCACCTTAGAATTCCACATCACCGGAACCAGACGCTCCTGATAATCCACAATCAATGCCATTGTATCCTCTGCTAATATTCTCATATCGTTATTCATATAATCCTTGCGCCATGATTGGCATTCGGATTACGTTCCTTTCTGTAATAAAATACGCTCCTATCATATAACAGCCCGTCCGGATTGTAAACACCAAAATCGTAGTGACCCCTCCGAAAGAAAACCATTTGACAACCCCTCACGGTCATGCAATACTACAGATGTAACCATGATTACCATAAGCTGTCAAGCACAGAATTGACAAGCTCATCCTTCGGGGGGCTTTCCATGTATGAAATTACTGATAAAATCCTATTATTAATCTGCAGTCTGTCCCTATATCTCTTCCATATGGGCTTAAGCTATGCAATAATCCCATTAATTCTGGCGGTGGTCTTAAGCTGCCTTTCGATTTATTATGATAACGGCAAAATCCGGCTGGCAGCCAATCTTGCTTATGCCCTGCTATGCGTTTTCCGGCCGGAATACTCAATCTATCAGCCCTTATTGCTATATGATATATTGAATACAAAATATCAATATGCAGCTGCTTTTGTTCCCCTGGTTTTCCTTGCCAATATTGACCCGTCCCGCCTCCCTTTCTTTATCTTTACGATTCTTCTGCTGGTCACAGCCTTTCTGTTGAAATATAAGACGGACCGGTTAATTATGCTGCGGGATGAATACAATGATTTAAGGGACACCACCTCCTCCTATTCACAGCTGATGGAGGAGAAGAACCGAAGTATTCTAAAAAATCAGGACTATGAAATAAATCTCGCAACCTTAAACGAGCGTAACCGAATCTCCAGGGAGCTCCATGACAACATTGGCCACCTTCTATCCCGCTCCCTGCTGCAGGTTGGTGCCCTGCTTACCATAACCAAGGAGGAAGCTGTCAGAGAGGGACTGACAGGACTTAAAGAGTCCTTGTCCTCCGGTATGGATGACATTCGAGGCAGCATCCATAAGATGTATGAGGATTCCATCGACCTGTATACTCAGGTGGAGCAGCTGACTAAGAATTTCACATTCTGTCCGATAACATATGAATATGATGTCAAAAACGCTCCTCCTCTTGTCCTAAGGTATAGTCTGATTGCGATCATCAAGGAAGCTCTGGCAAATATCATGCGGCATTCCAATGCCACAAAGGCCAGTATTATCCTTAGGGAGCACCCCGCTATGTACCAATTAATCATCCTGGATAACGGTACGCTGGAGGAACAGAAGAAGAACCAGCTTTTGAAGGCTCTGGGGAATCAAGGCTTCGAGGAAGGAATGGGCATGCACAATATTAATGACCGTGTGAAAAGCTCCGGCGGAAACCTGAATATCTCTCTGGACAATGGATTTAAAATATTTATTACGATTCCGAAGAATAAAATAGAAGCAGGCAAGGCCTAGCGCAGCTGAGGCGGCATGATGGCAGCTAATAGCAGTGTATTGCTCGAAATTAGTACCCGGAGATAGTGGGGAATCATCAGAATTTAGGTGAATCTGTGCTGAAGTCCAGATTCCCGATGTTGGAAATTGGGAGGTAGTGTGTATGAAGTTATTATTAATTGATGATGATAAGCTGGTTTGCTCCTCACTTAACATCATCCTCTCAGCAGATCCGGAGATTACTGTGGTAGGAATGGGCCACTCCGGCAAGGAAGGGCTCGAGCTGTACCGAAAACTCAAGCCGGATGTGCTTCTTATGGATATTCGTATGGAGCTTATGAGCGGACTGGAGGCCGGCGAGAGGATTCTTGCCGAATTCCCCGAGGCACGTATTCTGTATCTGACCACCTTCCTCGATGATGGTTATATCATCCGCGCTCTGCGTATCGGTGCAAAGGGCTATATGCTGAAGCAGAACTTCGACTCTATTCTTCCGGCCTTAAAGGCAGTACATATGGGGCAAAATGTTTACGGAGACGAAATCATAACAAATCTCCCCCGCCTGATCGGGAAGGCGAATGAGGACAGGGACTTAAACCGCTACGGCATAACCGAGAAGGAATATGATATCATAACAAAGATTGCAGAGGGCCTGTCCAACAAGGAGATATCCGATCTGCTGTTTCTAAGCGAAGGTACCATCCGTAATAATATCAGTACCATCCTGGAGAAGCTAAGCTTAAGGGATCGGACCCAGATTGCGATCTTCTACTATAAGAACCTCCAATGACAATGTTTTCCCATATATAAAAAAACCTCCTGGCGGGTATGTAATGGTATGCATCCTTCGATTACAGCTTTATTATCTCACTGTCTCCTTAAGGAAGCACATCACATAGACCTGTCAAGAGGTTTTATCATGTATCTTATATTATTCCGCTATTAGCTTATCCTTCTTAAAGATATGCTCTATAAGCCAGTTAGTCAAAAACTCAAGAAGCTCCAATAGGGATTCCTTCTGATTCTCATCAATATCCTCAGCCTTATATTCATTCAGCTTCTCGATAAAGTCCGCATGAGAAACCTTCTGTGAAAGGAGTCTCTTGTAACCGATGCTTATCATATACTCTTCTTCATGATCAAAATGATACTTGGTATAATCCTTTAACTCATTAATCACTTCTACGATATAGTCGTACTTGTCAGGTATAAACTCATTCATTAACAGCTCATAGGCTCTGTTTGCTATATCAAACAGCTTGGAATGCTCTTGGTCAATAAAATCAATACCTGTATAATACTCTGGTTTCATTTCATACATAATCATCCCTCCATGTCATTCTTTGTTATATTATGTCTCTATAGAAAAGATTTTAGCACATTATAAACTCTTATTCAAGGTCTGACTCTGATGCAAATTTATGAACAAATTCAAAATCCTGTCGCTACCATATCTTATTCTCACCGGCTCTGGGACCATAGGTATAATTTTCATATTCCTTTATCGGTAAAGGATCAGAGAAAACAAAGCCCTGAATCATATCACAGCCCAGCTCCTGAAGCATTTTAGCCTGGGCCTTATTTTCAACGCCTTCCGAAACAACCTTTATGTCCAGACGCTTAGCCATGTCTATAATACTTTTGATGACGTTCTTGCCGCGGTCGGTTTTCTCCGCTCCAAGCAGGAACTTCCGGTCCAGCTTCAGCTCATCCACATGAACATTATACAGGGTATTCATGGAGGTTGTTCCGGTACCGAAGTCATCCATGGATATGAGGAAGCCATACTTCTTTAAGCGTTCCATCAGGGCAGCCAGGCGTTCCACATTATCCGATACGACTTCTTCCGCTATTTCCAGCTGAATCAGATTCGTCGGTATCCCATATTTTTCTCGAACCGCTATGATGTTATCAATGAAGTTATCGTCAAACAGATTAAGTCTCGATATATTGATGGATAACGGTAATGGACGATATCCCTTACTGATCCATTTTTTCAGCCTTTGGCATAAGGTCTCCAGAATATACATATCCAGCTTAACAATAAAACCATTCTTTTCAAAAACTCCGATAAATCTACCCGGATACATCAAGCCCTTGTCCGGATGCATCCAACGGACCAAAGCCTCTGCTCCGACCTGTGTACCGGTATGAAGGCTGTATTTTGGCTGAAGATATACCAGAAATTCCTTTTCCTCCAACGCTATGTTCATGTGATCTTCAATTTCTTTTTCATCCACCATACGATTTTGCATGGCGCCACTGTAATACTCATAGGGCTGCTTCTTATCATTCTTGATCTGCTGCAAGGCATGGCTGGCACGACTGATCATCATTTCAACCTCTGTGTTTTTCTCTTCAATACAGTAAATACCGTAATGAAGTCTGAGCTCATACTTTTCCTTCTTCCTCTCCTTCTCATCAAAGGTGTCGATTTTCATGTCAAGGTAGTTAATCCGATTGGTCAGTTCGTCCTTGCTGTGGAAATTAAGCAGAAGAGCGAAGTTATTTGTATTAAGACGGCAGAATGCTTCATCTGATTTAATATTCTCCTTAAATATCTTAGAGATATACTTCAGTATGTTATAGCCCTCCTGTGCGCCAAAAAACTCCTGGATATAATCAAACCGGTCAATGGCCGCTACGATAATCGCATAGTTTTCTGCGGAGTTTTTATGTAGCAATGCTATAGTCTCTACACGGAAGCGGTTAAGGTTCATACTGTCTGTTATCTCATCATGATATGCAAGCTTCTCAATACTTCGTCTTCGCAGGCTTTCCTGTATCGAAATAAAAACCAGTACAGCAGCAACCAAATACGCAGAAGCCAATAAAACCAGCGTTGTGATTGTGTCCTCCTGCTTCTCCTGATAGAGAGAAAGCAGCTGTTTCCTGGGAAGCGTTACCATAATACCTGCACCGACAAGATTCTTTACTCCATTATAGCTTATAAAGCCCGTATTCCCGGATAGAATTGCTTCCTGCAGCATCGACTTCCCCTGCTCAATTGTCTGTGCAATCTTATTGTAGGAGACGTCATTTTCCGGGAGGAGTGATAGGAAGTCAGGCCCCTCTGTAGCTTCCTCCGAGAGCTGCATTGCAATCGTTCCATCCCTCTTAAGAAGATAAATACTCTCCCTCCCCCGGAAGGTATCCACCGATAGTACTCCCTTTAAGTAAGGCAGCTCCTTGGAAGCACGGATAACACCGGTAACAGCGCCCTCCCGACAAACCGGAACCGTGAAAAGAATTACGTCCTGATCACTGTTCTGATCAAATCCGGATATAGCAATGGAGCTGTCACCCAATAATGCACGCTGGTAATAGGAACAGAAGTCCACCTTCTGTTCCTTTCCCTCCGAACTATATCCGTTTCCCTTCGTATCACATAGAATGATGTCAGTCAGTTGCAGCTCTGACCTTATGTCATCCAGTGCAGCTGCAAGCGTTATATCCTTTTCCTTCAGATTCTCTTTTACTGCCACCAGCTGCGTTAATACCCGTAAGGCATCCATATTACCTTCCAGCTCAAGCGTTAACCTCTGAGATAATTTCTCTGTTACATTCTGAAGCTGTGCTTCCGCATACTCCTCTTGTAAAAGGGCTTGCTGCTGGTTGGATTTGATTACAATAAGACTGACCACGCCAATCAATGTGGCACCTGCAATAATAGCAAATATGCTTCTTACTTTCATTCCGCAGCCTCCCTTTGTTTCTTCAGAACCAGGTTACTAAACAACAATGCTATTCCTACAATAGCGAGTGAAATTAAAATATAACCGTATATATTACTGTCACCGGGATGCTCAATATCTGCTTTTTGCTTTGCTTTGTAATCTATCATATGTCCGGAGCGCTCTACCTTCTCATTCACTGAGGTAAGCTCCTTATCCTCGCTGACCAGTAAATCCTTTTCCTCATATAGCAGATATTTCTGGTGCCCTGTATCATATACCGCAATGTACTTCTTAGTACGTCCGGCCTCCTTCTCTGTAAACTTGTTGCCCTTAGGGACCTCAGCCTCTTCTGTCTTATCGGCTTTCCCAGCCTCTTCCTTTCCGGAAGAACCCGATTTATCTCCCTTGATTTTCTCGTCCGATTTCTCCTCTGTAAGCTGCTTATCCTTATCCGCTTCGGCTTCTCCCTGCGCTAGCTTCGTATCGCTGTTATTCTTATCCTCCGGCCGAGTATCCTGTCCGTCGCCAGCCTTTGGCTCTGTTCCCTTCTCAGAGGCTTTCATTGCAGCCTCTAATTTGCTTACAAGACGATCTATTTCTGTTTGTGATAAACCGTTATCCTTTCGTTCGTTGATCAGCTTCAGAAGCTCTGCGTATTCTGCTCCGGTCGCACCATAGGTTTCAACAACCTCAATTATCGCCAGGATGGAGGCTATATCCATCGCCATCCCCTGCTCCAAGATCTCCGTCACACTTAAGGCTTCGCTTCCCGTAAGCAGGGACTCTTCCATAGAACTCTCCGCTTGATTGACGAGGGCTGCAGCGGAAGCATCAGATACCGTACCTGTTCCGGCCGGAGTACCCTGAGCCGCATTATTTGCTACTATAGTACCGTCATCCAGTACAAAGGTACTTTCCACATATACCGGAACTGTTCCGGCTTCAGGGACAAGCGCAGTCTCTTCTGCAGAAACCGCCTCACCTCCTACCAGGTTGACCCCGCTGACCTCCTCCCATCCGATATCTATGAGGTTCGTTTTAAAGTCCATCGCTTCGACATACAGCGTTGCAAAATTGGTCATGGAGATATTGGAGGATCTCTGTTTACTGCCGGCTATATCCTGCAGGGTTGTCGTCGTGCCTCTGATACTGTCAATCGGCAGCAGCTCACCGGTAATATAATTAAAGCCTGCTACCGCTCCGTCATAATAACGTACCAGCAGAATATGATTCGTACTATTCATATTGTGTGTCATATACTGGATATCCTGGTTATCAAATTCCTCCGGGATATTCAGCATACTGTCTGTCATATCGGTTATGGTTCCGTCAGCGGATAGAACAGAACAATACTTGCTTCCGTTATAATTCTCGAGAATCAGACTGTCCGGTATCATGGACAGAGTTGATGATACCACGGATAGCTCCCCGTTCTTAACATACATACGGAACTTATCACGATATACACCGTTCACTAAGGAATATCCCTGAAAGGTCTGTATCCGGTAGCCGTCATATTCAAAGTGATATAACGGTACGGTTTCCTTTACCAGCTCAATCTGATGAATTGTTCTGATCTGTTCTCCTGTTTCAACATCAATAACAGTTCCATAGACATCAATTCCATGTCCTGCATACAGATTCAGGTATTGTCCTGTGATCGGCTGACTGCTGCCTTCTATTGTATTAGCCGTCAGATAATAATAATCGGTATTCCAGGTCATCACATTGCGGCTGATATCCTCCGGCCATAAGCTATAGCTTAGCTCTTCCATGCCCTCCGTAATCACAATCGTAAGCTCTGTCTTATAATCATATTGGATTGTGAAGGTTCTCCGATCCACCGGGTGCGAAACTACCTCCACATCATTGGCAAATATCTTAAACTCTGCTTCCGGATTAACCTCAGTAAATTCTAAGTTAAACTGATCCGCATCGACTGCATAGAATTCTACTCTGGGCAAGGCCTCGGAAACAGGGCTAAACATTGACCGTTTCTTTACTACCGAAGCCCCACTCCCGGGAATCGGTATTCCTCCGTCATAGGTTTCAAATTTATATACATACAGCCCCTCCGAATCCAGAAGTGCACGCCCGTCCCCGCCATTAGCCATATAACCCTCCTGGTAGGGAAGAATTCTTATGGCGCTGTCAATATCATAGCTATTTGTTGGCACTCCGGTCAGGTATGGCATATAACCGCGGACCAGTCCGTTATAGTTAAAATACCGGGTCTTATAATTGGAGGCTGTTGTTCCTGCATCCGTATTCCAACCCAGCTGATCTGTATAGGTTGATCTTAGCTTTAGCTCCGCTGTCGTAGTCAGACTGATATCGTCCTTCAGTAAGAGGGTCGGATTGGCCTGATAATAGTTCGTTGCTTTCTGATATCCGCTGCCGAAGGTAATGGTAGCATCCTCATAGACCAGACAGTCAGTAAGTGCTCTGGCATCCCCGGTGTTTTTATTCATAAAGAAGCCGGCACGGCCATTTTGTGTAGTAGCTACAACATTACCTCCAACCAATAGCCCTTGATTCACATTATACAAGTCCTGCTTCATCCTGCCGACAATTCCGCCGACGTAATCCGGTGCCGTTACCGTTCCCAGATAATACAGATTAATAAAATATGGCGTTTCACTGACACTATAAAGATTGGTGGCCTCAACACTACCGGCAATTCCCCCGGCATTAGCCCTGGTGGCTGTTACATTACTATTGCTGTAACAGCTCTCAATATAAGCTCTCCAATGATCTCCTACAATTCCTCCGACATTCTCTGCTCCGTAGATTTCACAGTTCTGTGTCCCCGAAGCGATTAAGCGGTAGGAACCGGTATTATAGGAAGAAAGCTCCGTTCTTGCAACGAGTCCACCAACCGCAACCGCTCCAAAGGAGCCAATCCGACTGTTAACCACCAGAGAATTCGCGATAGAGATTGTTCTTCCGCTGATTCCCCCAATTCTGGTATTGTTATTACCCGTAAAGCTCGCCACCGACCATGACGAATTCCTTTGCGAGGTTGTCAAATATCTCAAGGCCCCAACCGCTTCCATATATACAGTCAGTTTTCCCTGATCGGAGGTCTTTGTGAGGAGCTCCTGATAATAAGCAATCCTATCGTTGACATTCCTTTGGAAAACCTGGTTACCTGTATCCAGCGTCATTCTGTCATATACACTGCCAATGGTGGAATCTGTTACATACCCATAATAACAGGAGCCATTGCCGGTGAGACCCCCGATATAATACAAACCATATACATAGGCATTCCGTACCTCTGCCCTTTGAACAACACCCTGGCCTGCAATTCCTCCGACATAAGCACCGGTGCCGGTGACAAATACCTGATGAGCAAGAGTCTTGTACTTGTCATTATCCTGACTCGACAAGGAGCTATCCCCCTGGGTACTACCCAGACCTACTACCCCACCGGTATAGGAATTACCGACTACCACAGCATTTTTGATGCTGCAGTTACCAAAGACATTGCTTAGAGAGGTCGCATTTGCGGAACCGATGATACCTCCCACATAGCTATAGGAGCCGTTCGTAGAATAGACTACCGCATGATTCACATTAATATTCCATAGGTATCTTCCTTCCTCCTGGATACCGATGATACCTCCGGTATATTCTCTTCCCTGAACGACGATCTCCTCTGCCCTCGTATCATAAACGCCCCCGGAGCCGGAGAGTCTTCCGATTAGTCCTCCGACCGCCCTCTTCGCCGGTACGGTCCCGTAGGTTCCATATACCGTAATATTGGACAGCTCTATTTGATAATTCATACCATAGGATAAACCGACAATGCCGACGTAGGCACTGTTATAGGCCTTTACCTCTGTATTGGTAAAGCTTACATGGTGGATATCACCTGTTACAGCCTCTAGCAGACCAAAACCGTTCACAGAATCAGAATAACCGGCGGAAGGCTTGTTATAGCTGATATCCTCAAAATCCAGATAGCTGATATTGCCATAGGCCGCCTTGACCAGAGCTTCACTGTTGTTCATGTCTATGCCCTTGATCTTGAAATAGTGATCCTGTTCCAGGTTTGCACCCATCAAATGGTTTACGATGAGGCCTGTAGCCGCTTGACCCTTATAGACCTCGGAAAAATCGATATCTCCCGTAATCTGAATGTTAAAGCGCTTCCGTCCGAAGTTCTCCTTAGACAGCAGGGTATTCCATTCATCAGCTGAACTGATCTTAAAATATTGCGGTAGTATACCAACACTATAATAGGACTCCTGCATCTTTGGATCCGGTGCTGCACCAAGGGTATAGCTCAATCCCGTCAGATAATATGCATCATAATACCCTTCGATCTCCAAAATATATTTCAGTATGGTTCCTGTCTGTGTTCTCGTAATCGTGACAGCCTCCTCAGGGTCGGCAAGGGCAGCAGCCATTAAACCGTTGAATACTGCTCCGGTTACTGTAAGCTCCGGTGAGTGCTCTGTGACGATCTGAACCACGTAGATATTACCGGTGGAATAATTTTTACTTGTAATTTCAGTCACCTTAATCGGTTCCTGCAACAGATGATAATCCTGTTGATAGGGCAGCAGTGTACCGTTGTCCACAAAGCTTAGCTTCGGTAAAATTCCCTGCTTCTGTTCTGCACTGTTACGGACAAACGAAGGATCCCAATAGAGAAGGCCGTCCCGTTCATAGGTTTCCTGATTGCACAGTGTATCATAGGTTAACAGCTCCGGATCATTGGTAGTAAGCTTACCGTTCAGAATGGAATACTCGTAAGCATATATCCTGCCTGTTGAATATTTTCCGTAGCCATAGAACCGGCCGGTTTCCCTTGGATTCGGAAGGCTCGTTGATGTATTCCCGAGAACCAGACCGTTTTCCTCCAGCTCTCCGTTCTCTACCGGACAAAAGCCGATTACTCCTCCGCTCCGTTCCGTTATCGAAGTAATATCCACATCTACATAATAGTCCTTAAGCATATAACGGCTGGATTCTGAATTGGTATAGGTATCAATTGCACCAATCAGGCCACCAACATTTTTATATACGGTATCGATCTTACCATTGATCACATAAACATTATGTATATCGGCGCTGGCACGGGCAAAACCCAATAATCCGCCTACCCCGCCGCAATCCCCGGCAGCATGAACGGTAATATCAAGTCCATCCACATAGCAATTCAGAATTGTACCATTGGCATAAATTGTATTGCTGCTGGACTGGCGGTGCTTCCCGGCAAGACCTCCGACATATTGGGTGTAATTTCCGTCTGCTGTAGTATTGATCCTGATGTCATGGGCGGAGGAATTTGCAATAGTCCCTCCGTATATCTCGGCTGCAATTGCACCACAATGCTCATAGCTTACTGCCTCCATACCGATAACATGGACATTATCCACCAGAGAGCCTTCCAGCATACGTCCGATAAAGCCCTTAAACTGACTGCTACCCCGGGTAGAATCGATGTCCTCAATGGTCAGATTCTTAATAGAACCCGTCAGCTTGCCGATGACATACCCGTAGGTACCGGTATCCGCACCACTAATCTTATGACCATTCCCATCCAGCTTTCCGGAAAAAGCATCCTTCCTAAAAGCATCCGCAGGTGAGGTGGACATGGTGACATTTGCTGGAATTACCAATACCTTTGAATCTGCGAAATGAAAATCCAGGTCCGCTTCCAAACGATAATTCTGGGTATAATCATCCTTAATGGAGTACCATTCTTCTATTTTAGTAATAGGCTTATAAAACTCTGCATCAACGGTCGGCTCTTTTCCCGGTGCATACTCCATACTCCGCTCTATTCCACGGAAGCCTAAGGAGTAGTTAAAGCCGGTTATCTCATATTTAGAGAAATACTTTGTGACCTCCGGCTGTGTCAAACGTACAGTAACACGGTAAAACTCCCCGTCCTCCTCCTGCGAGATAATTTCTGTCTGCAGCCAGCGTACCCTGATGTCTGTCAATAAGAATTTGTTCGGATTATCCAGGGTGATTACTGCCTTGGCATAATCCTGGCCCTGTTCCGTCACATGGGCATCAAGAATCTCCAGCTGATCCTCCTTAGTCAGCTTCGGAAGAGATATATTATCCTGGGAGGGCATAAGCGTCGGCCATACTACATGAGGATAATAGCCCCTTTGGACCGGCTCCAGATCGATTCGATTTCTCGTGGTGCTTCCCGAGGCATTTAAGATTCTGTCATACCAGGTTTCATCATACAGCAGCTGCTTTGCTATCAGGGTATTGTTTGTATTTCCGTATTTTTTGTCGGAATAGTAGAATATGTTTTTAGTATTACTTCCTACATAGCGATTTCTGTAGGCCGGTCCGAAGTCCTGTCTGATTTCGCCGCCATAATACACATCACCGACACTAAAGCAGTTTCGCATCAGGCCGTCATTGATGGCAACCAGATTAAAGGCATAATCGTTCGCAGATTTTACTGCTCTGGTCTCAATATTAAGCAGGGAATATACGTTCTCGATCGTACCTGTCTGACGATTGACCGCAACAACACCACCCAGAACATTATTCGAGGAAAACTGTGCTTCCGTTATATTGATGCTGTCGGTCATCCGAATCGGCTCACCATACACGTAACCGTTGCGTATCAAACCCTTATTATAGACGCAGACACCGGCAGATGTATTCGTGACTATCATGGAATCCGGAAATTCCACAACAAAATTTTCAATAATACCTGTCTCGTTATTCGTATGACAGATTACGCTCGTATCTGTTTTAAAGGTCTGGGCTACATTCCCATTATTACGTGATGCGAAAATATTAGAGATCAGGCCATAATTTATGTATACAATCCGGTCAGCCTTTCTCTCCACATCAGAGCCCCAGCCGTCAACGTAGGTAAAGACCAGGTTCTTAAGGGAACCATAATATCCGAGGGTATGAATCAGATAGGATGCGCTGTTATAGGTTAAGGTATGCCCTCTGAAATCCAGTTCTCCGTCAAAGCTGATGCCGTTGGTTATATTATTCCACCCCAGAGGGAACTCGATATCCTTTAATACGTAATACTTTTTATCCAACCCATAACGGACATCCGCCAGCTCGTCCGCAGTACGGATGCCAAGGATTTCTTCTTCGGTAGTAAATTCCTCCTGGCTTAAGCTTATCTCGTAGTTATAAACAACTGCCCACAGCTCAAACCGGTAGGTGTGATGTCCCTGCTCCACCTCATAATAAAAGTCTGTATCACAAAGCCGGTCTTCACCGTTAAATATCTTTTCGTCCACCAGAGTCAAGGTTTGGTCCGGGGCAACCTGATACATGTTCAAAGTATAGGTACCGTTCTCATTTTTTATCCAGTCATGCCGTCTTGTATCCACCCAGATATTATCCTTATAGATCTTGAGCTTATACGACGGAATGCTTCCCAGCTCCTCCTTCGGGTCTCCAACCCTCACATTAATATCAGCATAATAGCTTCCCTTCTTACTAACCTGTGCCTGATGGAAGCGAACCCCCCATAGACAATTGATTCCGCCGGAGCCGTTCACTGTAGAAGCTACAATATAAATGGTCTGTTTGCCTGTTAGAGTGGTTGTCTCCGGAAGAAGCTGCAGCTCTGTCCATCTACGGTATTCGGAACCTCTGGTCAACTCTGTCAGACAGCTGGCAAAGGGTTGGGCACCGGGATTCTTATCCGGATCCACCAGATATAAATCGAAGTTCGTGGCACGGTTTACATAGGAATATCCTATCTGGAAGCTGTTCCACAGGGCTTGTCCGAAATCAACCTCCAGGCTGAACTTCGCCTTCACCTGGCTGTTGCTGCTGAAACGGTAATTCTGGTAAAGCGTGACTCTTGAGTTATAGCTCTTGATGTTTTTGGCAGGTATCTCAAGGGTTTGATTCAACCGCATATCATCCAAACCAAGCAGCTGGTTGGAGCCATAGACCGCTTCTTTGGTAGTTACCGTAAGGTATTGCTTTGTTTCAGATAGCTTGGAATAATAAATCTCATAATTCTTCCGGAAGGTACTCATATCATAGCCGTTGTTATATTCCTTGGCAAAAAAACGGAAGGTATATTTCTTATCCCTCGTAAGCTTAGATACATCAATTGCGAATACCTTTTCCTTGGAGGGTATTTCATATGTGGCAATCTGCGTATCCTTATCATCATATACGAATACTGTGACCGGATAAGCTACAATAGCATTGTCAGGATCGTTTACCTCTACACCGTACAGCTTAATAAAGGTTGAGGATGCATAGATGGCTTCCATCTCAATCACCGGTGTTTTTTTCATCGTCATAAAGCTCTCAGGCGAATAATAGGTGCTGATGTCACGGTACACCTGTGTTTCCTGTGTCCCCATGATTGCTTTCGGCTTTATGCTGATTTTATATTTTGTAAAGCTCTCCAGATGATCCACCGTAAACACAAAAGCGGTACTCTCTCCGGTAATATCATCCGTGGTCTTCAACAGTGCAATCTCTTCACCGGTCATGGAGACCAAACCATTATTAGGAGCTTGATCGGACGGTGCAGTAACCGGTCCGGCGGTTCCCTCCCTGTAATAATTCACCTGGATTCCCGTACCATCCGAAGTTTTATCCTTCGTAAAGGAAATGTCCAGAGTAGAGATTAAGTTAACCAGTCTGCTATCGGTCCGTTTGGTATCCAGGCTGATGACAAACTCAGCACCGTCCTCCAGTATCCGATTAACCTCAATTTGAAAGAAGGCATATCCCAGGGAAGAGATCGGCATAGTTGTAAAGCTCATCTCCCCAATGGTCCCATCCTCATAGATTCCCAGTCCGTTATTAATATCATAGTCACAATATACTCGTATCTTATATACCTCGTAATCCAGAAGATCCAAAAACTGTACGGTATTTATCTCCGCAGTGAGGGCATGGGCCTCCCCATGCTCCTTCTCTATGATATAATTGCCGGCCTTATCCTTTACCGATACGGTTGAAGCTACCGGGTTATCCTTACTGTCAAAAAGGCTGAAGTATATGCTTCCCTCCTTCACCGCAGCTTCATCCGTATTCTTAATAAGGATATCCAGTTCAATATCCCTTACTTCGTTTTTTGTAATTGTGATCTCTGCCTTCGGCGGTTGCTTACAGGTATGGGTCATCCCCTTATCCGAGCCTTCCAAAGGCAGTATATTACCAAAACGGTCATATACAACAAAGCTGTAGCTGTATTCCGTATTGGATATAATTCTGCCCGAGGATTCATATAGTATCTGCTTCCCCGTACGAAAATCTGCCATGCTCGTACCGCCCATGATCAGCTTATAGTCTGTATCGGAGGCCTTCGTTGCGGTCAGGAGGATTTCCACCCGGCTGATGTATTGGACCGTCTCAATATAGCTATCCCGGGAGGTCGAAGTAGAATTGCTTCCCGTTACCGGGGCTGTTCCTTTTACTGTATTGGTAATGGAAAGGTTCCGAAGCTGGATCTTGTTATAGAAAATATCACCGTTACTCCAATTCAGCTTCAGAGGTACTAACTCGCTTAAGGGTCTGGTCCGTACCTTAATCTCCGTAATACTTTCTGTCTTCTTAAAGCCATATTTATCATAATAGTCCATATCCACAACCACTTTGTATTCCGTATCCGGCTGCAAAGGCCCGACACTGACATCGGCTGAGGACTGATATGCTTTTCTCATTACCAGTCTTTGATCCTGGTAAATACTAAAGCTTACTCCGGTCCGATAAAGATATTCCGCATTTTCGACTACCATTCCGGAAGACACTACATGATAGACCGTTCCATAGAAATCCCCCAGGGTAACTACCGGCTTCTTCCAGTCGGGATTCCCCGGTCTTTCCTCCGAATCCTCCTCCGGAACATCGATAGGTTCTTCCTCAAGCTGCGGTCCCTCTCCACCCGGTAATACAGGCTCCGGTAATTCCTGAACCTCTGCCTCTTTCGGTGGCAATGGCTTTTTTACCTCCTGCTTCGGGCCGGTTTGCTCTACAAAATCACGATACCCCTCCTCTTTATCCTTCTCCTCATTCTCCTCGTCTTTTTCGAAATCCTTAGGAAGATCCGTGATCTCGGGAGCCGGAGTTGCTTTGGCAGCAGGGATTACCGTGGGTTTGGCCGGCACAGCATCCCCGGATACCGGGGTTTTACCTTCCTTCTCAGGAAGTAAATCATTATTATCCGGCGTGTCTTGTACGGAAACCACCGGGACAGGCTTTGGCGTTACCGATGCCTTCGTATTATCCTTCGATTGCTTCCTGGCTTCCTTCTCCAGCAGCTCCCCTTTTTCATACAACCCAAGCTTCTCCAAGAAATCATAATACCCATAGGTTTTCTGGTCGATGGTGATTTGTGTTGCACTGTTCACCGGTTCGATCAGGGAAGGAATAAATACACCGTCCCTTAAACTATAGATGCGGATTTCATTTTCCATAAAACGCAGAATGGAATTCGTTGGAACAGTTTCTGAAACAAAGAGATTGCCGGATATCTCCATCGTCATCGTATTGACATACAGCCCATTGCTTAAGCCCATCAGAATAAACTCCTCCCGATAAGCTCTCTCCATATCGGGATTAAAGCTCAAGCCGTTATTGATATAAAGACCGTTATAGCATTTTGCAGTTTCAAAGATATCCGAAATTAATACTGCGGAATCCGTCAGGCACAGCAGAGCGGATTCATTATTGACAAACAGAGGGAACTCGTCCTGAATCAGTACTTTATCATCACCCATATAGTACTTGCCGGCTTTCTCATAAACCACGGATGAGGTTTGGAAGCCTGCGGCATCATAAGCGGTATCCTCCAGAATCATGTTAGCATTGAACATATTTTTGACCAGATTATTCTTACTCATCAAATAACCGTCACTATTCATAACGAGATAGGCTGAGTATTGATTGCTTCTGATGAGAAGGACAACCAGAAGTACTGTAATCAACGAGATTACATATATCATTCCTATCATCAATCTGTTCTTTTTCATACTCTGATTCCTTTCTATCGGTCAATCGGAAGCAATGACGGATCTGAGAAGAGTAGCTGTTCTTGTTCGTCCGGGCGGTACAGAATATCATCACTTAGGTTTACGGTAAATTCTCCGGCTACACAGGCCTTCACCTGATTGCTGCCCTCCGTAATAAATTGTAAATACTCTGCGGTATCGTAGTTATAAAGTCCGATGCTGCCATCCTCTCCGGTTACCACATAGGAAAAGGGGGAAAGCTGATAGCTTTCATCTCCCCAGGTTAGCTCTGTGTCATTGAAAAACAGATAGGTGTCCTCTCCATCATAAGCTATGACATCCGAATAGGTCTTACGGATATCCCTCCAGCTGGTGTAGACAGTCCCCTCCCCTGCGGTAATCTGTGTCAGGGCAGGGAGCTTATGTATCTGAAAAAGCTTAGGCTGTATTAATTCATAGTCACAGGGAAGCAGAAGTCTTTTGTCCTCTGAATAATACACCGGTGTGCAGGGAAGATAGAACTTTCTCTCCTCCGGCTCACAAAAGTATCCCTTCCTTGACCAGAACAGCTTCTTCGTACCGGTGTAATCATATCGGTTTCCTAGAAAATACTGATAGAGCGGTTCCTCCATAATCAGTTCAAATGCAGCCTCTATTTCACCGGTCCCGGGGTTCAATCGTTCCAGAAAGCTGTCATAGGACATGCGGTTACTGCCAACTCTGACAATATCCATGGGGTCCTCGATTACCTCCAGCTTAAGACCCTGCTGTTCCTCCATAAGGCGTCCATAGGCTATGATATTCTCGCCGAAAGACAGAACACAATTCTTCTCTATCTCTACGAGGGAGGTACTCTGTTCAATCCATAAGCGCTGGGTGTTAATATACAGACCGTTGGGCAGCTTAAGAAGAATAACCTCCCCGCTTTCCTCAGAAAGCCTGTCCCGGTTATAAACTCTGCCCTCTCTCAGACAGCTTCCCTCCTCAGCCTCAAGCTCAACCAGCTCCTCATTGACCAGCTGAAAGCCCCCATGATACAGATATAAATATGCCCCGTTATCAAAAATCAACGGATAATCCGGAAGGATCCTTACCGCTTCCTTCTTCGAATTCGGATCCTTGATATAATACTCCTGCCCTATGATACTTAAAACATCGGTATCGGCAAATTCGTAATACTTAATTTTATGCTCCTTCTCAATTAGCTCCTGCCTTAACAGGGAAGGAAGCTTCTCGTCCATAATAGCAACTCCGGAACCATACAAGGGAATTGACGGATCAGTTTCCTCCGGTTGTAAAGCCTCAGGAATAAAAAGGAGAGCCGAAAAATAGCATAGTAATGATATTACCAGCTGTATTACTATATTTTTCAAAAGAATTCTATACGGTCTATGCTTTATCATCTGCTGCCTCCCAATTCATCCGGCTTACATTACTTCAGATCCTCTAACAAATTCGGCTGAAGAAACAGCATCTGTTCTTGCCCGTTTTCTCTGGAGATAATATCTGCACTTAGGTTTATCGTAACTCCTCCGGATATCGTGGTTGTAACCTCATTCATACCGGTCATGATCTGTGCATAGGACTCGGTAAGGCGATCAAACACATAGATGGAACGGTTATATCTGACCTCGATAAAGGAAAACGGGGACAGCTCCAGGCTCATATCTCCCCAGGTAATGGTAACAGGTTCAAAAAACAGATAGGTATTCTTACCGTCAAACAGAAAAAAGTCAGTTACACGGATTACGTTCTTCTCATTCTCCACATAGTACTTCCCATCCTTCTCATACAGGCAGCTTAAGCTGGCTATCCGGTTCGTCAGGGATAGTCTGGGCTGTATGATGGAGACAACTCCAGGCAGGAGAATTTTTTGCTCCTCTGAATAATACAGCGGAGTATCTGCCAGATGGGTTATGATCCCCTTGTTTTCTATCACGCTGGCGGTTCCTGACTTTGTGACACGGCTTAAGCCGGTAAAATCCACCCTGCCCTGCTCCGTATATTGAAACAAATTCTGCCTGATTACTTTGGTATCGATCCGATTCATAAAGTAGGATGGCAGTAATGTCATACAGATTCCAATGAACAGAAGTCCTGCCATCTGAATAAGTCCCTGCAGACTAAGCTTGCGTTTCTTCTTCATATTCTGCATCGCTATGGTACGGATGCAAAATAGGGTATCAAATATTGTGATCGCCATAATCGTCAGGACCACGGCAATCTCCATGATCAGAATGGGGACCTTCCGCTGGATTCCATACAAATATGCCTTAAGAAGGCAGCTGGCATAAGCACCTCCGAAGGATACGGCAGTATAGAGAAAATCCATCAGCATACTGCCAACGTCCGCAATCAACAGATGTATGGTCAGCGTCGCCCCTATTCCAAAAATAATAAAGCTTAGGTTAAGCTTCCTTCCAAATATCAGGATATACCATATCAGTGTAAAGCGTACCAGAAGGATAGCCAAGGCTAGCAGCTTCATTTGTCTTATTCCTGCAAAGATGCCCAGAAGCCTGAGTGAAACGGATTTCCAATTAAGGAGGCGTACCAATACGGAGGCGACAATGGCCAGGGCGATGATTACCAAGGAAGTAAAAACGATATACTCTCCATAGGAAAATAAATTCTCAAGCACACTACTCGACATGAGAGTCCTCCTTGACCAGCAGCTTGAACACATTATTTTTCATCACATAGAAGCCCCGGATGTTCTCGAAGCTCACTTCCTGGTTTTCCGATACAATGGTCAACATCCCCTCCAGTTCTCCCACAACCGGCATATAATCCACCATCATCAGCAGGTTATAGTCCTTGCTTTTCAGACGCAGTAGCCTGACATTGTGAAAAATCTGAAATTCCTTCTCAAAGCTGATGATGATTACCTCAATATGCTTTTTTTCGAAGCTCAGAGCATCCTTATTCATGTGCAGCCTCATTTCTCCTGAATTACTTCCTGGTTACCTTATAATCATGCAGATTACCGATATAGGTAAATCTGTTCTCATCCGTAGTATCATATTTACCTGCCAGTATCGCTTCCACATCATCCAGTACATCCTCGATGTCAACAAATTTGCCCGGTATATTCGTAAACTGCTCCGCGATAAACATGGGCTGGGTAAAATAGTTTCTAAGCTTTCTGGATCGGAAGAAGATGTTGTAATCCTCGGCAGACAGCTCTTCAATTCCTAAGACTGCCACGATCTCCTCCAGCTTCTGATAGCGGGACATGTACCGGATTACCTCCTGCACCAGGTTATAGTGGCGCTCTCCCACCTTGTCCACACTGACCAGCTTACTGGTGGTACGGAACACGTTTACCGCAGGATAGAGACCCTTTTCTGCCACCTTACGGTCTAAAACAACCATACCGTCAAAATGGGAGGTGATCGCATGAACCGCAGCATCGTTCATATCGTCCGCAGGAATAAAAACCGTCTGGAATGAGGTGATGGAGCCATTCTTCGTGGAGTTAATCCGTTCCTCTACCGCGGCGATATCGGATAGCAGCGTGGAGGAATAGCCGTTATCAATCGGCATCTGCTCCATCTCGGCAGTCAGCTCCGCATTCGCCTGTACAAACCGGTAGATGTTATCAACAAACATCAATACATCCTGATGCTTCTCGTCCCTGAGGTATTCCGCCTGAGTCAGTCCGCTGTAAATTGCTCTGGATCGGTTCATGGAATTCTCACCCATCTGACCGAAGGTGATTGCCATTTTATCCAGAAGATCATCCTCCAGCATCTCATCATAGAGCTCCTTACCTTCCCTGGAGCGTTCACCGATCCCTACAAATACGGAATTTGACTTCAGTCCTTTATATACATTGTTGATTAATTCCTTGATAAATACCGTTTTACCTACACCGGCACCGCCGAGTAGTCCCATCTTGAAGCCCTTCTGCATAGGTGCAAAAAAATCCAGTACCTTAATCCCGGTCCATAGGATTTCTCCGTCGATATCAATCTCGCCAAACTCCATGTTCCGTTCGTATATATTCTTCGTAACCGGATTCTTAATGATCTTGCCATCCATCAGATTACCATAGGAATCAAAGACCTTTCCCAAAATCTCATCGGAATACTCCATGGACATGCCACCCTCATGAAGCTCTACCTCCATTCCTCTGCGAAGCCCGATAACATGCTCGAAGGGAATGGCCATGGCAATCGCCCCATCCAGCCTGGCAATCTCAAAACGGAGTATCCTATCCTTTAGCTTCGTGTAAACAATATCACGAAGCTTCAATCTATTCTGTTCCAACAGTATCTCTACTCTCATGTCGGAGATTGAGATAATCTTCCCAACACTCATTCATATACCTCCTGCCCGCTAGGGGGGCTAACAATAACCATTTAAATGCTCTTCCTCTAAGCCTTCATACTCATCTGTTTCGAATAGTTATCGATTACTTTGTTGAATTCCTTCTTCGTTTTCTCCTTCCGCTCCTCCATCCATGCAACCTGTTCCCGCTCTTCAATCTTCTTCAGAGATTCCGTAGTACTGTTCTGCCGCAGGATATTTTCAGAGGCATAGCTGTTGACCTCAGCTATCTTCACCTCATAATTAAGATAGGAGGTGACCAGATTAATCAAAATCCTGTTGGCGTCTCCCTCAACATAATAATCCTCTTTGTACTTCCCCTTTCCCTCCATATCAATTAAGAAAGGGAAGATCTTTTTCTTTCTCAGTTCAATACTGCTGGTATTATTAAAGTGGTTATAAATCAAATTAATCTCCGAATGCTCTCTGCCTCGGATGCTGTTCTCCAGAAGCTCCTCCACCTCGTGGTATCGGGGAATAAATTCCTCCCTGGGTAACTTAAGAAGTATATTCCGGTTTCCGTTATGAAGCTTATTACCAATTAATATCTTTTCCGAACCCTCATCCGTATCGAGCAGCTGGTTTACCTGATAATTAATCCCACCGCAAAAGCCGTAGTCACTGCCATAATAAATATTCAGGGCCGGTTTGTTCCGATCCAACTCCCAAAACTTCTTATCCAATATGAAATTACGGTTATTTACTATCATATCGATGATATCGGAAGCCTCCTTCTCCAGCAGGACATACTTCTCCGCCTTTTTTCTGGCGGCATCCACCCGGATCAGAGAATGGAAATTCATAACCTTCACTATGATTTTCGTATTCATATTATCCTTGCCTCCCCATAGAAGTGTGATGATGGTTTTCTTCACGCTTACTCATAATCTACAAGTCCATAGAATTTTGAACTCATCTCATCGAGGGAGCAGGGGCTGAATTTGTACTGCATCAGACGCTTCTTTATCTCCTTGCCGTTGAGCATCTTCTCCTTCAGCTCAGGACTCATTTCGTCCATATTGGCCAGCTCATATACATCACAGGTTTCCAGATAGGATAACAGCTCTCTTCTTACTACTGCTCCGATTTTCTTAATCTCCTTTGTCTGAACTGCGCCGCCCAGACGGGATACCGAAAGCCCGTAATCGATCGCCGGCTTCTGTCCGTCCTCAAAATTTCTGGTGGATAATACAATCTGTCCATCCGTTATGGAAATCACATTACTGGAGATGTAGTCTGTGATATCTCCGCCCTTCGTCTCAACCACAGGTAAAATTGTAATGGAACCGCCGTTCCTATGCTGGCAGCCTTTTTCCAATAATCTTGCATGGGTATAAAACATATCCGAGGGATACGCATCCCTGCCCGGTATCTTTCCCGTCAGAAGGCTGATCTCACGGTACACATCCGCATGCTTTTTTAAATCATCGATTGCCACCAGAACATCCAGCTGATCCTCCAGCATGTGCTTTTGTGCGATGGCCAACCCTGCTAACGGGGTATTAATCAGTACAGGAGGGCATTCATCGTTGAAGGCGGCCAAAATAATGGTATAATCCATGGCTCCGCGCCTTAGAAGCTCGGTATAAACCTCTTTTACTTCCTTCTTGGTCTTACCGACCGCAATATAGATACAGAGTATCTTCTTATCCTTCTGATTTACAAAGGTATCAAGAATAATCTGTGTCTTTCCTGTTTTCTTATCTCCGATGATCAGCTGTCGTTGGCCGCAGCCAATCGGGTAGATCATATCAATTCCGGTGATTCCGGTCAGCATGGGACGGTTAACACTGGCACGTTCCATAATCGGAATAGGCTTTGTCTCAATTGGCAGCTCCAGAGTGTCGTCAAAGCGTTTACCGCTCAGCTTATCCTCACCGAACATATCTACGATATGTCCCACAGATTCCTTAGAATACAGACCGCAAAATTCATTACCTGTTGCAATTACCGCATCACCAATATGAATCTCTGACGTCTTCTTAGTAACAGCAATTACAACACTTTTTTGATGAATGGCGCTGACATAGCCCTCGGCCTTATCCTCAATCCTGACTCTTTCAAAGAAGCCGGCATTCTCCAAGCCCTCCACCTCCAGCATATAGCTGTGAATCCTCGTGACTCGTCCTACCTCCAGGATATTATTTCGTTCCTTTATTGCTTTAATTTTTCTATCTACCAATTCATCGATATGTTTGCTCATATAATCCCCCATCGTTATACCAATTCACATCTTCTTATGCCATAATCATACAGCCTGCTGCCAAGCATAACCTGAAAGCCTTCACAGAGCTCTTCATCGTACTCCGTATTGATGTTATCTCCAAGCTCTTGAAAGCTATCGCTTTTTTCTCCGGTTTTTACATATAACCTATAGTCCTTCAGCTGCAGCTGCACTTGAAGCCAGTGGTAAAATTGCAGACAGTCGAAGGGTTCCTTCTGCTTATTGAATTCCTCCAGAAGGGATTGTTCCTCCTTGCTCAGGATATCCATAAGAATTTCCAATTGCTCCTCCCCGGTACATACGGACAGCTTATATACAATATCCAGAGTCAATTTGTCACAGATGCTCTCATATATCCGGTACAAAGCTCTTTGCTCCGCTTCCTTGTTATCTTGCCGTATCTCTGCAAGGATAGCTGCTTTCGGAAAGAGAAAGGTATTCTTAATATTCCTGTAATCCGATAGAAAGTCGTAGTTACAATATTCTGCTGTCGCTGTTATTATTGTCCCGCCGGGTGGCTGCTCATAGCAGCTGTCGACCTTCCCTTGCTCCGTAAGTCTCTTTTGCTCATTCTCAATCTGCTTCTTAATCTCCGTGAGCTCGGATTCTTTTCTCCGGATGATGGAGTCATAGGACTGGAGCTGTTTCACTACATTATCACGGAGCACATTCCCTGTATTCATCGCAACAATTCGAAGTATGATAAAAGCGAACAATGTCATAATCAGCATCACAACCAATGCTGCAATCAGGCTGGAACCCATAAACAATCCTCCACTTCCTTAATTGATGGCAAAGGGGTTAAAGTATAATAAGAGAAAAATGAAGGAAAACAATAATAATAGCAATACCGTTAATACAATAGCAATCATCATCACGGAACGTACAATATCATTCTTGGTTTCCGGGTTACGTCCTACTGCCTCTGCCACCTTAGATCCCATGATACCCATTCCGATACCGATCCCCAAAAAAGCCAGTCCCAACATGGTTCCGATTGCAGTTATGGTTGAAGATAAAATAGACTCCATATAGCTCACCTCTTCTTATAATTTACCGGTTTACTCCGGCTAGTATCCTTGTTCAATTAACAGCTTCTCTCTGTATTACAGGTCCGGGTCCGGTGTTGGTGTCGGGGTCGGGGTTGGTGTCGGTGTCGGGGTTGGTGTCGGGGTTGGTGTTATAGCCGGTGAAGAAGCCTTTACAATGAATACATCCGGCAAATCGATTAGGTCGTCCTCATAAGTAACATTTATGAATCGTAGCCGCAGCTCCTTATCCGTAGGTATTCCGGTAAATACATAATTCCAGCCACTATCTGATATCGCTGCTGCCACATCAACACTAATTTCGGAAACGACGCCCTCCGCTGTAAACAGCTGAAGGGTTGCCTGTCCTACAACATAATTTTTATCCAGCTGCACATTGCAGTCCAGATACTTTTCAGCGATGGAGAAAGAGTTAACGCTGACCTTGATATTGATCGCTGCGGTTCTTACCGTAACGGTATCCACGATGACATCCTTGGTAGTACCATAGCTTCGATAGCCTATCTTCACAATATAACTGGTATCCGGCTGCAAAGCATGAAAGTCAATACTGACATCTCCGAGATCGATTACCTTCCTGATCGCCGAATCTGCAATATCAGCCTTACTTGCCGGTGTTACGGTTACAAATACCTCACCATATGCATTTTCCGGATCGGAAGCATAATAGTTCACCGTAATGCGATTGGCATAAGTCGCTATTCCACGTAATCGGATATAATTCAGCAGTGGGTTATCCTCATAAATACCGGTTGCACCATCTCCACCATTGCCGCCCTTACCTCCGTTGCCGCCTTTACCTCCATTGCCGCCGAAGCCTCCGTTACCTCCGTTGCCGCCATTGCCGCCATTGCCTCCGTTGCCTCCGGTTCCTCCGGTTCCTCCGTTGCCACCAAAGCCACCGTCTCCTCCGGCTCCACCGTCTGCACCTTCTCCTCCGATTCCACCGTCTCCTCCGGCTCCACCGGTACCGCCTTTTCCGCCGTCTCCGCCGATGCCTCCGAGTCCTCCGGTTCCGCCATCACCACCGATTCCGCCACTGCCTCCGCGGATGACCAGGTGAATTACATCTTCGGTTTCTTCCTTTACCTCCTCCGTCGATTGCAGATAGTCCCTGATCAATTCGGTATATTCATTGGTGCTTCCGTTAATAAATTTTAAATTAACCTCGTTATTGCCAAAGGCCAGCTGTTCATGGGCGATATCAAACTCTATTGCAGCAGTCTCCAGAATCACAGGCTCGAGAGTTTTCGTATTGATTTCATGATTCAATATCTGGGCATTGCCAGACTTATCAATCACAATATAGACATAATTGCCTGTCGTTAACGCACCGTCTGCAGACATGATGCTATTCCCTGTCAGCAGATATTTTCTGTCGCCCAGCTTATAAAAGCCTTCCTTACTGAAGTCTTTGATTTCTGTAACTTCCGAAAGCTTTGTGACGGTGGCATCCTCCATTACCTGATAGCCCCCTCCAAAGGTTTTGAGTATCCCGCTGCCCGGCTCATAAGCAACCGCCTGGGCCCCCAGGCAATATTCACTGTGATCCTCCAGCTGCAGATAATAATTACCGTCCCACTTCTTCTTGACGGTACTGTTACCTGTCAGGGTAATCAGTCGGTTGGCTTCATCATACAGGATACAGTCCGAGGTAAGCTTATAGGGTTTGGGCTGTTTTTGTACCTGCTTTACGACCATAATAAGGTTTAGTCCTATAATCGCTGCCGTTAATAAACCAAAGGCATAAATGGTTAACAAGCTTTTCTTATCCAGTTTTCTCATTTCCATTCCCCCCGGTTTAGTAGTTTTTATAATAGATCAAAGCAATATCATCCAGCTTATTCATGCTCTCGTCATAGAATCTGATCTGAATCTGGTAAACTCCCGTGGTTGCAAACCGATGACTTAATTCATAATAATAACTGTTTGTGCCACTGGCAGGCTGAGGTGAAAACATCTCACTGTAGCTGTAATTTACTCCTCCTCCATTGATGACCACATAGCGGATAAAGCGGATTTTGTTCAGGTTAACCGCATTCGTGAAATATACCCTGGCCAGATCAACACTGCTTTGGGCGATCTGGACAGTACCCAGATCATACCCCTTCGTACTAAGCGGATAACCGCTGCTGCTTATTTTAAGATAGCCGGCAGTATCCAGATTATCATAGGTGATATCCCTGATATCTGCGAGTATGGTTCCATCCTCTGTTAACCCTGTGTTCTTCATATCATATACGGTATACAGCTTCAACACAGCATAATCATTCGCAGGAAGACTGTCCATCACTACGCTCAACGGATCTGTAATACTATAGGTTACGTTCTTGTACGCTGTCGGGGTAATATCTTCCCCTGCGGAGTTCAGCACCTTCACCTTATAATGTCCGCCTACCATAACGCGGCCTATGTCAACAACGGATACCTGAAAGGTTACTTTATTGTTATCCGGTATTGTTTTGATATTATAGAAGGGGGTGTTCAGCTCCGGAATATCTAACTGGATGTAAATCGGATTACCCAGCTCATCCAGCGGATTGGATTCAGATACCGGCTTGATGCACAGGTAATAGTCCTTCTGATTGAACGGGAAATATACTGTTTTTCCTCCCTCCTGCCAATACACCTGGCCGGGCAGCAACCGAAATTGCTCGGTCATTTTCTCTCTGTTAACCGCCGGGGTACGGATAATACCTCTATCTGACAGTTCCTTCGAGGATAGCATTACCACATAATTCGTACCCTTCTTCTTCACCAGGGAATACTGTATGTCAAAGCCCAGGGTCTGGTTCAGGCCGTACTTGATTTGAAGATATTTATCCAGATAAGCATTGGCTATATAAGTAACCGGAACAGCCGGATCTGCTTCCACTACTACCGAGTCACTGGTGGTAAAATAGTATATATTGGAGGCCGGACTCGCTGTGGGCTTATATGCATTGATCGGATATACCCTAGCCCCCGTCCTGGAATCGATATAGTAAATTTGAACTCCGTATTTTGTGTTGCTGCTTAACTCATTGATGTTTGTGGTATAGGTATTATCACCCTTGATTACCTCCGTCTCAAAAATTCTGCCGGTCGGCTCCTTAATGGAGGTAGCGCTGATTCGGAAGAGCTCCATATAAAATTTATTATCCTTAATTTCATGCAGGTCCATTTTGGCCCCGTGGCCCTCCAGGATCCAGTCCACTCTGGCAGAGGAGATTGTAGTATAGATGGTGAGAGCAGCGCCATTATTCAGATTCACTGTGGGAGTCATGCTGGTAAGCGAATAGCTGACATACTCTGCCCCGGATGTGGTCTGCAAGGAAACCTCCTGGAGCTTCTTCAGTGTGATATTCGGTTGTCCGCTGAGATTTTGCAGTCTGGCACCGGACTCATCCGAGTTGATGTTTATTTTACTGCTGTAACTTAATATGATACGGCTCTGATAATCCATGGTAATCGTGGGAAGCTGGTAATCCACCTTTGATATACCGAAGTAAGAGCTCTTGGCATTGCCGGAGACATCCTCAAACAGAGCGCTGTTCGTATAATTCAAGGTGATATAATTTCCCCTGGTGGTCCTGGGTAATATCTGCAGGGCTCTGGCAGAGCCGTCAGTGGCTCCGTCAAATCCGGATATTCCTGTATCATAAACGGCTGTCACCTTATAGTACAGTGTCTTGGAGAAATAATCCTCCAGAGAGGTATAGTAGAGGAAGGCAACCGCTTGGGTTCCTGTGAGGTTCTCCAGAGGAACCGTGATGGTTTTCAGAAGATTACTCAGCGTATCATATACACCCACCTTCAGACAGACCAATCTGGACAGCTGATCCATGGAATCCGCATCCGCCACAGTTACATCAATGCGATAACGGTTATACTCCGTATCATCCTTCATTTCAAAGCGCATTGCGGTCCCGTCAGAGTTATGAAAGTCATAAATTCTGTCGTGATACTGACTAATCAATGAATTATCTATTACATCCTTGTAAATCGCTTTATATTGCCTGGTCCTAATACTAACGGAATAGACAGCTCCCTGACTCAGAGAATTAATATTCAGCTCCACCTTATCGGTTGAGGTGTTGTACCTGTTCAGCTTCGGTATCCTGCTATCAGAGGACAGCGTTCCTCCGGTTATAAGGAAATCGCTGGCTATTGCTTCGGTATCCGGAGCATTTATGTAATATTTCCAAATCGCATTATTGGTATTAGAGGACCAGGGATAGAAACGGAATACCGGCTTCTGATAGGGGGCATTTGCCGTTGCTGACCGGATTACCACCTTCGAGTCCACCATTTCAGGGAAATACAGGGCTGCTCCGGTAGAATCGGTCTGCTTCAGCTTTGCACGATAGGTAAACACATACTTACTTCCTCTGCTCATCTGTAAGGCTTCATTCTTCCCAAAAAGGAAGACAGCCTTGGGTACTCCTCCATATTCCGAAACCACTGCTTCTTTGGATGCAATTGCCGTATTCGTCAGATAGAACTCCTGAGAGCTAGGCATTCTTGTATAGTTTGCTTCCTCGTATACATAATAGAGAAAGCTTTGTACCAGCTGGGCACTATTATCAAAGTATGCGGCACTGACCTCATATCCCAGAATAATATCCGGATTGAATACCTCATAGCTTCGAAGTTCATCTGCATCCGTAACATACTGACTGATGTTAGCCAAGGTAATCGGCGTTATGTTAAGTCCCCTCTCCTTGTCGATATAATCCAGATTCGGAAGAGTCGCCTGCTTTGAAAAGGTTTTGACATTGTTGGTTACAATAAATTCATTGCCGTATTTGGTGTAATCTTGAATGGAGACAATCTCCACTGTATATTTGTTGGAGGTGATGGTGGAGGCGGAAATATTAAAGTCCGCCTCTGTCAGCGTCACTGACCTGGTGCCGTATATACTCTTACCCAGAGTACTGTTATAATTACTCCCCTCTGTTCCTACCATCGTATATGTGGCGATCGGTGCACTACTGGTAACCGCTGTCTCGTCTCCGTTGTAAAGGTTAAGTGTTATGGTCTGTATGGTACTGGCCTCATAGGCACTGGAATCTACAGCGGAGGCATCTGCCAGACCTAATTTAAAGGATACGGGACTGGTCAGATCAGCATCCTGGGAAAATATTGCGGTGAAGGAGGCCGGGATATCTGTTTTAACAACGACACTGCCCACGAGACTTCTCTTTCGCGCTCCGGCGCCGTCATTTAAATCAATTGTCCCATATACGCTTATGATATAATTATCTGCCTTCAGCAGATTACCCTCTGTAAAGGGTATTGTATAGAGTGTTTTGGTTTTGTCGATCAGAGTATAGGTTGGAACCTCCGTGATCTGATAGCTTTCTACATCACCCTTGGAGCTTTTATACTCTATAATCAGTGGATTCGTTGGATTAACGGTCAGAATTGCTCCGTTGGTATTAATTAATATCCTACCGGTAATCTTATCATGATGGGTTCCCGCATCATCCTTCTCGAATAATACAATCGGGAAATTATCCCCCGTTAGGCTTACAATATCCGAGAAAGCACTGGCAAATTCTATTTTCTTCTCGTTATCAAAGCATTCTGCCACGATTCTGACCCGGTAATTATAGCCGTGCTTTATTACAACGTCATCTACATAGCATGGAATCATGTCATTTGTATTGTTATATAATGTCTTCACCAGAGTATCCTGGCCGGTATAGCCAACCTCGTATATCTCATATCGGTATCGAAGGATTGCTCCATCCAAATCAACTACTTGATCCAGCATCAGCTCGAAGCAGCTGCTGCGTTTGTTTACCACAACCTCAGGCGTCCCCAAGACAGGAGAGCGCTTGAGAGTCATGAAGGTCTCTTCCCTGAATTCGGGAGGTGCTACCAGACTGGTATCATAGCTCATTTCAATATTAACGACCTTGACTCTGTATTCCGTATTTGGTAATAGATTCTCAAATACGACCTCACAGCCCTCTGCCTCGGCTGCCTGTATCAGACTAATCTCATTCGTTCTGATGGGATTACCGGCCATATCCGTCAGCTGCAAGTCCGCTCCCGCCACCTTAGAGTATTCCATTGCCTTAACATTAATCGCCAATGACTTTTCTGTCGCATAGGCTTTGGAAATGGTAATCCCGAGGGTATCTGTTATAAACAGCTTATTAACAAAGAAGCGCTTGAATAGAGTGTTATCTACGACGTAGCTGGCTTCTATCTGCAACCGGTATTCCATATTCGGCAATAATCCATTATACTCGTAGTCAAACTCCCTTTGACTGGAGTCCAGAACTGCAAGTACGGCTATCTTGCCCGTATTGTTTTCAATAATTTGAAGCGTAAAGCTTTGAGAAGGATCCAGACGGTTCTCCTCATCCTTCACAGCAATCTTAGCCTTCACACCGGTGGTATTTACATTTAGCTCCTTGATTTCAAAGACCGGTAGTTTTATATTATTTACATTCTCGGAGCCATTGCCCCCGGGGTTCTGTTCATTCGCCAGATCATCCCCCGATCTTCCTTCCTGTCCCTTAGCACCATTCGCTCCGGAAGCACCATTCGCTCCGTTTAGGCCGTTGATTCCATTCACACCATTAACACCGGTCGTTCCGGTTATGCCAGGGTCACCGGGGTTACCTGCCTCTCCGTCGGTACCTGTCTTGCCGTCCTCTCCATCAGCTCCTGCTTTACCATCCTCGCCTTCTGTTCCGGCTTCTCCTTCTTCTCCGTCCTCACCGTTTTTACCGCTCTCTCCGTCCTCTCCGTCTTTACCGGTGATACCGGAAGTACCATCCATTCCGTCCACAGTCTCTATGTCAAATTCCGGAGCCTTAATAACCTGCTCCTTAACCTCCTGGGGTACTATTTCGATATTATCATCCGATCCGATCACCATCTGCTCGAGGGATAGCTTTACAGTATTATTATCATCCACAATAGTCCTGTTTGATAAATTCAGCTTTACTCCATTGTCCAGGTGGGCAATACAGTTTGCCGATACCGTCTGCCAGGTACCCTCCCGGGAAACAACACGGATAATACCGGTATCATAATAGGAGATTTCCACATAATCAGAAAACTCCCGCTCATTATCCTCCGATAACGTGATCAGAATATTCTTTCCAGCCAGCAGATATTTGTTCTCCTTAATTTTCCACACAAAATCCTGAAAGCTCATAGAGCTCCCCCGATTATCCAATATGAAATTATTACCTGTACTCTCCATAGTGGAATTATCATTCAAACCATAATGACTTACGACAGAACTGCTCAGATTCGATAGGTCGACCATAACTCCCTGGGATAAGGAGCCAATGGATCCATCGTTATAGTGCAGGAAGGCATCTTCTTCGATTACAACCTTCTCGCCCTCCTGATTTTTAAAAACAATTTTATCGGGATAAACCTTCTTATATTTGGTTCCAGCTTCAAAATAGATTTGTTGATTGATTTCATCAGAATAAGAGGATTCCGGTGACACCAGGATATATCCGGAATTATGAAAAACCTTCTGACTGTTAATATTCTTATATATTCCATATCCAATTACCCCAATTACGGAAATTATTGGTACTATACAGCATAAAAATAGCCCCTTATTCCTAAACATTTACATTCCCCCCATATTATGACATTATTTTAATTATACCCCCTTATATAAATTTGTCAACAATTAACGTTTTTTGTTTATTCTTATCTGTATCAAAATGAGGAAGCCGGTTTGTCTGCCTGTGGCAGCTAAACGTTACTAAGATGAAACAACAAATCGTTTTACTTTCATGATGAAAAAGCCCGTGACAAGCATTTGAATGTACGAAATGCTTACACGGGCTTATTACCTATATATTTTTAATTATCAATGAAAATATCCAAGGCAGAGTTACTGCAATATTATCTCCTTCTTGGTAAGAGATGAATTGCCATACCCTCCACATCCTCCAATGCTTCTGTGATGGCTTCACTGTAGGTAGGATGGGGCCGGATGACGGACGACAGATCTTTCACTGTAAGCCCCTTCCCTATGGCAGTTGCAAATTCACTGACCATATCCGTTGCCCTGTCGCAGAGAAGGGCGGCACCTAAGATTCTGCCGGAATCAGCATCACTAACCACCTTAATAAAGCCTCTCTCTCCCATGGAGAGCAGGGTTTTGCTGTTTCCAAGCATCGGGTACTTCCCCGTCTTTACCGTATATCCCTTCTCGACAGCTTCCGACTCCTCCATACCGACAACAGCAGCCTCCGGTGTCGTGTAGATGCAGGAAGGAATCACGGAAAGCAATACGGAGGGTTCTCTTCCACTCATTCGTTCTACGGCAGCAATTCCCTGAGCAGAGGCAGCATGGGCTAACTGCCTGCCCTTAATAACATCGCCGATTGCATAGATTCCGGGAATGCTTGTCTCAAAGCTCTCATCCACCTTAAGCCATGCTCCATCCAGCTCCGGTAAAAAACCTTCCTCAAACAGACCCTCAGTATTTGCCCTGCGTCCGATGGCTAACAGAATCCCCTCTGCCTTCGTTGTCTTTGCGGTACCATCTGAGGTCTCATATTCACAGGAAAGTCCCTGCTCTGAATCCCGATAAATTCCGGCTACCCTTGCTCTTGTATGGATGGCCACTCCCTTCTTCTTAAGATTCATTGCAATGCTCTGGGATATCTCCTTATCCATATTCGGTAATATCCGGTCCATCGCCTCGATCATCTCTACCTCACAGCCCAGCTCTCTGTAAAGCGAAGCAAATTCTACTCCGATGACACCGCCGCCGATAATCAACAGCTTCTTGTACAATCTGCCTTCATTGGATAATAGCTCATCACTGGTAACCACATCGGGAAGTTCCGTACCCTCTATTCCTGGAATAACAGGCTTAGAGCCGGTAGCTATCAGAATCCTGTCCGTATTGTAAACCTGCTCCCCCTCCCGGGATCTGACGGATACCTGATGGCAGTCTACCCTTGTCCCTGGCAAGTATTCCTCCTGTCTGTTACCTTCCCGGGTCAGGATAGTAGCGGTTCCGTACAACAGGGTGACTTTGTTGGCTTCCAGCAGTCCTTGAATACCCTGGCGAATTCTACAGACTACCTCCTCCTTACGCTCCTTCATCCGGTCATAGTCATAGCTTAAGCCGGTAAAGCGGATACCCGCTTCCTGAAAGCTTAATGCCTCCTGATAGAGATGGGAGCTGTGCATCAGTGTCTTTGTAGGGATACAGCCGCGGTTTAAACAGGTTCCGCCAAGCTCTCTATTTTCCACCAATGCAGTGTTCAATCCCAGCTTTGCAGCCTTAATGGCTGCCACATAACCTCCCGGACCGGAGCCGATTACGATTAAATCATAGCCTTCCTTCATCCTTTCTAACCTCCAACAAGATAATATATCTCTACGTCCTATCCTTATTGACCTGTACTGCTGATGACCTGCACTGACCGGCGCAGGCTCGGTTATATTCCTGCTTCCTCAATTAAGGCTATTACATCCTTAAGCAGCAGCTCCGTTCCAGGCTCCGTTCCAGGCTCCGTTCCAGGCTCCGTCTTAAGCTTATGCAGTGCAGTAATCATAGCAGCTCCCAAAAAGGGGCATCCGATCAGCCTAGCTGCCATCTGTACAAATAAATTCGTCTCCAGGGCATCCGAGTAAATAACGCAATCCTTTATGACCCCGGCATCCACCAATATATTCATATCAAGCTCCCCCCAGGAGAATCTTTTTCCCAGGGAATCGCTGAATTCTATTCTCCTGCCATAGTTCCAATCCCAGGAGGTGAATTTATCCTCCAGACTAGTCAGCAGATCACCGGAGATTTTCTTACTGTCCAGTGGTTCCGGAATACTGCCGTAAACCTCTCCGAAGGCTTTGATCAGTTCCTCAAGCATCCTGTCAACGTTAAGCTCCGGAACATACTCCGTAAGATTAGTCACTCTGGAACGTACCGATTCCACACCCTTTGAGACCAGCTTATCCCTGGATACATTCAAATATTTTGAAAGCTTACTCATATCCACCCGAACGAGAATTGTTCCGTGATGATAGCTGTGCGTACCGTCGCTGTAGAAGGCATTTCCGGAGAACTTCCTTCCCTCGACCGTGATGTCATTCCTCCCGGACCTTACGGCTGGGATACCGAGGCGGTTTACCGCAGTTAGGATAACCTCCAGCTGCTTCTCCACACTATAGTTCTCCTTCGTGACCAGAAAGGTGAAATTGAGGTTACCCAGGTCATGGAATACCGCTCCTCCGCCGGAAAGTCTGCGGACCAGCCTTCCGTTATCCTCTATAAGCTCCCTGATCCGGCATTCCTTCCAGGGATTCTGGTTTCTCCCGATTACGACCGTCTTCTCATTCTGCCAGAGATACAGAATGCACTCCTTTTCCCCTACCTGTGAGAAGAGGTATTCCTCCATAGCAAGATTCTGATAGGGATCTGTTACTGTCGTTATGATATACTTCAATTGTTCGATCATATGCTGCCTCACCTCACCTTCTCTCATCGTTATCACAGTACAACGGAATGTACTCCTGTGTCTGATACCGTAAGCTTTGTACATCTATGTAAACCGGATTTTCTGCCTATGGCAGCCAACCGCTAATTAAAATGGCTGCTCCACACTCCCAATAATGGCTTCCCCCGGAGCAGCCCATGGATGTAATCAGGTTAAAAGACATATCGAAGAACCGGATTACGCGCCGCATTCACCTCATCCGGACGGCCGACCACCGTGGTAAGCGGGCAGGAATGCATACGCTCCGGATCCTTTTTGGCCTCTGCATAGAGCTTCTTGTATACTGCCACTGCATCATCCAGAGTCTCCTTCGCTTCTGTCTCCGTCGGCTCAATCATCAGTGCTTCATGGACAATCAGCGGGAAATACATGGTCGGCGGGTGCATACCGTAATCCAAAAGCGCTTTAGCAAAATCAAGGGCAGATACTCCCTTCTCCTTTTTAAGCTCCTCCAGGGAAATCACAAATTCATGCATGCAGTAATCCGGGAAGGGCACCTGGAAGGTGTCCTTTAGCTGATGCAGCATGTAATTGGCATTCAATACCGCATTTTCCGAAGCTTCCTTCAAGCCGTTGCCACCCAGGGTCAGAATATAGGTAAGTGCCCTCACAACCACCAGGAAATTGCCATAAAAGGCCTTCATCCTGCCGATGCTTAACGGGTTCTTCTCTTCCAGTGTAAGGCATCCATCCCTCATAACAATCTTAGGAGAAGGTAGGTAGCTTGCCAGAAATTCCTTGCAGCCGACAGGTCCGCTGCCCGGGCCCCCGCCGCCATGGGGTGTGGAGAAGGTCTTATGAAGGTTTAGATGAACGACATCAAAGCCCATATCTCCCGGTCTTGCGATTCCCATGATAGCATTCAGGTTAGCACCGTCATAATAGTTCAGGCCTCCCGCTTCGTGAATAATCCTTGTAATCTCTAGTATATTCTTATCAAATAAGCCTACCGTGTTGGGATTCGTCAACATAAAGCCTGCCGTATCCTCACCTACGACCTTCCTTAGTTCCTCCGGGTCCACATAGCCCTCCTTCGTAGAGGCTATATTGATGACAGTGAAGCCTGCCATCGCAGCACTGGCCGGATTCGTACCATGAGCAGAATCCGGAACAATGATTTTATTACGCTTAACATCTCCCCGCGCCTGATGGTATGCCCAGATCAGCTTCATACCTGCATATTCGCCGTGGGCACCTGCTGCCGGCTGAAAATCGATATGATCCATACCGGTAACCTCGCAGAGATACTCCTGTGCCAGCTTCATGATCTCAAGGCAGCCCTGTACCGTATCCACCGGCTGTAGCGGATGTATTTCCGTAAATTCCGGCAGCTTAGCCAGCTCTTCATTGATCTTCGGATTGTATTTCATCGTACAGGACCCTAGCGGATAGAAGCCGTCATTAATACCGAAGGTTCTCTTCATAAGCCCGGTATAATGCCTGGAAATCTCGGTTTCTGAGACCTGTGGCAGATGAAGCTCCTGCTTCCTTAAAAAATCCTCGCCAACCGCCGTAACCGGAACATCGCAGGCAGGAAGAATCTCACAGCCCCTGCCTTCCCCGCCTTTTTCAAATATCAGCCTCATAACGCCTCCACCTCCTTCAGGATATCAATCAGATGATCTATCTCTTCCTTGGTATTAGCCTCCGTGGCACACCAGATCATTTGACCTTTTTTCTCGCCCGTCAGAGGATAGCCGCCGAGAATTCCACGTTGCTGTAAAGCCTGAAGCAGCTTATCCACATCTCCGGGTACTGTAGTCACAAATTCGTTAAAGAACTCTCCCGGATATACCCTTTGATAACCCTTTAAACCGGCTAAACACTCCGCCAGGTAATGGGCCTTTGACATGGACTGCTCTGCTGCCTGTTTTAATCCCGTCTTGCCCATGGTGCTTAAATATACAGCCGCAGTCATTGCACAAAGTGCCTGATTGGAGCAGATGTTACTGGAGGCCTTCTCCCTTCGGATATGTTGTTCCCTTGCCTGAAGCGTTAAAACATAGGCCCGTTCTCCCTTGCTGTCCACTGTTTCACCGGCAATCCTCCCCGGAAGCTTTCTCATAAGCTTCGTTGTAGTTGCCATAAAGCCCAGGTACGGTCCACCAAAGGAAAGTGGCAGACCCAGCGGCTGTCCTTCTCCTACTGCAATATCTGCACCGTATTCCGCGGGAGTCTTTAGGATCCCCAGAGATATCGGATTGCAGCTCATAATATATCTGATATCACTATCCTTAAGAAGTTGGCCGATTGCAGTCCCATCCTCCAATATGCCGTAGTAATTCGGCTGCTGGATCAATACGCAGGCCGTCTCAGAATCAAGCAGCTTCTGTAATTCCTCCAGATCCGTCCTCCCCTCCCTCTCCGGAGCTAGGATGACCTCCATGTCAGTTCCGTTTAAATAGGTTCGGATGGTCTCAAGTACCTGAGGATTTACTGCTGCAGAGATGACCGCTTTATATCTCCGTCTCTCCTTACTCATGATCACCGCTTCTGCAGCAGCCGTAGCTCCGTCATAAACAGAAGCATTTGATACGTCCATTCCGGTCAGCTCACAGATCATGGTTTGATATTCAAAGATAGACTGTAGAATACCCTGGCTGATCTCAGCCTGGTAAGGCGTATAAGCAGTTACAAACTCCTCCTTTGAGGTTATCTGCTTTACGATGGAGGGAATGTAATGATGATATGCGCCACAGCCCCGGAATATCGATTGAAACACCTGATTCTTCCCGGCGATACCGGTCATTTTTCTTCTCACCGTAAGCTCCGGCAGCCCCTCCGGGATATGAAAGGGTCTATTAAGCTTCACCTCCGCAGGAATCTCATCAAAAAGCTCCTCCATGGTATTTAAACCGATGGTATGAAGCATCTCCTGCTGTTCCTTCCTTGTATTCGGTACATAAGTACCCATAATCTATGCCTCCTATGATTGATGTTAGTCGATCAGTTCCCACCGCTTAAAATCAGTGAGCTTCCTTCAGAAAGCTCTGATATTCCTCTGCGGTCATCAATTCTGCTTTATCCGTGATATTCTCAACTTCGATAAACCATGCATCGAAGGCATTGGAATTAACGAATTCCGGCTGATCCAGAAGCTCCTCATTGATTGTCCTTACTGTTCCGCTCACCGGGCTGTAAACATTGGAAACTGCCTTAACGGATTCTACATCTGCAAAGGACTCACCGGTCATAACCTCGTCACCGGCCTCCGGCAGATTAACAAATACAAGATCCCCAAGCTCACCTTGGGCAAAATCAGAGATGCCTACTCTTGCCGTTGTATCCTCTAAAAACTCTACCCATTCATGTGATTTTGTAAAGAAAAGCTCCTTCTTCATAATAAAACCTCCTACTCATATTTTATATTATTAATATAATCCATCAAATCGATAGTAAAGTATCCATAAACATAACCCTAACCATCCCAACAGCCTGTGTTTTTCATAACAATATTTCGTAAAGTGCATCAAAGCCTCTCCTGCTATCAGCATATTCTCCTAAGCACGGCTGTGGAATATTTATCCTTGCTCTTATTTATTTTTCTCTTTTATAAAACGGAAGAGCTGTTATCTCTGCCGTAAGCCGCCTGCCTCTGACCTCTACCTCAACGGTCGTTCCGGGCTCACGGAAGGCTGTGTCAACTAACGCCATTGCCACGGGTCTGTTAAGGTATGGGCAATGGGTACCGGAGGTCGTGCTGCCAATCTGAGTAGCTCCGATATAAATTGGACATTCCTCCCTGGCAATTCCTCTGCCGGTGATAGTAAGACCGACTCTTTTTTTAGTCGGAGTTCCCTTTGCAAGGAGTGCTGCTTTACCGATAAACTCCTCCTTATCCAGCTTCACCGCAAAGCCCAGCCCTGCCTCAAGCGGTGTGACTGTATCATCCATCTCATGACCATAGAGAGGCATTGCGGCCTCCAGCCTAAGAGTATCCCTTGCTCCAAGACCACAGGGAATCAATCCTTTCTCCTGACCTGCAGCAAGCAGAGCCTCCCATAGCTTTACTGCATCTCTGTTCTCACAGTATAGCTCATAACCATCTTCACCGGTATATCCGGTTCTGGACACGAGGCAAGGAATTCCTGCTACCGAAAGCTGCTCAGTAAAGCTATAATACTTAACCGGGAGCAGCTCCTCCTTCGCAAGCTTACAAAGAATCTCCTTTGAGCCCGGT
>JAEYQV010000145.1 GCA_023409835.1 Bacillota bacterium
ATTATACTGCCTTCCGGAGAACATCAGGGATAAGGAGTACATTGTTGCAAGCTATTATATTAAGATAGACAAAAACGTAGATATTATTGCGAAAGCTTCCTCCCTTGCCATCGGCCAGACGATTGGAACCTGGCTTCCAATTCCGGGAATTACCGATGAAATTAGGGAGAAGCATATGGGTAAGGTGATCCAGGTTTACGATATTCCATCGTTAGATCTCAGCACCCAGATAACGGAAGAGGAGAGACAATACCTGATACAGATTGCCTACCCGGTCATTAATTTTACCCCTGATTTTCCGTTGATGCTAACGGCACTGTTAGGAAACGATGCCTCTACCTCTGCACAGGTGAAACTGCTTGACATCGAATTTCCGAGGGGATTTGCCGAAGAATTCGGCGGTCCGAATTTCGGAATAGAAGGAATCCGTAAGCTAACCGGAATAGAAAAACGACCGATCCTGTTAAATATGATTAAGCCCTGTACCGGATTATCCCCGGAGGAAGGTGCTAAGATATTCTATGAGACTGCACTGGGAGGAGTAGATTTAATTAAGGATGATGAGCTACTCGGCAGCCCCAGCTACAGTAAGGCTGCCGACAGGGTAAGAGCCTTTCGGAAGGCAGCGGCTGCAGCGTACGAGGTAACAGGGAAGAAGGTAATCTATCTGGTTAATGTAACTGATGGTGCCTCGAATATTATGGATACTGTGAATAGTGTCTTAGATGCAGGGGCAGAGGCGATCATGGTTAATTTCGCAGCCGTAGGTTACAGCGTTCTAAGCCAAATTGTTAAGACAGTCAAGGTACCGGTCCTAGGTCATCTTGCCGGAGCCGGTATGTTCTATGAAGGGATCAACAGTGGAATGAGCTCTCCGCTTGCTGTGGGCAAGCTTACGAGACTGGCAGGTGCGGACATTGTCATGATCAATACCCCATATGGCGGTTATCCTCTGCAATACCAGAAATATGTACAGACTGCAGGAGCGCTTACCCTTCCGATGTATGGAATCAAACCTTCGATGCCCTCCATAGGAGGCGGAGTACATCCGGGTATGGTAGAAAGATATATCAAGGAAATGGGAACCGATATCGTACTGGCAGCAGGAGGAGCCATTCAGGGACATCCCATGGGTTCTGCCAAAGGAGCCAGAGCAATGCAGCAGGCAATCCAGGCAGTAATGGAGGGGGTGCCTGTAAAAGAGGCTGCAGAGAATAAGGAAGAACTTCGGATTGCTTTGAAGCTATGGAGCAAATAAGGATATGTAATAAACACCAATAAATGTAAAAATTCTCTTCCGTTTTTAGACAACCTGTGTTATGATTAAGATACAAAAAATGGAAGGGAGCATAGGAATGAGAAAAAGGATATCCGTTTTTTTAGTACTTGTAATGATGATTGCTCTGTTTAATGTGGGTGGACTTACCGGCCCCGTAGCAGAAGCTGCTGTAAAGCCTGTCTTAAGTGAGGGCTATTATGGTGACCGGTTGGATGTTGACAGCCATCTGGACTACCTGTCCGGCGATGCTGTCTACCGGCAATCAGCCGATGCAAAGGTGAAAGCACAGGCTCCTGCAACAGCGGCAGAAGCAGAAGCTGCCACTGATAACGGAGATTTTACATATGATGGCGGAACAAAATATTTTCTGAATTATGAGCTTGATTTTAAAACCTTTACACTAAGGAGTGAAGGTGATAAGGTTGAAATCTGGGTTGCGGATGATATTTCCTTCCAGCCCGGGGATCCTCGTCCTACTGACCGTATTACACAGGAGCAGGTGGACAAGCTGAGGGATGAGTTTGATCGTAACATCTACCCGGTAGCAACCTCGTTCTTCGGAACACCCGAGGCATTGGATGGATCACAATCGTTATTGACAGAATGGGGGATGTTTCCGGAAGGCTATTATGGTGGCAGCAATAAGGTGATTATTCTTGTGGATAATGTTAAGGATGAAAATTATTATGATCCTACCTATCCCTTCTTCATTGCAGGCTTCTTCTGGCAGACCCTGGAGAGCTACATTAACCGTAACATTATCACAATTGATACAAGAAGCTGGGAAACCCGTCTGGAGAATACCTTCTACCCGACAGCGATTCATGAGCTGCAGCATCTGATCCATGCGGACAATGATCCTTATGAAGAGTCCTGGATCAACGAGGGAATGTCCACGTTCTCGGAATACCTCGGGGGCTATGGCATGGATGCAGGCTCCATCAATTATTATCTGGACCGTCCGGAGAATTCCCTGGTGAAATGGGATGACCATTACGCCGCAGCTACCGGACCGGAGACAATCGCTGACTATGGTCAGGTTTATCTCTTTACCCTCTATATGAATGACAAGCTGGGGCAGAGCTTCATCCATGATCTTGCTGTGAATAAAGCTCAGGGCATCACCAGCATCGAGCAGACGCTGGCAGCCCATGGCTCTAAGCTCGATTTTACGCAGCTTTATCAAGATTTTATCACTGCCTTAGTATTGGATTCAGATAAGCCCGGCAATGGTATTTATAATTTTGACAGTATTAATCTTCGTGATATTCCGGTCGACAGCGCCGGTACGAAGAGAGGAAAAACGGTTGACTTCGAATCGGCTGCTTACTATGAGAAGGAAGGTGTACCGGCCTGGGGCGGCGATTTTAAGCTGCTGGATTTTAAGGATAAGATTAGAAGCGTCTCCTTCGATGGGGTTGATTTCCTTCCGACTCCCTGGAAGACTGTGGAGGATCCATTAGGCTCCGGTGAACAGGTTTTATGGGGAAATGAAGGGGATGAAGCAGATAATGCCTTGATTTTAGAGGCGGATTTATCTCAGGTTCCGACTGCCACATTGAATTTCGATAACTTTCTTCAGATTGAAGATGGATGGGATTATGGTTTTGTACAGGTATCCACAGACGGAGGCTATTCCTGGACCAGCCTTGCCAATGAACACACCAGAAGCGATCTGGATGCCTCCGGTTATCCGGAGATCCGAAATAATCTTCCGGGCTTTACCGGATACTATGACGGCTGGACTCCGGAGACCTTTGATCTGAGTGCATATGCCGGACAGAAGATATTAATCGCCTTCCGTTATATGACGGACTGGTCCTATAATGATCCCGGCTGGTATATCGATAATATTCGTATTCCCGAGATTAATCTGTTCTTTGACGGTGGTACAACGGAGGGTTTTGTCTCCCTGAATGAGCTGATGGGACAGTATGTTAATTACACCGTAACCTTTATCAATGTTAAGTCAACCGGCAATAAGAAAGCCGCCAAAACGGAGTATAAGGTCGTTACGATTGATCCCTTCAATGTAACTGAAGCAGATGCCCTGAATATCAGGAATCTGTTCAAGGAGGGAACCAATTATATGATTACGACTTATGCGGCACAGACAGGAGACAGAGATCCTGTATTCTTTACTTATGAGGTCCACCTGAAGCAGACCGGACAAAACAAGGTAAAGAAAAAAAATAAATAGCCATTCTCTATATTATTCCCATACGCCAGACATCCGGTGCATTCTTTTAGCAC
>JAEYQV010000001.1 GCA_023409835.1 Bacillota bacterium
TTCGGTTGGAGGCGGCAACAGCAAGGTCATGAACTTCGGAAAGAGCCGGGCAAAAATGACGACCGAGGAGAATAAGACAACCACCTTCAAGAATGTTGCCGGACTCGACGAGGAGAAGGATGAGCTGAAGGAAATCGTGGATTTCTTGAAGTCCCCGAAGAAATATATTCAGGTAGGAGCCCGAATTCCGAAGGGAGTTCTGTTAGTGGGACCTCCGGGAACCGGTAAAACCCTGCTTGCCAAGGCAGTTGCAGGAGAGGCAGGAGTACCGTTCTTCTCAATCTCCGGTTCTGACTTCGTAGAGATGTTTGTCGGTGTCGGTGCCTCCAGAGTCAGGGACCTTTTTGAGGATGCCAAGAAGAATTCACCCTGTATCGTATTTATCGATGAGATTGATGCGGTTGCCAGACGCAGAGGAACCGGCATGGGCGGCGGACATGATGAGAGGGAGCAGACCCTCAATCAGCTGCTGGTCGAGATGGACGGCTTCGGTGTGAACGAAGGAATCATCGTTATGGCGGCAACGAACCGTGTAGATATTTTGGATCCTGCAATCCTTCGTCCCGGACGTTTTGACCGAAAGGTTAACGTAGGACGTCCCGATGTGAAGGGCAGGGAGGAGATCCTTCAGGTTCATGCCAAGGGAAAACCCCTCGGTGATGATGTGGATCTGAAGCAGGTTGCGCAGACAACAGCAGGCTTTACCGGAGCAGATCTTGAAAACCTGTTGAACGAAGCAGCCATCGGTGCTGCCAGGGAGAACAGAAGCTTCCTCAATAGCGAAGACATTAAAAGAGCATTTATTAAGGTCGGTATCGGTACAGAGAAGAAGAGCAAGGTAATCACAGAGAAAGAGAAGAAGATTACCGCCTATCATGAAGCAGGTCATGCAATTCTGTTCCATGTGCTTCCCGATGTCGGACCGGTATATACGGTATCCATCATTCCTACAGGATCCGCCGGAGGCTTTACAATGCCCCTTCCGGAGAAGGATGAGATGTTTGATACCAGAGGCAGAATGCGACAGGATATTATCGTCGGACTCGGTGGCAGAGCTGCGGAAGAGCTGATTCTTGAGGATATCACAACCGGTGCTTCCGGAGATATTAAGTCTGCGACGAAGCTTGCACGGGCAATGATTACCCGTTATGGTTTCTCTGATGCGATTGGTATGGTAAACTATGATAATGACGATGATGAAGTGTTCATCGGCAGGGATTTGGCACATACCAGAAGCTTCAGCGAGAATGTGGCTAATAAGATTGATGAAGAAGTCAAGAGCATTATTGATGATTGCTACAAGGAAGCCAAGAGAATTCTTAATGAGAATATGTCGGTACTGGAAGCCTGTGCAGCTCTTCTGATTGAGAAAGAGCGTATTAACAGGGAAGAGTTTGAAGCATTGTTCCAGAAGTAGGAATATACATTGTGTATTTTGACGAAAAAACTAATAAAACATTATAATGTTTGTGCACACTTATTTTTTAAAGCGTGATATACTTTCATTGTAAACCCCAATACATTATATAGTTTTTGCTACACCCCCATAAGTAACAAAAATACCTTCTCCGAAAAAGGACAGTGCAACTGTCCTTTTTTACGTTCTTGGGATTGCGGGGAACCAGCCGCTTAAATAATATTTTTCGGCTGCAGGGGTATTTTTGTGGCAGATTGTGTTACATCCGGGGGAGCAATATCATTATCCCCGGAGAAAGTTCCACCCTTACGCTCGCACCAGTGCCTCCTGAATGGAGCAGGAGGCCACTGACAGGTGCATAGCTCCAGGGCATTACTTCTCCGGGGACAACAATACCGCTCCCCCGGATTTGCTGCAGTTTCCTGATAAAATACCACTGCAGCCTGTCCATCGTTAAGTTTATCGTAATTAATGCCTTCGTACTCAATTTATTAGGTTTATGGTAATCTTCAATTATGAATGTAAAATGCGGACACTGATTAAATAAGATAAAGAATTATAGCGCCTTTACACTATCTTCTATTTATTTTTTTTAATATATATATTTAGTGCTTTTATTGCGAGTGTCAAACAGTATATCGAGAGGATTATGAATATGGTAATTGGTATGTAGAATATTATCTGAGACAAAAGTATAATAAAATAATTCATTCTATTACCTTCCTTTTCATGGAATATCATAAGTTACTTTATTATATTGAAATAAAAGGATCACCATGTCTCAATTGATAAATATATATGAATTGATAGTTCGACTGTCATGGGTGGTTTTTTACAGTTGATGTACTTTGTGGAAGGTGGGTTTTTGACATATATTCTTTCCCGGATGTGAGTATACTTTATTTTAAGAATTGACGCATTTGAGAGGGAAGTAACAGGATATGCTGATTGCTTATAACAGATTTATGAAATATACATTGCTATTTTTGGTCGGTGGGTTTGCTTATGGGGCCTTGGAGAATCTAACCAGAGGTTACTCCCATATTTCCATGTTTGTGGCGGGAGGAATATGTTTTATTCTGATTGGGTTATTGAATGAGGTATATACCTGGGATTTCTCCCTGGTCGGTCAGATGCTGATCTCATCGATGATTATTACCATGGTGGAATTTATTGCGGGTCTGATTGTAAATGTATGGCTTAAGCTGAATGTCTGGGATTATTCTAAATTACCCTATAATATCCTCGGACAGGTTTGTCTACTATTTACGAATATCTGGTTCTTCGTTTCCCTGTTCGGCATTCTCTTGGATGATTATCTTCGCTATTTCCTACTGGGAGAGGAAAAGCCACATTATAAAATATTATGAGGAAAGGCCGGGGTTAAATAATCCCCATATACAGGGCTTGCCACGAGGCCAGTCCGCTGTACGGAATTACAGCCCTTTTTTGTTGTAAAATGTTCAGTAGCTGAAAAACTTAATAAGAAATTTAACTCCGGATTGTCTGCCTTTGGCGGCCAACCATAACAAGAGGAAACGATAAATCATATTATTTGTCATGAATAAAATGCCCGTAATTTAATCCGCCGGTAGCAAGCCATCCGGTAGGTTAAATAACGGGCATTGATTCATTTTAACATTATGAAGCTAGGTTTCCTGCGGATCAGTTTGATTGTGGAACCAGTATGCAATACTTATCGAGCAGCTGGACCGGATGATAAGATAGCTTGGAGGTACGTAAGCCTTCATCACCGACGTCCTCCTCCCGGTTGATATATTTGACGGCATCCGTCATGGAATCCTTTGAGAATTCCTTTACAATCATCTGATATGAGCCGGGATATTCCCGGTTTGCCTTCTCGATATGGCAGTAAAGAGTGTCGTTCACGACTTCGCCGATTGCCATGGCGACAATCTTGCCCTCAACTTCTATAAAGCCTCCGGAAAGACGGAATTTGTCCAGATAAGGCAGCAGCTCCAGTGAGCGGTTAAGCTCCTCCTTCGCAAGCTCTGAATCCTTGCAGAACCGCACCTGATAATCCAGTAAGAAATCAATGATGCGGGGGAGATTCTCTTGAGTAATCCGCTGATAGCGGTAATCGGGATAAAGCTTCTTGAACTTATTGATGTGATTACGCTGTCCGCTATAACGACGGCCAGCCATCTCCGCAAGATCCTCTGCCAGATACAGATAATCTGCCCAGTCACGACTTGGGGTGCCTGGAATAGTACCGTGATACCTTTCCTCCAAAACCGGAATGGCTTCCTCCGGAACAGTACAGAACCATAGAGGAATATTCTCTTTATGACAATACTCCTTCAAAGCATCCATTGCTTTATCTAGGGATCCGCTTCCGACCGGATAGGTAAAGGAGGTTTTTCCAAGAAACTTTACTTTATATAAAATCATATCATCAAAGATGGTAAAGCTGGTGTTATAGAAGTCGCGCCACATATACATGGCACCGACGGTATAATCCGAGGTCCGGCTGATTTTATATTTGAAATACTCTGCTGCTATCATAATGTTTTCGGCATTGATAGGTTCAAACGATAACATAGGTATCCTCCTACTATAAACTTGGTAACAATGCTTACTATAGCACAAGCAAATTCATCTGTCCAGATGCAAGAGGACAATTAAATTGAATAAAATTTAATTTATATTATTTGATTCTTTCCCTTGTACTATCCACCGGATGAAAATATAATAGGATTAATGAGGCATGAGAAGGGTAAGGAAAATCAATGAAAACATTACTGGTCGCAATCAATGCGAAATATATACATTCCAATCCGGCTGTATATAGTTTGAGGACATATTCGGGTAAATATAAGGAGAATATCGGTATCGCAGAATTTACCATCAATAATACCCGGGAAGAGATTCTGGCTGAGATTTATAAGGAACAGGCGGAGATGGTGGCCTTTTCCTGCTATATCTGGAATATCGGAATGATAACCGAGCTTGTGAAGGAGCTAAAGCAGATACAACCTAAGAGTAAGATATGGTGTGGAGGTCCGGAGGTTTCCTACCATTATGCAGAATTTCTTGCCGACAATAAGGCAATTGACGGAATTGTCATAGGAGAAGGTGAGCAGAGCTTCCTGGAGCTTATGGGATACTATCAGGAGCAGGCAAAGGGGCTGGACAGTATCGAGGGAATCATCTTTAGAGAAAGTGCCAGGCTGAAGGAAGATTTTCCCGGCCGGGCTGCAGAGGATACGATACCTTTACCGGAGGAGAGTGCCCCGGAAACGACAGAGACCGGTCTACGGCAGCCCTTGTCCCTGGATGCAGTTCCTTTTCCATATGAGAATATGAAGTTATTTCGTAATAAGATTATCTATTATGAAAGCGGCAGGGGATGTCCCTATTCCTGCAGCTATTGTTTATCCTCAGTAGACCGGAGGATAAGACTTCGAAGCCTTGAGCTGGTTAAGAGGGAGCTGCAGCTGTTCCTTGATCACCGGGTGGCACAGGTTAAGTTTGTAGATCGTACGTTTAACTGTAACAGAAATCATGCCATGGAGATCTGGAATTATATCCGGGAGCATGATAATGGGATTACGAATTTTCATTTTGAGATTACAGCAGATCTCTTAACCGGGGAGGAGCTTGCGCTGCTGGCAACTCTTCGTCCCGGACAGGTTCAGCTGGAAATAGGTGTTCAGACGACGAATCCTGCCACAATGGAAGCAATCCGCAGGAGAGTGGATTATGAAAGACTGGCAGAGAATGTAGAGCATATCAGGAAGGGGCATAACATCCATCAGCATCTTGATCTTATTGCCGGTCTTCCTCTTGAGGAACTTGATTCCTTTATAAAATCCTTCAATGAGGTTTACCGGCTTAAGCCCGATCAGCTACAGCTTGGGTTTTTAAAGGTTTTAAAGGGCTCACCCCTCGAGGGCGAACGTGAGCGGTATGGGATTGTAGCTCGCAAGCTCCCACCATATGAGGTTCTGTATACTGCAGCCCTTTCCTATCGTGAAATACTGCTGCTCAAGGGTGTCTGTGAGATGGTGGAGGTTTATTATAACAGCGGTCAGTTTACCAATTCCGTCCGGTATTTGGAGCATTATTATGAGACGCCCTTTGAACTGTATCGGGG
>JAEYQV010000039.1 GCA_023409835.1 Bacillota bacterium
AAAAAAAATCAATATATTTTTATACAAAAACATAGATTTGTAACATATAGATAAGATTATCCGAGTTCTCCCTGCTTGTTTGGTTATTTTTCAATCAGTTCACGGAACTCTTCCAATAAAGCTTCCAGATCCTTCATCGTTTCAATCCAGTTTACCATGTTCCGCAGCTTCGAGGAACCGGGATAACCGGTCGTATACCAGGCTACATGCTTACGCATCTCTCGAATACCTGTGAATTCCCCCTTAAATTCCACTGCCAGCGCAGCATGCTTAAGGATCATTGTCCGCACCTCGGAGAAGTGGGGCTTAGGTAAGCTGATCCCCTTCTCCAGATAAGCCTTAACCTGTTCAAAAATCCATGGATTCCCGCGGGCTGCCCGTGCTATCATAATCCCATCACAGCCGGTCTCCTCAAGCATTCGTTTCGCATCCTGGGGGCTCACGACATCACCGCTTCCGATTACAGGTATCCTTACCGCCTCCTTGACCTGACGAATAATATCCCAATCCGCTTTGCCGCTATAGAACTGCTCTCTTGTCCTGGCATGAACCGCAATGGCAGCTGCTCCATTCTCCTCAGCTATCCTGGCGACCTCCACTGCATTCACCCTATCCTCGTTGAAGCCCTTCCGTATCTTAACGGTAACCGGCTTCGTAATCGCTTCGGATAGTTTTCTGACAATCCTTCCGATGAGTTCAGGATCCTTCATAAGAGCAGACCCTTCCCCATTATTAACCACCTTCGGAACCGGGCAGCCCATATTAATATCCAAGATATCAAAGTTTCTGTCCTCAAGTCTCTTTGCCGTCTCACAAAGTATGTCAGGGTCGGAACCGAACAGCTGCAGCGCTGCGGGTCTCTCCTCCTCCGCTATTTGAATAAGACTCTCCGTATTCTTGTTATTATAACGGATTCCTTTGGCACTGACCATTTCCGTATAGACCATATCTACTCCCTTTTCCTTGCAGAGTAAACGAAATGGCAGGTCGGTTACTCCTGCCATGGGGCCTAAAAATAAATTTCCTTTTATCTCAACATTTCCGATGTAGAAACTCATTGGTTCTTATTTCGCGCTCCTGTTCTTATCACTGATAATTTTTAATCCCATTAACGTCAGATTAGGATCATATATCTCAATAATATCCGTATTATCTGCAATGATTTTACCCAGTCCTCCGGTCGCGATTACCTTGCAGTTTTTAATACCGGATTCAGCCAGCATCCTTTTCACAATATACTCCGTCTGTCCGATACAACCGAATACCAGTCCGGCCTGCATGCTGGTAACGGTCTCTTTGGCCAGGATAGTATCAGGCAAAGCAATCTCGATCTCCGGAAGCTTAGCTGTACCCTGCCATAAAGCATTGGCAGCAATCCGAAGTCCCGGGCTTGTAACTGCCGCTAGGAAGGAGCCATCCGCTGATATTAAGTCATAGGTGATTGCAGTACCAAAATCAATTACCAGAACCGGTCCACCATAGATTTCATATGCAGCTACTGCATCTACCACGCGGTCCGCACCGAGTTCCTTCGGATTCGTTGCAGCAATCTTAATTCCGGTCTTAGTACCTGCTCCGACAATAAGAGGAGTAATATTAAGATATTTTATAATACCCGATGTTAAAGAGTACATCAGCTTCGGAACTACGGAAGCTACGATTACTGAGTCAATATCCTCTACCTTGATCTTCTTGGACCCTATCAACTCACAGAGCATAAGGCCATATTCATCTGAGGTCCTTGCCACCTGCGTAGTCATTCGAAAGCTAGCCCTTAAATTCGATTCGTCAAATACACCCAACGTAATATTTGTATTACCAACATCAATTACCAATAACATAAAATTACCATGCCTTTCTTCATACCCCTAAACTTCAAGTGAGAAATCTTAAGATTTTGCTTATCTTATTCACCCATGCAGGTACGTTATTCCTTAACCATTCAGTTTAACAGGTCTGCTGCATCTTCCCCAAGGAAGAAGACCTTATAATATATCTCCAGTGCCTCCAGCAGCTCCGTCTTTGTCCTTTGCAGCTCCTTAACCTTAAGTGCACTTCCTATCTCATCATAAAGATAATCTCCCTCATCCGAATCCACCTTAAACAGGAGTGTACCCTCCTCATCGAATTCCAGGGAAAGCACACCGCCGATGTCCTCCGTAAACAGGACGCACATAATCTTTAATTCCTGCTGTATCTGCTCCGGCAGAGCTTTGAAGTCCTCATTCAGATAAAACTTTTTCTCATAAGCACTGCTTGCACATAAAACTACATTATTTTGATACATAGATAGACTCCTTATCCTCAATTGAAGCTACATATTATCCTTTTGAAGCCGTTATCTGTTCATCAGGCTGCTCGAGAAAAACCCCAGGAAAATAATAACAATCCCAAAGAAAATATAGGTGATACCGATTGGCCTCTTCTTCTTATCATTTACCAGCTTCAGGCCATTCACTATATTAATCATTCCACCTGCCATAAATGCTCCATAGACGAAAAATAAGCGTTCCGGATAAATCAAGGTCATAGTCAGAAAGACAACAAAAGCAATAACCAGAACAGTAATAACTGCATTTGGGGTAAGCTTAAGCTCCCTCCATTTATCGAACAGCCTTTTCATAAGATCACTCCGTATACAGGTTTCCTAGTGTTGCAACCATCACAGCTTTGATGGTATGCATACGGTTCTCTGCCTCATCAAATATGATATCCGCA
>JAEYQV010000047.1 GCA_023409835.1 Bacillota bacterium
CAGTTTGCAGAACAGCTGACGGGAAGCATGGGTTCCTCTTGTTTCAATTACAGTTATGTAGCAGTCCTTATTAACATAATCCCGCCTTATTGCTTCTTCTTTCCATCAGAACGGTATTCTGCCATATACCGTTACTATCCTTCCCTATCCGTTCACGGCAGCCAACCAATCGAAAGCCCACCTTCTCATGCAGCGCAATACTGGCACGATTTATCTCGAAGATGCCCGACTGCAGAGTCCAGTAGCCCTGCTTCTCCGATTCCTCCACCAGAGTCTGCAGCAGCCTTTCTCCGACCTTCCTGCCCCGGTATTCCGTCTTAATATAGATGCTTACTTCTGCGACACCGGTATAGACCTTTCGGCTGCTGTAGGGCTGTAATGAAGCCCATCCGATTACCTTCCCCTCTGCTTCTGCAACCAGCCTGCAATTCGGTATATGGGCAGCATCCCAGGCTTCATAGGAGGGGACTTCCGTATGGAAGGTTGAGGTCTTAAGCTCAATCCCTTCTCGAAAGATCGCAGCAACACTTTCCCAGTCACTGCTCTTCATTGCCCTGATTGTAAGCTCCATTTACTTGTCCCCCTTTGGAAATATTTAAGCAATATTAATCCTTTCTTCCGGCTATGTCAAGTATTTATTATCCCATGAATAAGACTAGCCGCTGAATGCGCCTTCGTCTTACGGTCTGTGGTTATTTCGACACATTATTACACAAATTTTCATGTTTTGAATATTATAACTATATAAGGAAGAGAAAGGAGCTCATATTATGTGCTGTAGCCGTAGAAGAAGTTGTGGTTGCAATCGAAGTAATCGAAGGAGAAGATCCTGCTTTTGTAGAATCTGCTAAATGACGTTCCTGATAAACCGGATTGTCTGCCTGCGGCAGCCAACCGCTTATAAAAAAGGTACTATCCTATGTTCCAATATAAGATAGTACCTTTTATAATGTACTGATATAAGATTTTACTCCGCTCGATCCTATAACCCTTCGCGCTCTTCGATTATCGGCTACCGTACTCTAACACCCTATCATTGAAGGGAGGATCACTTCAATAACAGCGCGAACCGGCAAGTGTGGTCCGGCTTCGCTGGACCACACCGCAAAAAAAAGACCCTTGAATCATCAAGAGTCTTACAGTCGAGGCGACGGGACTCGAACCCACGGCCTCTGCGTCCCGAACGCAGCGCTCTACCAAACTGAGCCACGCCTCGAACTAATCTGGGCTTCGTATCGATCGATACATAAGCACCGCATTAGTTATTATCTATCAAAAGTGCCAAAAAGTCAACTGCAAATTTAATTAAAATTTGAAATTTTTAAGCCGTTTCCACTATGTGGCAAACCCTGTCAGTAAACGGCCAATTTTATCAATATGCGGTAATGATTCCGCCTTCATTGGCATACAGGGAGCTTACCCCTGCCGTGTTAACGATGAAGCAATCCTTAAAAGGTATTCTCTTAAGAATCTCCTCCTTAACAAACATCGCTCTTTCATAATTGTTACAGTGCGCGATTCCAAGTATCCTCTCCTGAGGCTTGATTACATCATGCTCAATGGCCTTTGCCATGGTAATCAGTGCCTTAACTATGCCTCTGGCCTGATCCAGCTTACAGATCGTGCCCTCCGGTGTCGCACCCATCACAGGCTTAATGTTAAGGGCACTACAGATAATCGCCTGCAGATTAGTTAATCTTCCATTCTTTCTTAGAGTCTCCAGGGATTCTAGAACAAACTTAGTCTTGAGATTATCGCGGAAGGTACGGACTGCACTTACGATATTATCAAAAGCATGGCCCTTCTCCACCAGCTCTTGAATTTTCATAGCGATCAGAGTCTGTCCGACGGAAGCGGAACGGGAATCGATGATTTCGATTTTCTTGTCAGGATGCTCCTCCAGATACAATTTCTTAGCCAGCTCCGCACTGTTATAGGATCCACTTAAGCTGGATGAGAGTGTGATTACATAGATATCATCACCATATTCAAATTCCCTCATATAATCCTCCGGTGACGGGCAGGCTGATTTCGGACTATTCGGACTCTCCTTCACTCTTCTTAAGAAATCCGCCTGATCAAAGCTGCCGTCATCCACAATATGGAAATCCTCCACAATAAGGGTCAGCGGCACTAATTTAAAGTGTTCATTCTTCTTCAGCTGCTCCGGTAAATCGGTACAGCTATCTCCGATAATACGATATGACATCTTCATCCTCCATAAGCTTTCGTATAGGTGCGTACAACAATATCACAATTTCCTATATTTGTATATCAACCATTTCTTGTGGTTTAATTACTATGTAATATAGTTTCAATTACTATATAATAACATATACATAAAAATATGCAATAAGTTTATGAATATTTAATACTTTATTGTCATTGTGTATTCCATTATGTACGTATGTAGTCAATATCCCCCATCTATATTATGCCTATCTAAACACTTTTTATATGCAAACGAAGGATACTTATATATATATGATTTCTTATACTTTTAATAAGCCTTGCTTAATTTACTTCCATCCGGTTATTCCCCGGACCTTGTCATGAACTAAAACATCCCGGCAGGCTGTTATTCGGCAGCCCAACGGGATGTTTCAATGAATGTATTATTTTCGTGATGCTCTATTTTGCCAGAAGCATCATGATCTCATTACTTCTCTGGATAAACTTTGTCATTGCCTCCGGTTCAAGGGGTTTGTGACTCAGTAGAGCCAGATCATAGAGCTGCTCACAGATCATCGGTGTGTTCTCCGACTGTTCATTGGTGAGAATATATTGAACCAACTTATGATTCGCATTGAGTACCAGTGCTTCGCCACCTTCACCGAACATTCCGGCATCCATACCTGACATATTGTACATCCGCATCATATCCTGCATCCTGCGGCTTTCCTCAGATAGGGTGATAACAGAGGATACCTTGTCATTCTTCAGCTTCTCTACCTTAACCTCCAGCTTCTCCTTGCCAAGTACCTGGCGGAACAGCTTTGTCATAGCCTCAGTGTTGTTCTTTAATACCTTCTTATCCTTCTTCTTGGTCTCTTCACGGAAGTTGTCTGTAATATCCGCATCGATACGCTGGAACCGGATCTTCTGATCCTTGTATTCCAGACGAGTAATGAACGGCTGGTCGATGTTATGGGTCATGATAAATGCATCCAGTCCGGCATCCTTAAACATATTGATATACTGGCTCTGCTGCTTCTCGTCGGTAACATAATAGATAACGGTCTTATCCTCTTCCTTAACCTCGTCCTCTTCGTCCTCCTCATGAGAATGATCATGTCCGCATTCACATGGTTCATCATGCTCATGGTCATGTCCGCAGTCACACTTCTCCTCCTTATCGTGAGCTGCTTCTGCTTTATCTTCCGCTTCCTTACCTTCCTGCTCCGGGGCTGCTTCCTTCCCGCTGTCCTCTGTTGCCTGCTCAGCCTTATTTCCCTTCGCTGCAGCAACATAGTCCTGAATACTGATATATTTACCCTGAAGGTTCTTAAAGATCAGGGAATCCTGAATCTTCTCTGCGAATTTCTCATCCTTTAAGCAGCCGAACTTGATGAACGGACTGATGTCATCCCAGAACTTCTCATAGCTTTCCCGCTCCACCTTATACATGCCGGTCAGCTTATCGGCAACCTTCTTCGTAATGTAATCCGATATCTTCTTCACGAAGCCGTCATTCTGAAGTGCGCTTCTGGATACGTTAAGCGGAAGGTCAGGGCAGTCGATTACGCCCTTTAGCAGCATCAGAAATTCCGGAATTACCTCCTTGATATTATCTGCAATAAATACCTGGTTACTGAACAGCTTGATGACACCTTCCAAGGAATCGTATTCCGTATTGATCTTCGGGAAATACAGGATACCCTTTAGGTTGAACGGATAATCCATGTTCAGATGAATCCAGAACAGAGGCTCCTTATAATCATGAAAAACATCACGATAGAAGCTCTTATATTCCTCCTCGGTGCAATCATTCGGATGCTTTGCCCAGAGAGGGTTAGGGTTATTGATCGGCTGTGGTTTCTTCTCCTTCGCTTCTTTGTCATCCGATGTGGGAGATGCCGTACCCGACTCATCCACAGTGGCATCGATAACCTCCTCTTCCTCTGCTTTCGTAGCCTCTTCCGGTTTAGTTGCGTTAATAAAGTATATCTCTACCGGCATAAAGGAGCAATATTTCTGCAGAATCTCCTTCACGCGGTACTCATTGGAGAACTCATAGCTTTCCTCATTCAGGTACAGTGTAATCTCCGTACCCCGTTGTGTTCTGGTTCCCTCTTCCATCTCAAATTCAGTTCCGCCTTCAGATTCCCAGTGTACAGGCTTAGCGTCCGGCTGCCAGGACAGGGTCTCAATGGTTACCTTATCCGCAACCATGAAGGCAGAGTAAAAGCCAAGACCGAAGTGACCGATGATCTGATCTTCATTGGTCTTATCCTTGTATTTTTCCAGGAATTTCTGGGCACCGGAAAAAGCGATCTGGTTAATGAATTCATCCACTTCCTCCTCCGTCATTCCGATACCGTTATCTGTGAATCGGATGGTCTTCTCCTCCGGGTTCACGGTAACCATCAGCTGATAGTGGTTATCCTCGGGAAGACTGGCTTCTCCCATAATCTCCAGCTTCTTCATCTTAGTGATGGCATCGCTGCCGTTGGAGATCAGCTCCCGGACAAAGATATCATGGTCTGAATATAACCATTTCTTAATAATTGGGAAGATGTTCTCCGAATGAATGGATAAATTGCCTCTTCTGCTCATACTTGTCTTTATTAAGGGTCTTTTCTTCCCCTTAATAAATACCTCCTTTCCAGATGTTTGTATATTAATTTTATGATTAACAAAAACGCCCGCTCTGCAGGCAGCAGCTGCAGGCTTAGATAAACTGAAGTCGGCAGATTGTAAAACCCGCCTTATTTGTAATAATAATACTGAAAAATACAAATGTCAATAACAAATTAGCACTCTTTATGAAAGAGTGCTAACAGTAAGTGTAATCTCGTTTATTGAGAGTTAATTAATCCTCCTCGTAAGCCATCCCCTGTTCCTTCAGGAAATCTCTTGCCATCGCATCCCACTCCTGTTCCAGGGTCTTATCAAGGGTAAAGGTCCTGATTGCGGTTCCGGTGATGATATGGAGCTCCCCCTTCTCAAACCGGATATTGAGGTACAGCCCTCCGACATCCTCGGGGCTTAGCTTCCCCTTAAGGCCATCGATCAGCGCTTCGGCCTGATCCGACGGTAACTGAAGTACGAGCTTCATGGCCAACGGAGTCTTGTTTCCCTTAATCATGGATAAAGCAATGCTTCTTACCTCGCTCCAATCAATGCTCCTGCTTCCGCCGCGCTCCTCCAGCTCCTCCTTCGTGAAAAAGGCTTCATTGAATTGCCCGGATATACGGAAGGTGGTAAAGGTCTGGATCTCCAGCTCCTTAAGGTAAAAAGAATCAAACACCGTATTGGTAAGAAGCTTCGCCATAAAGGGCTTCACTTCAAGGATATGGAATGAAAGCATGAGTATTCACCGGCCTGTCGTTTATTTTAAAAGTTAAATAATGTTAATTCTTATGGTGCAAATAAATTCCTAGTATATATTTTTCGGTATGAAGAACAATAATATCAGAAGCATAGAGCTGCTATTATAATACTCTTAAAAAAGGAGGATTGTAAGCATGTACTTTGAGCCATCCCGAAAAACCTATTATCGTTTCCCTTCTTCTCAAAGCATTACAGATATGGATTCCAGGTTGTATTTTCCCGAGAAGCCTTCCTTTGCCGAAGAAGATACCCGATATGATTCCAAGGAAGCCGTTCATGTACCGGAGAAGGAAACCTATCAGGATTTTTATTAATCGTATGATATAGTAATTATATAGCCAGACTGATCAGCCATAGCAGGAGCAAATGTGCGGGGTAAAAGATATAAAAGAAATACTTTATATTTTTACCCTTTTTTCCGTTATAGAAGGAAATCGGTATCATCGCAAGGAGTGCAACTATTTCAATTGAATTACGGAAAAAGTATCCGATAATAATCAAAAAGCATAAGGTTATCAGTATCTTGTTACCCCGGAACAGGTAGAAGGCAACAATCAGGAGAACTCCTGCAAAGCCATAATCTGTCCTTAATAAAGCAGCAACAAAGCACATTCCCAGCGTAATCAAGCTGTAAAACAGGTTGCTTAAGAAGATTTTCTTTCGGAACTTATTCTCCACCAGGCTCATAAGATAGATTGCCATCAGCCCCAGGAACAGAGTAAAGAATATGTTCTGGTGGCGGAATAATCGATTGGTCAGGATACCCAGGGTTTCCTCATCTGTGAAGTCTCCCTTAATATCAGCCAGAATATCTCTACCGGCGGAGAAGCTACGGTAGAAGGCTATATCAAACGGAATCTCAGAAAGAAAGGCAAATATCCCTAATCTGGTCAGATATTTTCGGATATCGCTTGTGTGATGGAAGCCCTCCACGAGCATGAAAATAAAGATGGGAAAAGCAATCCGTCCGATCATCCTGGCCGGCCAGTATAAACCATTATCATATGGTATTAATATTGCTCCGGTGTGGTCAATCAGCATGGTAACGATAGCAATGATTTTTAAAACAAAAATACTCATAAATGACAGTCCTCCCTGTACACTAATTTATATATGCATTCTCTTATTTAATTCCGCTTTCATATTATCCCCTTCAAAGATAACCAGTGCCGCCAGGGAAATTGCACTTGCCGCTACGCAGATCACGGACGGGAACCGTACATTCAACCCTCCGAAGATCAGAAAGATGATTGGAATAAAGCCGAAGATGGCATCCATGAAGATGTAGATCAGCAGATCCCTGACACCGATCTTAAGAAGCTTTGCCCCGATTGCCATAACAATCATCGCTACGACACAGACGGAGGGAATTACATAATCCAAAGACCATCCGATCCACCCCATGGAACGGTCCCAAAGGAAGGATAGGAAGCTGATCAGACACACCTGCCATAAAATCGTCTTCGGGATATTATTCTTCTTCCGTATGATGATGAACAGACTAATCCACATACAGGCGATAGCAGCAGCCACCAGCAGCGACCATTTGGAATCCTTCGTAACGATCACATTAACTGCAAAGCTGACGACCACTGCTATGACAGAAACCAATATAATGATTCGTATGAAGATATTAAACTCCTGATAAATTGTCGGGATATGGGGAAACACCTCTTCCTGTGCATCTCCTTTTCCCTTCAGCAATCCTCCGCATAATGGGCAGATGTGATGCTCTCCCTTAACCTTCACCTTACAATGTTCACATAACTGCATTTATTTCCTCCTAAATATCCCCGGCATTGGAGGTAATCGATATGGATACCCCCTCCTGAGCAAGAATTCTGTAGAAATTTTTCTGTACATCCGTCCCTACGAAGGGAGATGCAAAGCTGACAACCAGCGTATCACGGAAGGAGCAGATGGCAATCTGCGGTCTCTTGACGCTGGTAAAGCAATTCAACATATTGATATAAGGAGACAACTCCTCCGTTATCGCAATCTTTCCGACATTGGACAGGGTTGCCGTAATTGTGCGGTCACTTAGATATTTTGCAAAACGAAGAACCCAATCCTTCGCCGCGAGGGGTACCACTCTCATGAATGCATTATGCTCCAGGGCGGAGAGACGGTTCATGTGCTCCCGAAGTCTATCCTCGGTCAGCTCCTTTTCAAAGCCTGATTTCACTGCCTCGATGATATCCTCCAGCTTGTCCGAGGATTCTCCGAAATGATAGCGGATACTGATGGTCCCGAAAAAGTTCCTTGCCGTAACGGAGGGAAAGTAAGTACGCAGGTTTACAGGCACCGACAACACCACCGGATATTTTCTGCTCCTTACCGGCATCTCCTGATAAATGGAACGGATGAACAGTGCGGTCAGATAAACGGTCAGGGTACATTGATATCGGTGAGCCAGCTCAATGACCTCCTTGACCGGCATTTCTCCTTCAATTATCTTAATTCTGTTATCGATCGGCCTTCTGCCAAGAATATGATATGCCTTAACCAGCTTGATTCTCTTCGGCTTCTGATTCCCCGAGTAATGCTTTAAGAAGCTGTCATCCATCTTCTGGGTAATGGAGGCGTCATAATCCAGATTGGGAAGCTTATCTGTAAAATCCTCCCCATATCTCTTCGTAATATAATAGTATAGCAGAGTCTTTAAAAAACCCAGGGCACCGGTCCCATCTGTCAGGGCATGGAATACCTCAAGATTAATCCTCTTCTTATAATAAGTTACCTCAAACAGAAGATTCCTTCGATTCGGATGGTACAGCATGCTGCAGGGAAGCTTATGCTCTTCTGTTACGACCGGCTTTAATTCCGATTTCTCAAAATAATACCAGAAGACCCCACGCCGCAAAACGCTGCGATAAAATGGGAATAATACCATCGTAGCCTCCAGAGCCTCCTGTAAAATTCCCTTATCCACCTCATCCCGCATCTCACAGACAAATCGGAATACCTTCGTATCCTTCTCATTCGAGGTTGGAGGAAATATCTTCGCTGCATTATCTAGTCTGATCCATTCCACAGGATTTCTTCTTGTCATGGTTTGTGATGTTCTCCTTCTTCTCCTTGACCGGTGCGTGATCTTCTACCGGTCTCTCTATATATTCCTATTATCCAATCCTACCTCATTCGTCTTCAGGAAACGGTTTATCCGCTCATAGGATCTTTTTACATGGACAAAATGCAACGGCAGGGTAATAAATCCATGGAGTGCATCCTTCATCCGAACGATCTCCACATCATTACCATACTGCTCCAGCTTCTTCCCGTAAGCCTCTCCTTCGTCTCTCAGCGGATCATATTCCGCAGTAATAATCAAGGTCTTGGGCTGTCCTGACAGATCCTCTGCCAGAAGAGGTGCCAGATACGGATGGCTTAAGTCCTTCTCCGAATTGATATAAAGCTCCATAAAATCATTGATCCGTTTGGTAGTCAGCAGGTAATCGGTCCCGTTCTCGTGAACTGAAGGGAACGGAGATGCTTCACTATGGTCACTGGCGGTAGACGGATAGAGGAGTATCTGCTTTGCCGGCAGGAATTCCCCCCGGTCCCTCGCCATCAGGGAAACGACTGCTGCCAGATTCCCCCCGGCACTGTCTCCGATCAGGGTAATATCCTCCCTCCTGACATTGAACAGCTCTGCCTCTCGGTATATTTCCCTGGCTACCGTATAACAGTCCTCGGGAGCAGCCGGAAACGGATTCTCCGGAGCCAGCCGGTAATCCACGGAGATAACAATATGCCCGGTCTGCTTCGCCATGTGATGGCAAATCTTACTGTAGCTATCAATATTACCGATCACCCAGCCGCCTCCATGGAAGAAGATCAGGATCTTTGGCATACTATCGGTATCCGGAGGCCAGAAGATACGCACCGGAATCTCGTGGTCCAGCCCGGCGATCTTATGATCCCATATCTCATACAAGGGCTTAATATAGGGGTGAATCGCAGTGGTAACCTGCCTCTGCAGCTTATAGGTTTTCTTCGTATCCAGATCCGGATAGGACAAGGCTTTTAACGCGATCCTCATCGCTTTATTGATAGCCATAGTAACCTCTTCTTACTAATGTTTGCTAAATCCATTCTAACTAACCTATATCTAAAAGTCAAATAAATATGATGGCTGCTTTGGGTGTCCCGGCAGCGAAATCGTTTCCGGAACATAGGATAAACCATTGAGAAGCTCAGACAGATATGTTATACTACAATAAAATATTGGATAACATTCCAGCTGATGGAAGCATCACAACATTATATATTACTTCAGGAGGAAGATGCAATGTACTATAAGGAATATGGCAATACCGGGATGAAGGTTTCCGCGATCGGTATGGGAACGATGCGTTATAACGAAGAGGATATCAATGCAGGGAATTTGGGCAAATGTGCAGATATCGTCCTATATGCCCATGAGAAGGGAATTAATTTCTTTGACAGTGCTCCCTTCTACTGTCAGGATAAAAGCGAAGAGATTACCGGAATGGCACTTTCCCAGCTCCCCAGAGACAGCTTCTATATTTCCTCTAAGATGAATATGGGAACCGTGAACGGTAAGGGTACGGCCGATGAATTCCGTCGCCGTCTGGAGAATTCCCTGAAGAGACTGAAGGTAGATTACCTTGATTTCTATTATCTATGGTGCCTGTTGGATCTTCCGTCCTTCCGGAAGCAGTATGATATCCTTTATCCCTATTTTGAGCAGGCTAAAAAGGACGGCTTGATTAAGAATATCACCTTCTCCTCCCATATGCAGGGTAATGATCTGGAGAAGGTTATCGAGACCGGTGCCTTTCAGGGTATGCTGATCGGCTATAATGCTTTGAATTACCGATTCCGTCAGGCCGGACTTACGGCTGCGAACCAGAGGGGCATGGGAATAACCGTCATGAATCCCCTCGGAGGAGGTCTGATCCCGAACAATCCGAACATCTTCAGTTATATTTCAGAGGGCACCGACCTTAATGTAGCCCAGGCAGCACTCCGCTTCGTAGCCTCCCATAAGGAGATCTCCGTAACCTTAGCCGGCTGCACAACGAAGCAGCATGTGGATGATGCCGTCCGCTCTGTCGAGGGACTGGTGGAGAAGTCCGCATCTGAGGTCTGTGCGGAATATGAAAGCAAGGGTGTCGAACTGAATAATCTCTGTACCGGCTGTGCTTACTGCAAATACTGCCCGCAGGAAATCGATATTCCGAAATACATGGATGCATATAACCAGAAATTACTGGGTAACCGTATGGAGGACCGCCTAAAAGGGCACTGGGGTATCCCGGCCTCCAAAGCAGCCGAATGTATCAAATGCGGACAGTGTGAAGCACTCTGCACCCAGCACCTTCCGATCATGGACCGGCTGGATGAGATTGCACTGCTTTCCAGATAAGACAAATAAGGGGTTGCCGCATATCAAAATATGCGGCACCCTTTTTACGTTAGTGATGTTGACACGTCCTCACTCCTTTGCCGTCAGATGCTGAAGATTGCTTCTGCAAACTATAGTAGTACAAACCCTGATAAAATCTGCTTGCAAAATCAACAATTTAAGATACAATAGAAATGATGGATTAAAATAAGATAATGAGTAGGCTTCATCCGCTTATCCTATACCGTGCCGAACAGACACTCACTTCATGGCGTCTGACGTTGGGGATCAATGGAGTG
>JAEYQV010000143.1 GCA_023409835.1 Bacillota bacterium
GCCAATTATACAAATATATGTTCGATTTGTCAATAGCTATTTCCGAACATATATTTCATTTTGCAAACATTTTTTCGTTTTTCAGAACATAAGTTTTGCATTTTAATTACAGATATGTTATAATCGATTCAAATTAATACCGTAATAACCGATTATTAGCAACTTAAATTATAATTATAATACCATCAGATGGAAAATATTATGGAGGATGATATTTATGGGATATGGCAGGATCAGTAATAAACAAAAGGAAATACTTGAATATCTTAAGTCTCAGATTATAAATAAGGGTTACCCGCCGGCGGTACGTGAGATTTGTGAAGCAGTTAAGCTGAAATCAACCTCCTCCGTACATTCACATCTAGAGACCCTGGAGAAGAATGGTTATATCCGCAGGGATCCTTCGAAGCCCAGAGCAATTGAGATTATTGATGACGAGTTTAACCTGACAAGACGGGAAGTGGTTAATGTACCGATTGTCGGAACCATTACTGCAGGACAGCCGATTCTGGCCGTTGAGAATTATAGCGGATATTTCCCGATTCCCTCAGAATATATGCCGAATGATGAGACCTTCATGCTGATGGTTAAGGGTGACAGTATGATCAATGCCGGTATCTTCAACGGAGACAAGATCCTGGTACAGAAGCAGTCCCATGCGAAGAACGGCGATTTTGTCGTTGCTCTGATTGAGGAAGAGGTTACCGTGAAGACCTTCTATAAGGAGAACGGGTATTATCGTTTACAGCCGGAGAATGACACCATGGAGCCGATCATAGTTTCTAATCTGCAGATCCTCGGCAAGGTAATCGGATTATTCCGTATGTTTTCCTAATATCCGAGCATCCGGACAGGTGTATTCAATATAATGAAGTATACAGCCGTGAACATAAGCTTTATATAAAAAAGACAATGAAGGAAGCATCTCTTCCGTCATTGTCTTTTTTTATAACAGGTGAAATAATTATCGCTACATCCGGTTTAAAGCTGCTCCTTATCGATCTGCTTACCATCTCTCCAGATACGTTCCAGATTGTAAAACAGTCGGTCCTCCTTGGAGAATACATGAACCACAACATCACCGTAATCCAACAGAATCCAGCTTGCGGATCGAACACCTTCTATTCTCTTCGGCTCATAGCCCTTCCTGCCCAAAACATCCTGCACATTGGATACCAGTGCATCAACCTGCGGTGCATTCGTTCCATTCGCAATGATAAAATAGTCTGCAATGATGGAGATATCCTTTATCTCGATTACCTGGATATTCTCGCCCTTCTTTTCCTCTAAAGCCTCATAGGCTAACTTCACCATTTCCCTCGAATTATCCATAGTTTCCTCTTTCTGCGCTGCTTCAATGCATAGTATAAGTTTATGTACGCAGCGCAGTCATAAACCTACAGTTAAATATTTAGCGGCATGATTCCGCCAAAGCGAATGATTGTTTTTTATTGGGAAGGGTCTTACCCTTCACACTTTCTCTGTTTATTACACAAGGTTATTTTTATAGTATTCATATGTGTCTTTGGTTAGGGAGTCAATGACAACGCCCGTATTTTCCAGATAATCCAAGGTACTTTTTGCTATCAGGGTAACGGCCTGATCCAGGTCCTCATAAGCAGTCCAACGGATTCTGTCAATGCCCGGCAGCGGCTTTCTGTATGGCTCTATATAATCAGCAATAAAAATGATTTTTTCCAATAGGGACATATTCGGTCTACCCGTGGTATGATATTTGATAGCATTCAGAATATCCTGATCCTGTATACCAAATCTGTCTCTGGCATATACAGCACCAACCTTGGCATGCAGCAGTAAAGCCCTCTGTTCCTCAATCTCTGTGACCGGCAGCTTTAATCTGACACACTCCTTCCGGAGCTCGTCATCCGACAAGGGCTTAGCACAATCATGTAATATTCCGGCAATACTGGCTTTTTCGGTATCGCTCCCATGAATCAATGCAAGATCATAGGCAACCTCTTCCACCCCAAGGGAATGTCGATATCTGGAGGCATTCATTAATGGCTTCACGCTGTCTCTTAATTGTTGCAGTTCCATATCTTTATTCTCTCACTCCATCTTCCGAAGCTCTAAAGGACTTGTTCGAATTTTAGCCCGGTAGTACAATTTCTTCACTGATCAGCTTTTTTCGGACAGCCAAATATCCCGTGTTCGGTAATATAATCCAAGACCGGTTGCGGCAGGTAATACCTTACGGATTTACCGGCAACGATTCTGTCTCTGATATCTGCAGAGGATATCTCAATCGTCGGCATCTCTAACAGAATTATTCTTGCACCGTAGGTGTCCTTCAGCTTCTTAACCTGTTGATGTAAGATATTATCCGGAAGATGATTTCGTCCGGATGCTACAATGGTACTTAAGTTGAATATGGTCTGAGGGTCTCTCCACTCCGTTATCTGAAGAAGAGAATCCCCACCAATGATAAAATATAATTCCGTCTCTGAGTTCTCCATTGTCATTGCCTTTAGGGTGTCTGCGGTAAAAGTCATACCTTCCCGTTCAAGCTCCGTCGTGGATGCCTCGAAATGGGGATTATCCATAATAGCAAGCCTAACCATATTCAGCCTATGTTCACTTGAAATTATCTCCTGTCCCTTTTTATGGGGCGGGTTTTTGGAAGGCATAAAAAGAATTGAATTCAGACCAATCTGCTCATAGGCCTGTTCAGCCAGAAACAGATGACCGTAATGGATCGGGTTAAAGGTACCGCCCATAATACCAATTTTTTTCATATTATATCCTTCCTCCATCGCTTGTATAATACTAAATTATTTTTTTGCCTTCTTCTCTTCCGGTAGAGTGATCTTCTTCTTTTCCTTCGACTCTCTATATAATACGATTTTCTTGCCGATTACCTGTACCAGTTCAGAACGGGTACGCTCAGCCAGTGTATGGGCAAGAACGTCAATATCCTCCGTGCAGTTCTTCAGCACATTGATCTTAATCAGCTCTCTGGCCTCAAGCGCCTCTGATACACCCTCCGTGATTTCAGGGGTCAGAGAAGACTTACCGATCTGGTAAATCGGCTCCATCGTCATAGCCAGGCTCTTTAAATAAGCACGCTGCTTTGTTGTCATAGTGGTCTCCTTTCTAATTATATATTCATTCGTTGTCAATTTTTTTACAGACTCATGAAACCTTCGGTTTCATTCGTTGTCAAATTTTTTACAGACTCATGAAATCTTCGGTTTCATTCGTTGTCAAATTCTTTATCAGACTCATGAAACCTTCGGTTTCATTCGTTGATTACTACAAATAGCACCTCCGTGCTATTTGTAGTAATCAAATTCCAGTCCATACATGCGGACGGTATCACCTTCTTCGATACCGAGTGCCTCCAGCTCTTCCAGTATTCCATTCTCTCTTAAGAAACGCTGGAAGAAGGTAAAGCCCTTCTCGGAATCAAGATTCGTATAGCCAAGCATTCTCTCGATGCGAGGTCCTTCCACCACGTACAGGTGCTCCTCTTCCTTCCATACCTCATAGGGCTCCTGAGAATTCACCATATCCTCGGGGAAGAATTCCCGCTCGAATACTACCGGCGTCTGGTCCAGATTATCCAGCATTTCCTTCACATGATACAGAAGCTCCTTAATTCCCTTACCGCTGACGGCAGAGATCGGAAACACTTTGATTCCCTGGGGCTCAAAGGTATCCTTGATTTTCTGAAGGACCTCTTCCCCCTCTTCTCCGTAAAATACATCAATTTTGTTTGCTGCAATTACCTGGGGTCTGCTGGCCAGCTCTGCATTATAGGACACCAGTTCGGAATTGATCAGCTTAATATCCTCAATCGGATCCCTGCCTTCGGTCGAAGCAGCATCCACCAGATGGATGATGACCTTCGTTCGCTCGATGTGACGCAGGAATTCATGTCCCAAGCCAAGTCCTTCGGAGGCTCCTTCAATCAGTCCCGGAATATCGGCGATGACAAAGCCGTTACCGCCGCCAAGATCAACCACTCCAAGATTGGGGCTGGTAGTAGTAAAATGATAATTACCGATCTTCGGCTTCGCATTGGTAACCCTGGCTAAGAAGGTGGATTTTCCCACATTCGGAAAGCCTACCAGACCGACATCCGCAATCACCTTAAGCTCTAATACAACATTCATTTCCAATGCTTTCTGACCGGGTTGGGCATATTTAGGCACCTGCATCGTAGCAGTTGCATAGTGCTGGTTTCCCTTTCCTCCCCTTCCACCGCGGAGAATGGTTACCTTCTTATTCACATCGGACATATCTGCAACCACTTTGCCGGTGGTTTTCTCCTTAATTACAGTTCCTGCCGGAACCTTAAGAATCAGATCCTGTCCGTCCCTTCCGGTACATCTTTTCTTTCCGCCGCTTTCTCCGTCCTCGGCAACATATTTTCGGATATAACGGTAATCCGCCAAGGTATTCATACCTTCATCTACTACAAAAATCAGGTCTCCGCCTTTTCCTCCGTCGCCTCCGTCCGGTCCGCCGGCCGGAACAAATAGCTCCTTGCGGAAGGAGACATGACCGTCTCCGCCCTTACCCGACCTGATATAGATTTCTGCTCTGTCTGCAAACATATTAAACCATGCCTTTCTAACAAACCACAGGCCTTATTAAGACCGTAATCGTCCAGCTCTTTTGGGTCAATTCTTCACCATAAGCGCTTTCGCCTGCACCTTTACTATTTATTATTACAATAAACCAATGAGATTATTTCCAAAAGTTATCCTCATCGTTTCAAATCTATCATCCTTATTATAATCGGAAAACATGGTAATTACAACCAGGCTGACCAAAATGCATAAAAGAACCCCAAATCCTTTAAGAATTTGGGGTTATTACCGAATATCGGGTTCCTTATTGCTTAGGCAATCAAACAAAGCCCGTGGCAATTAACGGACTATTTGCTCTCAACAGGGTAAACGCTTGCCTGCTTTTTGTCCCTGCCCTTTCTTTCGAACTTAACAACACCGTCAACTAAAGCAAATAATGTATCATCGCCGCCACGACCAACGTTAACTCCCGGATGGATTTTAGTTCCGCGCTGCCTGTAAAGAATATTACCGGCAAGAACGAACTGTCCGTCTGCTCTTTTCGCACCCAATCTCTTGGATTCGGAATCTCTACCGTTCTTGGTAGAACCAACACCCTTCTTATGAGCGAAAAATTGAAGGTTCATTCTTAACATAGTTACACCTCCTAATTAAATGTATGCGTTACTGTGATTTTACCTGACTAAGCTTGATATATTCTGAATATTCCTCGCTTATCCCCTGCAGCCCCAGGGCCAAGGAGCTCAGTAACAGATTAGAATTATTACTGATTGGTGAAACCACATGGAATTCTATATAACCTGTTTTCTCGTCCTGCTCCAACCGGAACTGATCTGAGGTAAATTGCTGTATAGAATTTATGGTATTGATTACTAAGGCTGATACGGCGGAACATACAATGTCACTGCCGGCTTCGGCATAACCCGAATGTCCTGAAACCTGGAAGCCTGTAATCAAATGTTCTGCATTTTTATAAATGGCTATTTTGATCATATACCATTACCTATGCATTAATCTTTTCAATCTTAACCTTGGTATATGCTTGTCTATGGCCGTTCTTCTTGTGATATCCGGACTTTCTCTTGTATCTGTAGACAATAACTTTTTTCTCTTTGCCTTCTTCAACAACAGTTGCAGAAACCTTAGCATTAGCTACGGTAGGATTACCTACTACTAACTCGCCGTTGTTAACTGCAAGAACCTGGTCAAAAGTGTAGGTTGCTCCTGCTTCTAAACCAAGCTTCTCTACTCTAATGATATCGCCTTCCGCTACCTTGTACTGTTTACCACCAGTTGCAATAATTGCGTACATATGGCACCTCCTATTATCATTACTCGCCAATTATGGTGTCCGAAATAACCGGAGCTTAAACCTCATTGTGCGGCACACTAAATTATGCTAACACAAACTGCATAATTTGTCAACAAGAAGCTTATATTTTGTTTTATATCTAGCTTATATTTTATTTTAAATCTAGAAGCTTATATTTTATCGTATATAGACTTACTTACATTTATATTTACTGCTCGTTACCCTTTTTTAACGCACGAATCACGGGAATCATGATTGCCGCTACAATTCCGGAAGAAAAACCGGTATTATACAGGTTCATGCCTCCATGCAGGACACCTACGCTTAAGACTACGGAGGAGTTGATAAACCCCGCCAGGATGCCAAGCTTCCAGCCATAAACACCGGAAATCGGGGCAAGAGCCGTTCCGAACAATGCCGCTAATAGCAGCCTGGGATCATTAATATCCCATATTTTCGTTGCTACACCGATGAAGACTCCTAAAATAACAGGAACTATATTTTTCACATGCTTACCGTAGGCTCCGAAGCCAACAATTGTGAGTATACCGCCGATGGTAGGACCGTTTAAAGCACCGCCCACAGCAAGCACATAGCCCATTCCGATAAAACCGTTCATTCCCATATTAATCAGACTTGCACCGAACCCCTCGGTCCGTACAAAATCTGTAACCAGGCGTCCGTCTCTCTTCAGAATACGATTAACCCCCTGGAAGGATCTGCCGTTAAGAAGAAAGCCTGCCAGAATAAAAGCAAGAAACAGAATGGATAAAAATATGCTTAAGCTTATATTGTTGCCGGTACTCCAGATTATATGGCTCCTGGTTTCAAAACCATAGGAGATAGACAGGGCTACTGCTACTGTTCCAATGATTCCGGCAGCAAAGCCAACATTATAGAGATTAAAACCTTGATGAAACGAAAACACATGGGAGGATAACGGAGGCAGTACAAAACCAATCAGGCTTCCGATAATAAGAGTCAGGATAATTCTAAGCCATAAGGGCTTGTCAATATAGAACAGAAGCTCCGTAACAGCGGGAGCCATACTGGTTCCAAGAAGTGCAGTATTGACATGGGAGGAAAAACGCTCCCTCTTTACTTTTGCATATAAAAATACTCCGAAGATAATGATCCATACATTAAAGATGTTTTTGCCAAATAATGCAAAACTGGATATTAAAAATATTGCTACGATGGATTTGCCGTCCATATCCATCCGCAGTAAATACAGAAGCAACAGGCAAGCCAGAGTCAGAAGCCCGGCATTCACAAAGCATGCTCCTATCCCGCCTACCTCAATATAATCCGTAATCAGGATATCCGGACTGATAATAATGGAATACAGCCCTCTCAATATTGTACCGGGTTTATCCATAATAAACCCAAAGATAATAAAGTAAACCGCATATATCGTAAGGAATATGTACTTTGTTCTGTTGGATACATCAAGCTGGTTATTCCTTATTTTGTTTTCGATAATGATCCCTCCTGCTGATTTGTTCTTGGTGTCAAGTAACATCATTACATACCTATCCGGCTTTTTAGTTCTTATACCGGTATCTGTCAATGCAAGTTACATTAGATATATTGCTCTTATGTCTCTTCATCCATCTTATATTCCTATTCCGCAATATCAATCAGCTCTGCTCCGATATAGTCAATCAGCTGCTCCCGGGAGATACAGAGCTGACAGCCCCGGACTCCGGCGCTAACCGTGATCTCATCATAAAGAATTGCCGTCTCATCCATATAAGTGGGGAATTTCTTCTTCATCCCGATGGGGGAGCAGCCTCCCCTGATGTAGCCGGTTGTATTCAGCAGATCCTTGACATGCAGCATCTCGATCTTCTTGTCACCGATGGCCATTGCGGCTTTCTTAAGGTTCAGCTCCAGATTGACCGGGATACAGAACACTACAAAGCCCTTCTTCTCGCCCTTTGCCACCAGCGTCTTGAAGACCTGCTCCGGAGGCATGTCAATCAACTCCGCCACATGCTCTCCTCCCAGATTATTCTCATCTACTTCATATTCCATCGCTCTGTAGGAAATACCCGCCTGCTCCAGCAGCCGCATTACATTTGTCTTTATCATAGGTCACCCTGCTAATATTAATCATGAAATACTTAACTGTTACATCCTTACTGCCTTTAATTATTCCTTCATCTGCTCGTGAAGGGGTTTACGGACCTTCTTTCTGGTTACTTCCACCAGCCCCAGGGCCGTCATGTCCACCAGGGTCGTTTTCACCGGATCCAGCTTGAAATAATCCTCCAGCTCCTCCATTAAGAGGTCTTTATTCTTCTTAAGCTCCATATCAATAAAATCGATGATGATTATTCCGCTTAAGTTTCGAAGCCTGATCTGCTTCGCGATCTCCTTTGCCGCTTCCCGGTTCACCTTAAGAAAGGTTTCCTGAACCTGCTTCTTGCCGGAAACGGCCTTACCGGTATTCACATCAATGACCGTCAGTGCTTCTGTGGGCTGGATAATCAGGGTTCCGCCGGATTTTAACCAAACCATCGGTTTAACGGCATCCTTAAGCTTCTCGGTGATTCCGTACAGATTCGCAAGACTAAGAATTGAATCCTGATAAAGCTTCAGCTTCCCGATATCCTCGGTTTGATATTCTTCCAGGTAGTCCTTCATATGTCCATAGAGCTCAGGATTATCGGTAATAAACTCGTCCACATGATCCGCATAACCGTCTCTGATATCGCAGATATAGCTCGGGGGCGTACTGTACAGCAGGGAAAAACGGCTCTTATGAACTCCGTATCTTACTATGCTTTCAAAGAGCTCCACCAGCTTGCTAAGCTCATCCAAAATCACTTCCTCCTGCATGAAGGCTGCATTCGTGCGGATAATAAAGCCATATTGCTTATGCTCATATCGCTTTACCAGTTCCTTCAGCCTGCGTCGCTCCTTCTCATCCTCAATCTTTGCAGATACTCCGATGGTTGCCTTCCCATAGGTTAGAGCTATATACTTTCCGGTTAGATTAATATTCGAGGTCACCACAGGTGCCTTGGTCTTCACATCCTCCTTCGACACCTGAACAACCAGCTCATCTCCGATCTTCACCTTAACCTCTTCCAGTTTATCCGACAATTCCTTATCCTGAAGCTGTGCCATAATCGGATAGCGGTTCTCGGACATGGAATAATAGCACATCCTGCCCTCCGCAATTTCAACAAAGGCAGCATTGATGTTCTTTATAATATTCTTTACTTTCCCAAGATAAATATTACCGAGGATTCCCTCCTCCTGCGCGGCATTTACAGATACCTGCACCATATCCCTTCCTTCAAAGAAGGCCGAGATAATTTTATTATCCTGTTTTGTTATCACAAGCTTCTGATCCATATCCAGCTCCCGAGGTATTGTTAATTACTTAATTGCTTATCATTACAGCTGCATTCATAATGATCGAAATATCATGCATTTCCTTAGGATATACAAATGTACTTTTCATGATAGATCTGTACTGATTCTGTTAATAGGCCTCTACCATTTCCGCATACAGCGGGTCAGCGCTCCAGCATATCCAGTGGAATGAGCTTTCTGCTGTCTTCCTCCCTGGAATAGACCTCCAGGCGGTGTACCTGCCAGGCAAAGCTCTGAAACTCTGCCCCGAGTCGGTCAAGAAAGGCTTCCATGACAAGCTCCGGCTTCAGATTCGCAGCACTTCCCGTATCCAGCTGAAGATAAACCTTGATACCATTCTCATAGACATCTGCCACGCTCTCCGGCTGAATATCCTGCCGAGTTGCTATTCCTTCGTTATTGGCATCTAAAGCTTCCCCCGTAACAGAGCCTTCCCTGCGGTCAGAAGCCGTATTCTTCAAGTTACTCTTCTTAAGCTCTTCATACTCCTTCTGATCAAAAGCAAGAAAGTAAATCATCGGCTTAATATCAACCGCCTTCTCTTTCGTCTTAGTCTTCTTATCGATTACAATTTCCTCGGCGGAATAGAATTCCTTCAAGGCCTTGTGGAATTTCTCAGGGGAATTGATGCATTCGGGGACCGTATAGCCATCCTTTAAGGACACCAGATAGTCCGCTGCGGATACCTGTGCCATGGCGGTTACATTCTTCTGATTCTCTTCCCGCTCCTTTAAGAATCGGTAGCCGATGATCCGAAAGCCCTCCGACATGACCGCATTCAGCCTGTCCATCATCACCTCGGGCGAATCAGAGGATAACAGCTGTACGTCAAGATATTCACCGTCGCTGGTCAGCCCGACTCCTAAGGGAGCCGCAAAGGACATAATCTGATGGGGGTTAAAGCCCTTCGAATATTCATTATCCATTCCGGCTCTGCGGAAGGCCTTCTGGAAATATCTCATAACATCCAGATGTCCGATGAACTTCATTGCTCCAAACTTCTGAAATTTAACTCTTACCTTCATACGGCACCTCCTTCAAAGCATACCCCGCCGCCGAAGGCCTTCCCACCACAGTTAGAGCAGGTCTGCCGGCAATTCGGCGTAACGGTTCCGGCCTTTGCCCGCTTATATTCTCTAAGCAGGAAGCCCTTAGATACACCCGCATCGATGAAATCCCAGGGGAAGATCTCGTCTTCCTCTCGTTCTCTACTGGTGTAGAATTCCATCGAGATACCGTTTTTCTCGAAAGCTTCCACCCATTTCTCATATTGGAAATGCTCGCTCCAGGAATCATAGAGACAGCCTGACTGATAGGCATCATAAATCACCTTGCCAAGCCTCCGATCCCCTCTGGCAAATACGCCCTCGAGTACACTTAATTCCGCTTCGTGCCAGTTAAATTTAATACTCTTTCTGTTCAGCTGTTCGTTGAATTTTGACCGTAAGAAGCGCTGTTTATTGATATACTCTTCACTGGTGTTCATTCTGGACCATTGGAAGGGGGTAAAGGGCTTCGGTACGAAAAACGAGGTACTGGAGACAATGCTTACCTTACCGTTACGCTGATCCTTCGGGATCTTATAATATTCCCTTGCAATCAGGTCAGATAACACGGCGATCCCTTCGATGTCCTCCTCTGTCTCTGTCGGAAGTCCCATCATGAAATACAGCTTGACCCGGTTCCAACCGCTCTGGAAGGCATCAGCCGCACCCTTGAGGATTGCCTCCTCCGTCAGTCCCTTATTGATAACGTCCCTGAGTCGCTGGGAGCCAGCCTCCGGAGCAAAGGTCAGACTGCTCTTCCTTACATCCTGTACCTTACTCATAACATCCAGAGCAAAGGCATCGATACGCAGGGACGGCAGGGAGATATTCACGCCCTTCTGTCCGAACTCTTCAATCAGATAGTATACCAGCTCCTGAAGCTTCGAGTAATCACTGGAGCTTAAAGAACTTAAGGATATTTCCTCCTGTCCGGTAGAAGCCAGCATCTCATGGGCACATTTCTTCAGATATTCGATATCCCGCTCCCTGGTTGGCCGGTAGATCATACCTGCCTGACAGAATCTACAGCCGCGGATACAGCCTCTCTGTATTTCTAAAACGACACGGTCCTGAGTGACCTTAATAAAAGGTACCAGCGGCTTGGTCGGATAATAAGCTTCGCTTAAATTCATTTCCACCTGCTTCTTTACCTGATCGGGAGCGGTGGGCTCCTTCTTCGTAAATTCTGCGATGGTTCCATCCTCGTGGTACTCTACCTCATAAAGGGAGGGCACATACATTCCCTCAATCTGTGCTACACGTCTTAGAAATTCTTTCCTGGACCAACCCTTTTTTCCGGAACGTCCCTCTTCCATGGAACGTCCCTCTCCCATGGAATGTCCTTCCTGCATGCATTGTCCTTCTTCCATGGAATGTCCTTCTCCCATGGAATGTCCTTCTTCCATGGAATGTCCCTCTTGCATGCATTCCTTATAGACATCCAAAATCTTATCATAGGCTGTCTCACCTTCTCCGATATAGAAGAAATCAAAGAAATCCGCAATTGGTTCCGGATTATAGCTGCAGGGACCTCCGCCGATGACAATCGGGTCCTCCTCGGTTCGGTCCTTCGCGTAGATTGGAATTTGCGAAAGCTCCAGAACCTGCAGGATATTCGTATAACACATCTCATATTGGAGGGTGATACCAAGAAAATCAAAATTCTTAACCGGCTCCTGACTTTCCAATGCAAAAAGAGGGATATTGCGCTCCCTCATCAGCTTGTCCAGATCCACCCAGGGTGAATAAACACGTTCACAATAGGTATCCTCCCGACGGTTCAATATATCATATAATATTTGAATTCCCAGATGTGACATACCGATCTCATACACATCGGGAAAGCACATACAAAACCGGATATCAACTTCCTTCGGGTTTTTCACCTTCATATTAACCTCACCGCCGATATAGCGGGCAGGCTTCTCAACGGACAATAATATCTCATCCGATAGTGCTAATTTTCTCATTTCGTTTGTCCTTTCATCATTCCTAACCGTTATTATAACTGAAAGAACGATAAAATACAACGAACATTCATAGTAATTCTACATTCAAGGTGGTTCATACTTTGAAACATGCCTGGCCATGTCAGTCGTAAAATGTTCAGATAATAAAGAAGTGTCCTTATTTCAGCAGGGATACAATCAGGTCCTCCAGCTCCATCAGATTATCCTTTCCCATGACAAGCTCCTGCACCTTCTGAGTGGAGAAATCCCCTATTTTAAAATTGAATTTATCTATCATAAATATGCTTATGAAAATTACTATGGCGCATATGGTACGGATAATTAGAAAACGGAAGGCAGCCGCTTCCTGAGCCGAATTATCCTCCTGTGTTGTATCCTGGGGTTGTTTTTCGATTTTCGTCCTTCTCTTTAAGGATAATGCAGGATGAAGGATATCGTTTTCCTCCACCGGAAGGTCCATCCCCTTATTCATCACCTGCATTGAATTCATCTGCCTTAAGCAGGCTTCTCTGGCCTGCCGGATGTACTCCGCTCTCGAAAGCTGCGGCATGGAGCTATTGTTATCCCACGGCTCCCCTACCGTATCAGGAAGCTCACTCTGTACTTCCTTCGCCACCAAGGAATTCTCTGTTGAAGCAACAATCCGGGCGGGCACTCTCTTCTCGTCATAAACCCGCCCCGTTGCAAAAAGGTTCTCATTAATATTGTTGGACAGATTCTTCTCAATCTGATGCAGTATCTTATCCTCAGCATTTGCATCCATCCTAATCCCTCCACTCTAACGAAGCCTTTTCAATCAATTCAGCTTAAATCAATTAAAACTCCGATGCTTGTATTCACAATTCATTATATGGAAGGAGTTGGTCACTTATTCCTTATATTTATGAACCGATGACCTTCTAATTCCAAGGCTGGAACCAATATTCCCCGGAAGTAAAGTCATCAAAGCCGGCGTAATAGCTGCTTAGTATTAGCAAATATAGAGAACCGAATAGCTTCCTCTGGTAACCAACTTCCAACATGATGAAACGATAAATCGTTCCAATTGTTAAAACCGGATTGGTTGCCTGAGGCAGCTATCCGCTAAAAAAGCCAGGCTTGTGCAACCGGATACCTGCCTATGGCAGTCAACCGCTATCAGAATCGCATGCTGATAGCAGCTACGGTTACAAAAGCCTGGGGCTTAATTAAAAAATCAATTCGTATTCTCGCTTACCAGCTCCTCCAGTGTCCCAAAGCTGTAGCCCATCTCCTCCCACTTCGAGAGCAGCTCATCCAGGATTTCAGAATTTGTTTTGGAGGTACTGTGGAGAAGTACGATTGCTCCGGGATGAATTCTGCTTAACAGCTTACTGAAGGCCTGTTCCCTTGTAGGCTGCTTATCATTATACCAGTCAACATAGGCAAGGCTCCAGAAGAAGGTCTTATAACCGTTTTCCTTCGCCATCTTCAGATTATTAACGCTATATTTTCCCTGCGGTGGCCGGTAGAATTTGGCCATCTTCTGACCGGTTATCGACTCATAGGTCGCCTCCAGATCCTGAAGCTCCTTTAAGAATGACTCCTGCGAGCTGATACTGGACATGTTCGGATGATGATAGGTATGATTGGCTACCGTATGTCCTTCCTCGACCATCCGTTTCACCAGGTCGGGGCTCGAAGTAACATAATTACCTACCAGAAAAAAGGTTACCTTAATATTGTGCTTCTTTAATGCATCTAAAATCGTTGCTGTATATCCATTCTCATAACCGGCATCAAAGGTCAGATAAATTGTCTTCTTGTTCGTATCACCGATATAATAGGCATCGTAACGCGAGAGCTCTGCTGCGGTGGCCTTGCCGGTCGGAGGCTTGCCATCCTCTGAGAAGCCCAGTCCCCAGCTTTCTGCCTTTAGCATATCCTTATCATGAGCATTCGCTATCATGGCAATACCGCCACCGGAAAAATAAGCTGCCAATAATATCACCGCACAGATTATGTACTTTTTATTGTGCTTCAGCCACATAGTTAACCCCGTAAAATCATTATTACTATATTATATTGTCGTATGGCCGGTTTAATCTCTTTTTTTCAGATACTGTACCGCAATCTGGGTTCGATGCTCCAGACCGGTCTTCTCCAATATCGTACTGATATGATTCCTAACGGTGCCGTTGGTAAGGAACAGCGTCTCCCCAATCTCCTTATTGGATAGTCCCTCTGCAATCAAACCGACAATCTCCATCTCCCTGGGAGAAAGCATCAGTTCAAATACACTATTTCCGGTTGTGTTCGAGGATACTCTTTGTCGGATGAACTCCAAAATATCTGCCTGGAATACGGTTCCTCCGCTGTTAATGACACGAATCGCCGAGAGAATCCGTTCTGCCGGGCTGTTCTTTAGAATATAGCCGTTAACTCCGGCCTTAAGGGCTCGAAGAATCAACTCCGGCTCGTCAAAGGTAGTCAAAAGTAAGGGCGAGGACAGCTTCGCCGCCATAATCTCCTCCGCAGCACAGATTCCGTCCATCACCGGCATACGTATATCCAGCATAGCGATATCCGGTTTATACTGCCTGCAGAGCTCCACCGCACGAAGGCCGTCTGCCGCAGCCCCTAAGAATTCCATATCCGGCTGCGTCTCAATTATCATCTTAAGCCCTTCCCTGATGATGGCATCATCATCTGCAATTAATATCCGTATCATAATATCCTCCATTTCCGGTAAGTGTCTAATGAGCAATGAAAGCGGATACCGCTTCCATTGCTGCAGCCGTAAGCCCAGTCACAGATCAAAACTCTACCGATCTTGTATTCCGTTTAGTATGTAAATATTGTCGTTACACAGAAGCCATTCTCACCCTTCGTAAAGAAGCAGCGTCCCTTCCTGTTCACAGTCCGTTCCTCAATGGCCTCCAGCCCCATATCCTTCTCGAAGTCCGGATTCGATTTTCCGTTGTCCTTATATTCTACCTTGATGATTTTCTTATACACTTCGATAGTTAAGTTAAATTCCGTCGCATTGGAATGCTTCAGTAGATTCGTCAGACATTCCTTCAGATTATCATGGATGCAGGACCACAGATCAATGGATATGTTATTTAAGTCTCCTGTGGTTCTAAGCTGTGTGGACTTATTATAGGTAACCTTGAACTCCTCCAGCATCGAGGTCACATCATTAATTCCAAGCAGATATCGGTCAGCCCTCTCCTCCCTCAGTGCGGTACGGATCTCCTCCACACCCTCTCTGAGATTATTGGCGGCCTTCTGTACATTGACTGCGGCCTTATCCGGATTCTCCTTTATGACCAGCAGGGCTGCCTCCAGCATGATGATGCTGCCGGATATTCCATGGCCGATCTGGTCATGGATTCTGGCGGCAATCCGGTTTCTCTCCTCGATCGAGGCTGTATATTTCAGGGTTTTAATGAGTCCCTTCAGGTCCTTTTGCTTCTTATCCATCTCTCGGATGGTTTCCTTCTGGCTCTCATTCATCTCTTCGTAAGCATATAGCTTCATCAGCAGCAGACGTGTAAATAGGGTCAGTACGAGTAGAAGCAGGGAAAGGGCAATACCTTCCCTACTCGGTGTGAAGATATATAAAGAAAGCAATAGGGCTACGAACAGGACCTGGTAAAACATCTTCCCCTCTATCATAAGGTCAGACAAATGAATTAAAAGAATTACATACAGCGGGAACAGGTGATCCAGTCCGATGAAGAAACAAGCGATGAGGCAGCCAATCACAAGAAGTGCAATCATCTTTTTCCTTTTAAAGATTTGATTCACAAGAAATTCGATGACAAAAACGCAGACAAAGCTAAGAGCCGATATAATCCAGAAGACTATATCGGCTTTCTCGCCGCCTACGGTCAGAAGTGTCGAAATAACTGCCGCTATTTTCGTAAATAGATAGAGCATCGATTTATCAATCATATGAACACCTATGCCTTTAAGACTGTTAATGGTCTGCGGGCCCAATCCTACCATATCGAATTGTTAGGCTCGCCTAATTGCTTTTATAGTTTTGTGAAAATAATACCGCACCAATCAGGAATGTCAGCAGTGTGAACAGAACCAGAATTATTATATTCGGAGTTATATTTGCCGTATTATCTGCTTGGACGGTGCGAAGGATATCCATGAACCAATATTGCGGAAGAATTTTCGCCAGGTTTTGAAGGCTCTTTGGTGCGAAATCCAATGGGAAATACGCGCCTCCCAGAATACAGCCGATGGTGGAGAAGCCGATACTTACTGCTGTGATTGCACCTTTCGTTCTTAAGGCCAATGCGATAGCTATAGCAAAGCAGGTCGTAAACAGGGAGAACAATGTCATCAGGAATACCAGCAGGCCTAGGTTGAAACCAATATGATAATCGGCAATCCCGATATAACCGCAATAGATCAGAACCTCGATAAGGCACAGACCCAAGCCGAATATTCCGGTTCCAAGGATATACTGGACCGGTTTGACCGGTGAGATCCTGACTCGTCGGAACACTCCAAGGACCCGATCATCCAGAACGATAAAGGATATAACGATACTTAGACCGAATACCAGCATCAGGAAGAAGCCGATAGAGTTGCTGAAACCCTCCTTCTGTCTCAACAGCTTCATATCAAGAGTCTGGGCTGCTGTCTGGGTAAGCTTGATCTCTTCCTTATCATAATCCGCCAGCAGCTGTTCAAAGACGGATGGGGCTTTCGCTGCGCTGTCGGATAATATCCGGATGCTATTCAGATAGCTGTTAAGATTAGCCTCCAGAAAGGCTGAGTTCTCATAATCGTCCAGAGTCGTTATCGTAATCTCCTGCATATTTCCTGAAGCAACACTACCATAAAATCCCCCGGGTATCTCTATTATAGCTGATATTTGCTTTTCTATCAACTCCGTCGATAACTCATCGTAAGACAGGTTCTCCATAAGCTCATAATTTAAATCCTCTGTAAGACAGCTCTTAAAATCGGCGGATAATATGCTCTGATCCTGATCAATAACACCAATCTTGATTTTCCCCAATTTAACATCCGTTGACAGGTTCCCCATGGCATACAGAAAGAAGCATAGGATAAGTCCGCCAAGAATTGATATAAACAGAAATAATTTATTCCGCTTTATGTTCAAAGTGGTCAAAAGCCAGATATTCTTCATCGCTCCTCCTCCTTTCTGCTGAATATAAATGCACCAAGTATTAACATGATCATCGTAAGGATAATACTGCTGATGATTACGGTATTGCATCTATCGTAACGACCAAATACCGTCAGGTCAAAGGCAGCCTCCTGAATCTGATATGCCGGCATCAGCTCGGTAACTCCTTTTATATTTACATACCGAGAGAAGGTTCCGGACAGGAACATCATAACCCATAGGAACGGGAAAGTAATCACTGACGGGTTAGTTTTGAAGAGTATCCCTATCACAGCACCAATGGATATCATGACCAGAGTAACAAGGAAGAACATTACAAACAGATAGAGATTATCGATCCATGAGGTAGCATAATGTGCATCAAAGAAGATCAAGCTCACTGCCATGATAAGCATGATCTGAAGGATAGTCTGCGGCATAAGTCCCAGTATCTTTGAGAAGAACAGGACCAGCTTGTTCTTCGGAGCAATCAGCAGCCGGTTAATGGTTTTACTCTGTCTCTCTTCGACAAAGGTCATAGAGCCAAGCAAAACGCTCATAAAACAGATCATAACCATCATGGTTACCGCATAATAATCCAGCATCGTCCGATTAAGTCCCAAATCCTTCTGCTTCACATAATCACCCGGTTCACCAATACCGGCTTTCAGAGCCTCCGGGCTTATTTTCTTTACAGCTGACAGAGCTTTACACGTCTGAAGGAACCCGTTCATAATGGCACTTACGGTACGATTCTTTATATTATCTGTACCCTCATAGATATTGATTGCGAGTGGGTCTCCCTGAAACTCCAGGACAGCTGTGATCTCATCCCGGCCAGCCAGGATTTTCGAGGCCTCAAGGTCCGTTGATTGTTCAAAGAATATATTCTGATCATCCTTCGTTGCTTTTATGAAGCTTTCAATTGCCCCTCTATCAAATTCATTTTCCGTGTTAATAAGATATTGAAGCTTGATCTCTCCAATGGGTTTCTCCGCCTTATCCTGTGCTCCCAGGAGATTTCCCAGCAGGAAGATCAGTACAACCGGAAACATAAGGAAGAAGAACAGGTTCGTCTTTTCCCTCAGGAATTCCTTTACTTCCTTTATAATAACCTGTATCATTACTCTTCCCTCCTACCTGAGTTCATGACCGGTCAGGGTCAGGAACAGGGTGTCTAGGTTCGGCACTTCCGAATTGATATTAATGATGGGAAGTCCGTTCGCAATAAACTGCTCAACAATCTTCGTAATGTTATCCTGCTCTATGGAGACATCCACCCGGAAGTGATTATCCTCGGCCTTGATTGCCTTAACTCCCGGCAGCAGCTTCTGTTTTCTGATAAACTCCTCCAGCATAAAGTCATGGGGTATTCTGGTCTCAATCGTTACGGACTGGACATCGGTTACCATAGAAACCAGCTCCGACTTCGTCCCGCAGGCCACCATATGTCCATGGTCAATAATGGCGATGCGGTCGCAGATTTCCTCCACCTCATTCATATAATGGGAGGTATAAATAACGGTTGCTCCACGGTCCCGAAGAAGCTTAATGGAGTTAAGGATATGCTCTCTGGACTGGGTATCGACGCCGACTGTCGGCTCATCCATAACAATCAGCTGTGGTGCATGGGCGATTCCGCAGGCGATATTCAGTCTTCTCTTCATACCGCCGGACATCTGCTTCGGTTTCAGTTTCTCTTTATCGGAAAGACCCACAAATTCCAGAGCTTCCTTTGCCATCTGTGTCAGCCTCTTCCCCCTGATTCCGTACAGTGATGCGAAGAATTTCACGTTCTCCAGAGCATTCAGGTGGTCATAAACCGAAATGTCCTGTGGAACCATACCGATTAGCTGCTTAATCTTCATCTTATCCTTACGGATATCCATTCCGTTCACACTGATCTCTCCCTTATCAAAATCCATGAGAGTCGTCAATACACATAAGGTGGTGCTCTTGCCGGCACCGTTCGGACCCAGAAGTCCGAAGATTTCCCCCTTCGACACGGTGAAGCTTAGATTATCGACGGCACAGAGCTCACCGTACCTCTTTAGCAGGTTTTGAATATTTACATAGGTCATGAACAAATCCCCTCCATATCATTACTTTCTTTGTAGAAAACACGCTTCCTCACTGGCTCCGGTAGCTTTCATTTCCTATCATGGTTATATCTTACAGCAGTTGGGTATCCTATGGAAGTGACTACTGTTATAATCCGACTATGACATTTGTCATATTGTAAACCGTAGAATTCCTATGGTATTAGCATTGAAAAATCCAAACATTTCATTTATAATGTCTTTAGTTAATGAAAGTAAGATAATTACAAGGAGGAAAACCGATGTCAACGAATGTATATGACATTTTAGCAGAACGTGGGTTTATCGAACAGTGCACCCATGAAGAGCTCAGAGAAATTTTGGGAAAGGAATCCGTTACCTTTTATATAGGCTTTGATGCTACTGCAGACAGCTTAACTGCAGGACATTTTCTAACGGTTATGGCAATGATGCATATGCAGCGTGCCGGTCACAGACCGATTGCTTTACTCGGCGGAGGTACAACCATGATCGGTGACCCTTCCGGTAAATCCGATATGCGTACCCTGATGACCAAGGAAACCATCCAGCATAATGCGGATTGCTTCCAAAAGCAGCTGTCAAGGTTCATTGATTTTGACAACGACAAAGCCATCATCGCTAATAATGCGGACTGGCTTTTAAATCTGAATTATGTGGAGTTCTTAAGAGAAATCGGCATTCACTTCTCCGTTAATAAGATGCTTACCGCAGATTGCTATAAGCAGCGTATGGAGAAGGGACTCACCTTCTTCGAATTCAACTATATGCTGATGCAATCCTATGACTTCTGGAAGCTGAATAAATTATATGGCTGTACTCTTCAGCTCGGCGGTAATGACCAGTGGTCCAATATTTTAGGCGGTGCTGATCTGATTCGCCGTAAGGAAGGAAAACCTGCCTTCGGTCTTACCTTTAAGCTTCTTACCACCAGCGAGGGCATTAAGATGGGCAAGACGATGAAGGGTGCTGTATGGTTGGATCCGAATAAGACAAGCCCCTACGAGTTCTACCAGTACTGGAGGAACATTGAGGACGTTAAGGTGGAGGAATGCTTAGGCTTACTCACCTTCCTGCCGATGGACGAGGTAAGAAGACTCGGTGCCTTAGAGGGTGCTGAGATCAACTATGCGAAGGAAGTCCTTGCATTTGAAATCACGAAGATTGTTCATGGGGAAGAGGAAGCGAAGAAGGCACAGGAGGCAGCCAGAGCATTATTCGGCGGCGGTATGAAATCCGAGGACATCCCTACCACTACCTACTCTGCTGCGAAATTCTCAGAGGGAATTGATCTGATTACCTTAATGTGCGATGCAAAGCTTGCAACCTCCCGTTCCGATGCGAGACGTACCATTCAACAAGGCGGAGTTACGGTCAACGACGTGAAGGTTGAGGATTTTGACCGAGTATTTACCAGCAATGATTTTGATTCCGATGGTGCTTTGCTGATCAGAAAAGGTAAGAAAGCATATCATCGTTTCATGGCAGAATAATTTTCACATCACAGAATTCATTTCACCCGGATAAAGAGCTCAACACACCGAATATCATCATCTCAAGATATCCGGTGTGAATAATATAAGAATGGAGTTGAATTTATGCCTTGGTGTCCCAAATGTAAGGTAGAATATCAGGAAGGCTATACGGTTTGCAGTGATTGTGATGTAGAGCTGGTAGAGGAATTATCTAAGGAGGAGGAGGAATATATTCCGTTCTTCCAATCCGAGCAAAAAAGCATCGCGGAGAAGCTATCCAAGTATTTCTCCTACTCCGGTTTAACATCCGTCATCCGCTTCCACGAGGAAATGCTGGTCTACATCGTATATGTACCCTCTGACAAAAGGAAGCAGGCCCAGAAGCTATATCAGGCCTTCTACTTCGTAGAGCGGGAGCTGCATGAGAAAAATTACACAGCTTCTGAAAAGGAAACGGAAGCTGATCAGGAATTATCAGATGCAGAATTAATGGAGAGTGAGGAAGCTTCTGAAGAAGTAAAGATGACTTCCGAGGAAGACTCCGAAGGAACGGAGGAGGAGCCTGTTGATTTAGGGCTAGAGGTTGACCTGCTATCTGAGGATACTCTTCGCTTCCAACAGGGAGGAGCTCTTTACAGTGATACCTGGAATGAGGACGTTCCCGAAGAGGAGGAGGAAGAAAAGAAAGCAGAACCTCAGGATAATACCTCTGCCTATGTCATGAAGTCCGAGAAATATAAGGATTACAACTCAACGGTCAGTGTTTTTCTGAGCTTCGGCTTACTTGGAATCGTGTTTGTCATTTTAAATATAACCGGTGTTCTCAATGTCCTAAGCGGGACCATACCGAATGTAGTGATGGGTGCTCTCTTCCTCTTCTTTCTCTACATAGGAATATCAACGCAGAGGAAGGCGAAGGAGCTTCGGCTGGAGATTGATGACGAACAAAAAAAGACGGAAGAAATCAACCATTGGCTTCAAGAGAATATCACTCCCGATTATCTTGCCTCCCTACATGACGAGAGCGTATCAGAGGAAGTGAACTTCTTCCGTAAGACCGAAGCAGTGAAGGAAAAGCTGCAGGAGCAGTTTGCCGACCAGCAGGAAGCATATCTGGACCGCCTGATTGATGAATTCTTTAATGCGGATATGACTTCGGATGAGCCGGAGGTATAAGCTCCCCTGATCCGGTAGTAAAATCATTCATAAATAAAAAGGTACCTTTATCATATCTCTTAGGAGGAAGATTAAGGTACCTTTTGTATTGATTAAATTGAACAAGGAATTACTTCCTCTTGCTGGCGGTTGGCTGTCGCAGGCAGCATAACGCAAATAATTGCAGCCGATTGTCGACTCTTTTGCTATACAGGGTTGACAATCGGCTTGCTTCTGCTATACTGAAACATCATACAGGAAAGGAACGGTTCCCATGGAATTAAAGCACCAGGTATTAAAGCTGTTGGAAGAACACCGCGGCAGAAGTATCAGCGGCTCCAAGCTGGCGGACAGACTCTTCGTCACACGAAGCTCTGTCTGGAAGGCTGTCAAGGTGCTGCAAAAAGAGGGCTACAATATATCGGCGATTACCAATAAGGGCTATTGCCTACTTCCCGAAAACGATATTCTCTCCGCTGAGAGCATTCGTCCCTATCTTAAGGGAGCGGCGGTTGATTTCCTTCTGGATGTCCGTCAAACGGTAACCTCCACCAATACCCTGGCGAAAGCACTGGCTGCCGGCGGAGCGAAGGAAGGGACCGTTATCGTTGCTTCGGAGCAGACCGAAGGACGGGGGCGAATGGGACGAAGCTTCTACTCTCCCAGCTCCACCGGAGTCTATCTCTCCATTATTTTAAGGCCGAAATTAAATCTGTCCGATTCCCTTCTGATTACCACCGGAGCCGCAGTTGCCGCAGCAAAGGCGATTGAGGCCATTGCAGGAGTCAAGGCAGGGATCAAATGGGTAAATGATATCTTCGTGGAGGGAAAGAAGGTCTGCGGAATCCTTACGGAGGCCTCTCTTAATTTTGAAAGCGGGGGGCTGGAATACGCCGTAGTCGGAATCGGAATTAATATCTCTACCGAGAATTTTCCGGACACCCTAAAATCCATAGCAGGATCGATCTTTACCAATAAGCCGGGGGATCGGCCCGTCTCCTCCCTTCTGATCGCAGAGCTCTTAAATAATATCGCTGAGTGTATGAACTCCCTGACTGACAGGAAATACCTTCAGGAGTATCGGGAGCGTTCCTTCTTAATCGGACAGGATATTCTTGTTATGAAAGGAAATGAGGAAAAACCGGCTAAAGCAATAGAGCTTGATGATCAGGCAAGATTAATCGTGCGCTATGAGGATCAGACCCTGGAAACCCTCTCCTCCGGGGAGGTCAGCATCCGTCCGATACAACGGACATCACACGAATAACTCATGGTAAAATCTAAAAAAGGATAACAGGAGCTTCTGTCCAGACTCCTGAGGTGAAAAAATGGAACAAACGAATACAAACGGTAAGGCAAACCGTCGGTTCGATACGAGGAATCTGGTCATTATGGGGATGTTCACGGCACTCCTCTGCGTTATGGCGCAGATCTCTATTCCGACGCAGCCCATCCCCTTCACCCTGTCGCTGTTCGCCATCTTCTTAACCGGTGCTCTTCTGCCGCCCCGCTATGCCTTTCTGTCCGTGCTCTCCTACGTCCTGCTGGGTACCTTCGGCTTACCGGTATTTGCAGACTATAAAGGTGGTCCCCAGATCATAACCGGAATGACCGGCGGCTTTATCGTGGCATATCCGATCATGGCCTTTGTTACAGCTTTGGCAAACAGATATCGAAAGAACTTAAGGACTGTTGCTCTTAGCTTCGGCATGCTTCTATCCCTGGTTATCTGCTACCTGCTTGGCTCCTTCTGGTTTACTGTCGTATCCGGGAAAAGCTTCTCCTTTGCCTTAAGTGTCTGTGTTTATCCCTTTATCCTATTCGACTGTATCAAGATTGCCTTAGCAGTCTTTGTGAGCCATATGATCCGGGCTACGGTGTTTCGAATCTATTCTTTTTAATAGCCTTTGATTTAGGTATCTTATTTCTTACTAATAACGTTAAGTACTATAAGCTTTCTTTCCGGGAATGAAAAACATGTTTTTAAGCATACTGACGATCGGTACATATTCGAGTGCCTTTGACACCCAAACATATTTCATGTAATTGTTTAAAGTCATAGAGCCCGTAAATGTGGTAAATGATAAAAGCCCTGAGCTTCCTTTAACGGAAAATCAGGGCTTTCATGATGTTATTCTTTATTAATATTTCAATATATCATCGGTACGAGATTTATAAGCTATATCATCGGAGTAAACAATTCCTCCAGCTCCTGCTTCGATAGGGTATTGATAAATACCTCCTTGGAGCTGATCACCGAATCGGAGAGCTCTTTCTTCTTACGCTGGAGCTTGAAGATCTTCTCTTCAATGGTGCCCTTTGTAATGAGCTTCATTACATGGACCTTATTCTGCTGACCGATCCGATATACCCGGTCAGTCGCCTGATCCTCCACAGCCGGATTCCACCAGGGATCATAATGAATCACCGTATCTGCCCCGGTCAGGTTAAGGCCGGTTCCCCCTGCCTTTAAGGAGATTAGGAACACCTTCCCTTCTCCGCCGTTAAATCTCTTGACGTAATCATTACGAGCTTCGGTAGGTGTGCTTCCCTCCAGATAGAAATAGGGGATGTTCATATCCTTCAGTTCGCTCTCAATAATCCGTAGCATAGAGGTAAATTGGGAGAACACCAATACTCTGTGTTCGTTAGCGATAGCATCCGGAATGACTTCCATCAGTAGATCCAGCTTGCCGCTTCCACCCTGATAATTGTCCAGGAAGGTTGACGGATGGCAGCAGATCTGCCTGAGTCTGGTCAGCGCTGCCAGGATTCTGATGCGGCTCCGCTCAAGCCCGTTCTCTTCAATCTCCGAATTAATCTCACTGCGGATATCCTCCAGGAAGGACAGATATACCAGCTTCTGCTCCTCGGACAGCTCCGTCAGCATCTTCGACTCATATTTATCCGGAAGCTCCGTTAATACATCCTTCTTCATCCGTCGCAGAATAAAGGGGGAAATATGCTGATGCAGGTCCTTTAAGGCTTCCGTATCCTCCTTCAGGATCGGTTTCTCATATAACTCCACAAACCTTGAATGGCTGTTCAAATAGCCCGGCATTATAAAATCAAAAATCGACCATAGCTCGGACAGACTATTCTCGATCGGAGTTCCTGTCAGCGCAAAACGGTGCTCGGAGATCAGACGCTTTACAGACTTTGCATTCAGGGAGGAATCGTTCTTGATAAATTGTGCCTCGTCGATAAATACCGTATGGAAGCTGATCTTCTCATAGGCTGCAATGTCCCTGCGAATTAAGGGATAAGAGGTAATCAAAATATCATATTCCTGATATTTATGAATGGTCTCCAGCCGTTCTGCCGGTGCGCCACTGACTACCGCAGCCTTCATAAAGGGTGCAAAATTCTCGATTTCATCCAGCCAGTTATAGATCAGGGAGGTTGGACAGACAATCAGATAAGGCTTATGCTTCGGGTCCTTCTGCACTCCCGAGGCAATGTATACAATGGACTGAAGGGTTTTACCAAGTCCCATGTCATCAGCCAGAATTCCTCCCAGATCATTGTCGGAAAGAGTCTTCAGCCACTTATAGCCGGTTACCTGATAGGGTCTTAAATTCGCCAGAATTCCCTCCGGCAGCTGATATTGTGTCATCACCGGGTTCAGGATCTTCTCAGTCAGAGCCATGAAGTCACGGTCACGTTCCAGTTCAAACTGCTTCTCCAGAAATACCTTATCCAGATATACCGCATGCTGCTTATCTAACAGCAGCTTCTCCTCCTCAAAATTCTTGCTGTTAATATTCAGGGAATTGAGGATATTCGTTAAATCACCGATCACCTTATCCTCAAGATTAACAAAGCTTCCGTTCTTCAGGCGGTAATATTTCTTCTTCACCTGGAAGGAATGAAGCATATCTCTTAGCTCCTCCTTCGGAACCTCGTCAAAATCCAGGTCCAGCTCCAGCATATTTAGTCCGGTATTTAAGTGCACGCCTGCCTTAAAGCTTCCGGCATTCCGGATTCCCAGCTTTCTAAAATCCTCCGAATAGAACAACCCTGCCTTGTTATCCAGCTCCAGGACACTGCCGGACAGGAAATCATAGATCTTGTCCTCGTCCTTCAAAAGATAGTAATTCTTATAGGGAAGAAAGCCCAGCTTCAGAAGCTCGTTGATGATGGCCTCCTCCTTCTCCCTCTGTCTTACGATGATATAGGAACCGGCGGAGGCATTCTCAAAGGAATTGAATTCATATTCTCCATATTGGTATTTCAGTTCGGCTTTAATTCCCTGTTTATGCTTATCAATGTAAAGCTTTGCATTCATATCACAGGTGATGTACCTGCTCTTTAATTCCTCCGGGATATCGAGATCCATTGTCTCACTGATCCGTGGCAGGACATACTCCAGGAAGCCGGTTTTACTATCCCCTTTAAAGACCAGGGGTTCCTTATCCTTCCCCAGGCTGTTATAGAAGGGCTTGAAATTCCGTATGAATTTCTTATCCGGCATATAGATGACCCCATCATAATAGAGCAGCTCCCCGGTCTCCGTAATCGGTAGCACTGCTTCCTTTCCCTGGTAATCCACAGTAACGGAATCTTCATCCATGGAAAGCTGATAGGATACCTTCGGGTTACCTTTCATAAAACAAACATCATCATATACCTTTCCATACAGCTCCAGAGTAAACGGATTATCGTTTAACAGCTCTAACAGCTTGATCAGCATGTTCTTCGTAAGGATAATCTGAGATTTAGAGAAAATCTTGGAAAAATGGGTGTTGTCAATGACCTCCTGAATCTCATAGATCTCCAGAAGATAGTCCAGCAGAGCCTTTGAATTCTTGTCAAAGGTACTCTCCCCATTCACATATTTGAATTCCTTTCCAAGGACGAAGCTTTCATGGTGGTATATATCCGCCAGGAATTTCTTGATGGTTTGAATCTTATATTTCCGGCTGCCGCCACCCTTCAGAGTCACCATGGCTCTCGTGCTGTCCCCCTTGAAAATAGAGGGAATACTGATCATTGCTTCTAATTGAAAGGTCTCTCCCACAAGCATCGTATCCTCCTGGGATACGAAATAGTCGAGAATCTGAATAATTTTCCTCTCCTCGGGAGATTTCGTTTCGGCTAACATACTGCGCTCCTGATATTTCAGAATGAATAACAGGGCAGCAACCACATGCTTACAGGCCCCCTGATCCTTAAGCCTGGAGGGACAATTGCAGCTGTAATCAAAGGATCCATCCTCCTGCTCTTCCACAAGAACAGAATAATTATAGCTACCCTTGACGGCTAAACGATACTGCTTCGTGGCATTGGAATATGTGGCACCGGTAATCCGGTTATCCTTATAATATTGCAGACCTCGGGCATAGGTGGTATCATTCGAGGCTAAGTTCCGTATTCCGGTCCGGGAAATCTGAATCATAAACGCACACCTTTCACTAATTGTATCCTTTTATTATACCACAATAAGAAAAAAAGTGTATTGATATTTGAAACTTTTTGTATATTTACAAAATTAAATTATGTTTCTTCCCGAATATTCCGGCTCGGTTTTATGAATGCGGAATTGGTTTCTAATACATGGCTGCTTTAACTTCACTTATTAATAAAACAAATAGGATTGATTAGTAAATAATGTTTGTTATTTTATGATCGGTATATTATAATATTTCGTTAGGATATGGATTACGGACCAGGCGGCAGTCTATCCGGAACCTACTCTTAAACTAATCACATATGGAGGTGTCTATGAGACATATTATCAGCCCGACTGACCTTACTGTTTCTGAACTGAACGAGCTTCTGATATTAGCGGAGGATATCATTCAGAGCCCTAAGAAATATGCCGATGTATGCCATGGCAGGAAGCTGGCCACTCTATTCTATGAACCCAGTACAAGAACAAGACTCAGCTTTGAAGCTGCAATGCTTAACCTTGGCGGCAATATCCTCGGATTCTCATCCGCTGATTCCAGTTCGGCATCGAAGGGTGAAAGTGTTGCCGATACAATCCGTGTCGTATCTTCCTACGCAGACATCTGTGCGATCCGCCATCCGAAAGAAGGCGCCCCCTACGTTGCATCTATTTATTCTTCCATTCCAGTTATCAATGCCGGAGACGGCGGTCATAATCATCCCACCCAAACCTTTACCGATCTTTTAACCATAAAGAATCTAAAAGGACGATTAAATCAATTAACCGTTGGTTTTTGTGGTGACTTAAAATTCGGACGTACCGTCCATTCCTTAATCGGAGCCCTTGCCCGTTATGAGAATATTAAGTTCCTCCTGATCTCTCCTGAGGAGCTTCGAATTCCGGCTTACATCCGTGAGGAAATTCTGGAAGCGAATCATATTCCCTATGAGGAGGTAAGAGTACTGGAGGAGGTAATGCCCCAGCTGGATATTCTCTATATGACCAGAGTCCAGAGGGAACGTTTCTTCAACGAAGAGGATTATATCCGTCTGAAGGATACCTACATCCTTGATATGAAGAAGATGGCCATTGCGAAACCGGATATGCTGGTGCTCCATCCCCTGCCCAGGGTCAATGAGATTGCCACGGAGGTTGACGATGACTCCCGCGCCGTTTATTTTAAACAGGCAGAATACGGAGTTTATGTGCGAATGGCCTTGATCCTTAAGCTGCTGGAGCTGGCATAGAATAACCCGCGGTACAGGTGATATCGGCTTCTAATGCATGGCTTAAGCTCTCACATAGCTTTCGCTTAGTCTATGCATATCGCATGGGCTTTATGAAGCTTGCCGCCGGGGCAAGAAAATATCTGATGTATTTAAGTGAATAAGAGGATGGAGGTAATTATGCTAAATATCGGTGTTTTAAATCAGGGAATCGTAATTGACCATATCAAAGCCGGTGGAGCGATGAAGATCTATTCGTATCTTAATCTGGAGAATCTGGATTGCAGCGTCGCAATTATTAAGAATGCCAAGAGCAATAAGATGGGTAAGAAGGATATCATCAAGATTGAAGGTACCCTGGATGGAATTAATCTGGACATTCTGGGCGCCCTGGACCACAAGATAACAATCAATGTCATAGAGAACGGGGTCATTACCGAGAAGAAGAGTCCGGCGCTTCCCCTATTCGTAGACAATATATTAAAATGCAGGAATCCGAGGTGCATCACCTCCATAGAGCAGGGTATTCCCCATACCTTTAAATTAACAGACCGGGAAAACGGGATTTACCGCTGTGTATATTGCGATGAACAGCCCTTTGAGAGAAGATAGTTAATACAGGTATTCGTAAGAAGGGTACTGACACAGGAAGAAATGATATGCCTGATGCAGAGCCCTGAAGAACATCATAGCGAAAGCATTATATGAAAGATTGAGGCCTTGATGCTTCCGAACACAGAGGAACCTTTTGCGTTACTGTGTTACCGGAGGTATTCAAGGCCTTTTATCCGGCATTTATCACCTATAATATTTCATCTTATCCCCAACAACAGCCCAATTGATATTTCTCATAAATTTTCTGATGTATTCCGATTTATCATTCGCATACTGAAGGAAATATGCATGCTCATACATATCCAATACCAGAGCCGGGGCCGAATAGGCTATATTTCCGAGGTCATGGGCATCCAGGCTGATATTACGGAACCGACAGCTTCTCTGATCATAGCAAAGGACTGCCCAGCCTCTGCTAGCCTTTGCGGTTGCCGTAAAGTCCTCCTGCCAATGGTCAAAGCTTCCGAAATCTTGAGACAGGATATCTGAAGTCATAGAATCCGGCTCACAGGTACGGCCTCCGATATTTTCAAAATACAGCTCATGCAGGATTACCCCATTGAGCGCATAGGTCTCTCCCCGTTTACACTCCCTGAAATAGCTGAAGGTAGTATTGGCCCGTTCTCTTCCGGAATTTCCATATAAAGCCCCATCGACTTCATTCATGCTGTTAATATAGCCCTCATATAGCTTCATATGTACCTCAAACTGCTCTTTATTCACCACCGTAATGTCCTCAGAATATTGAAACGGTATTTTCTCTAACATGGCTCAGCCCCCAATCTTTTATCATTGTCTAAAAGACTCTGCGGTTATACCCCGAGTCTCCTGTTTATTAATATATACGGGGGATTTTATAAAATATGACAAGCCATATCACTTTTTTAACTGAGCTTATGTAGTCCCGGGAAGGTAAAAGGCTGCCATGGAGCGAATCAGACTATAATACAGAACTGATTCGCTGTTAGCAGCCTCAATAAGACTAATATATAACCTTTTATTCATTAGAACAGACCGGTAATTCTTCCATCCTCATCCACATCAATTCCTTCTGCGGCAGGCACCTTCGGAAGTCCCGGCATCGTCATAACGGTTCCGGTAATGGCAACTACAAAGCCCGCTCCGGCGGATACGTACACCTCACGTATATTCACGGTAAAACCGGTCGGTCTGCCAAGCTTTGTCGCATCATCGGATAAGGAGTACTGGTTCTTCGCCATGCAGACCGGAAGCTCCTGATACCCCAGAGCTTCTATTTTCTTAATTGCACTGTCTGCGGCAGGATCATAGGTTACACCGTCAGCTCCATATATCTCCTTCGCAATCGTCTCAATCTTCTCCTTGATGGTCAGGTTAAGCTCATATAGGGGTCTATAATGACTTTCCTTCTGCTCCATCGTCAACAGAACCTTCTTCGCCAGATCCAGGCCGCCCTCTCCGCCCTTCTCCCATACCTCACAGAGGGAGAATTCACAGTTTCTGCTTTCACAGAAGCTCTTAACAAATGCAAGCTCCTCATCGGAATCGGAAACGAAGCGGTTTAGGCTGACGATAACAGGAACACCGAATTTATGAAGATTCTCGATATGCTTCTCCAGATTCACAATTCCCTTTCCCAAAGCGGCAAGATTCTCTGTTGCAAGCTCTGTCTTGGGAACTCCACCGTTATATTTTAAAGCACGGACCGTTGCAACCAGGACTACCGCATCCGGCTTAAGTCCTGCCATCCGGCACTTAATGTCAAGGAACTTCTCTGCACCGAGGTCTGCACCGAAGCCGGCCTCCGTTACTACGACGTCTGCCAGCTTTAACGCTGTCTTTGTTGCTCTTACACTATTACAGCCGTGGGCGATATTAGCAAAGGGTCCGCCATGAACGATTGCCGGAGTATTCTCCACGGTCTGAATCAGGTTCGGCTTCAGGGCATCCTTAAGAAGAGCCGCCATAGAACCGACTGCCTTCAGCTGCTTAGCGGTCACCGGTGTTCCCTCATAGGTGTAGGCAACCACGATGCGGCCGAGACGCTCCTTCATGTCCTTCATGTTTTCAGATAAGCACAGAACCGCCATGATTTCCGAGGCTACCGTTATGATGAAGTGGTCTTCCCTTACTACACCGTCTGCCTTACGTCCGAGTCCGACTACGATATTTCGCAGTACACGATCATTCATATCTACACAGCGCTTCCAGACAATCTGATTCGTATCAATATTTAAAGCATTTCCCTGCTGAATATGGTTATCAAGCATTGCTGCCAGCAGATTATTCGCAGAGGTAATCGCATGAAAATCACCGGTAAAATGCAGGTTCAGATCCTCCATTGGTACGACCTGTGCATAACCGCCTCCGGCGGCTCCACCCTTAATACCAAAACAGGGTCCTAAGGACGGTTCTCTGAGGGCAATGACTGATTTCACATTCATTTTACCTAAGGCCTGTCCCAAGCCAACCGTGGTTGTTGTCTTTCCTTCTCCTGCCGGAGTCGGATTAATCGCAGTTACTAATACCAGCTTCCCATCCGGGCGGTCCTTCACCTTTTCCCAAAGCTCATCTGACAGCTTGGCCTTGTATTTGCCGTAGAGCTCCAGATCATCCATAGAGATATCAAGCTTTTCGGCAACCTCAGTGATGTGGGCCAATTTTGCTTTCTGTGCAATTTGAATATCCGATTTCATACGTTTGTCCAACCTTTCTGTTCCTATCCATAATATAAAAGTATTGGTGACTATTCCGTCGTAGCGATTCTTACGAACAGTGTATCGATACGCTTAGGTTCTGCAAAGCATACATAAAATATATGCTCCAACCGTCTTTTTACACCGGCGAACTCGAACTTTTGACTTAGCCTTTTCGATGCTTATTACTCGGGTTTCTTGAGTAGTTATCTGTATTCTATCATATTCGAATATTACAGACAAGAAAATTTGGCCTTCGAAACGGACAGCAGGGCGTTTTTAATAGCGAATAGCAAAATAATGCTTGCGTGAATGAAAGGAGCAAGTATATACTATCTAGTATACTTCATGATGAACCGGACAGCTTAAGCTCTCCGGAATATGGTATATATTAGAAAGGATACTATCCATGACATACGACACCATAATTTTTGATCTGGACGGAACCCTATTAAATACACTGGATGATCTTCGTGACAGTTTAAATGACATATTAGCACAAAGGGGATTTTCCACCAGAAGTCTGGAGGAGGTTAGGCGCTTCGTTGGAAACGGAGTCCGTAACCTGGTACGCCTGTCCTTACCCGGGCATTGCACGGAGGAAGAGGTAACCCAGGTACTGGAGGAATTCAAGGAGCATTACCGTGGCAATATGCAGAATAAAACCAGACCCTATAACGGCATTATGGAACTGCTGCTGGATCTGAACCGTTTTAATTATAAAATCGCAATTGTCTCCAATAAATACGATACCGCAGTGAAGTCTCTGGCAAAGACCTACTTCGGGAATCTGATTCCGGTAGCCATCGGTGAATCCCCCGAGGTTAAGAGAAAGCCTGCCCCGGACAGTGTCTTTGAAGCCGTGAGGGAGCTGGGCTCCGAGCTAAGTAAGACCGTATTTGTCGGTGATTCCGAGACAGATGCACAGACAGCTAAGAATGCAGGAATCCCCTGTATCGGAGTAACCTGGGGCTTTCGAAGCCGTGAAGTGCTGAAGGCCGCCGGTGTAGATTATTTGATTGATACCCCGAAGGAACTATTAACCCTGATATAAAGGATTGTAACTATCCTTTGTCACAATGCTTATGAAATCCCGGAAGAATACCGGATTGTCTGCCTGTGACAGCAGCCGCCAATAAAGGTTGCAGCAGTATTTCACGGAGTTTCCGTCTTAATACTACTGCAACCTTATTCTAAATAACTCAATATGATGATTCCACTCCTGCATCACCGACCGCTTCGGGTACAGTAAGCCCGATTCTCTCAAATTATTGTCTTTATCGATAATTTGCTTTGATTAGGCTCTTGATATAAGTCAGATATTTCTCCACAATATTGATACCGGAGCACTGATACAGCATCCTGGAGCCGACAACATCCTCGATCTCATTGAATATCAATTCCCCTTCATCCCCGATAATAAAATCAATCCCGACCAGTCCGATATCAAATTGACTCATAATAATGCGTACAATTCTCTCCTCTTCCTCGGAAAGCTCATATAGGCAGACCTCACCGCCCAGGGAGAAATTCGATTTAAAGCCCTCTCTTGCGGTGCGTAATACTGCTGCTACGATCTCCTGACCTATGACATATACCCTCAGATCCTGATGTCTGCTTCCGGTTAAGGGCTGTAGTACCGCATCGGAGCCTCCGATTCCATTCAGTATACTGTCTCTTACCGCTATGTCCCCGATGCTATCCTGATCCATTAAAAACACCTGGCTTCCCCCATGGCCATCCACCGCTTTGATGACGGTCTGATCCATCATCCTATTCATAGTATCCTTCAGCAGACGATTCTTACAGAAGTCAGAATCCACCATACGGATCCCCGTTCCGGCCAGATACTGGTAGGTTTTTGCCTTGTCGTTACAGATTTCTGATAACAGGGCATTGTTGAATACCCGGATTCCCATGTATTCCAGGTGACTGCTGAGCAAGGGATAGATTGCCCGGCAGATGGCAAAGTCCGGATACTTGGGCTCCTCCCCATTTACCTTAAGAAAACGCTCATTATCCCTGACACCGAAGCTAAGCTCCTCCACCAGAATAAGCTTGACTGTAATGCCAAGCTTCTCCCCTTCTTCCTGATAGAATTCGATGTATCTCCGGTTATATAAGGCAGAGTCACTAAAGTAAATCAGCCAAGCCAACATCCTTACCACCACCTAATTTAGTTTGTTGCGTATATGGGTGATGATTGCATCCGCTGCATTCACACCGGTGCAATCAAAGATATTCTTAAAATGAGCATTTGAGTTCACCTCACAGACCAGAGGCTGATGATCTTCACCAAATAGCAGATCAACACCGGCATAGTCCAGCCCTAACACTTCACAGCATTGGACAGCAAGTCTGCACTGCTCTTTTGTCGGCTCATAGGACTTCATCTTTCCGCCGATGGTTAAGTTTGCACGAAAATCTCCATTCTCGGAGTAACGGTACATCGATGCGATTACCTTACCCCCGACGACCTGAAGTCTGATATCCTTCCCGGCACTGGAGGCGATAAACTTCTGGAACAGAACCGGCTTTGCCCCGGTCTTACCAAGGAATACCGTAAGTTCCTTTAAGTCCTTCGCAAGATAAACCTGCTGTCCGAAAGAGCCGAAGCACTCCTTAACGACCATGGGGAATCCAAGCCGATCCGCTGCCTCCGTTAGAAAATCCATATTGGTATAGCCGATATTATCGAAGGTCTTAGGAGCGATAATCGTCCGTGGCATAGGAATTCCGGCTCTCATCAGGGCCAGATGGGTCAGGGATTTATCATCACAGGCGGCAATTGCCTGAGAGGAATTAAATACCGGAAACTTAAGCTGCTCCAGATAGCTTGCCAGTCTGATATCCTTATCCCAGAACAGGATGAAATCCGGTTGACTTTCTCCGCACAGCCTGTACATATCTTCCTTCTTCTCGCTTGAAAGATCCACCAATAGCTGTGCATTGGTCTTTAAGTGCATATCCAGCTTCTGCTTTCGTGCAGCCTCCAGTAGCCAGCTATGGATTTCATTGAATTTATTCGATTGTAGGAATTCATTTACTATCAGCCAGCCGGTCATCTGTTATCCTTCATTCCATCTGTTCTATATCATTCTATAACTATTTCATTCTATTACCATTTCATTCTATTACCATTTCATTCTGTTACTATTTCATTCTGTTACTATTTCATCCAATTACTATTTCATTCTGTTACTATTTCATTCTATAACTATATCATTCTATTACTATTTCATTCTATTACTGTTTCATTCTATTACTATTTCATTCTATTTCTATTTCATTCTATTTCTATTCCATACTCTCTCTGATATCGACATAAACCTCACAGGAGAGTGAATGGATTACTTTATTTGATAAGCTTTTTACGATTATGTCAGGAAGGCTACTTTGAAGCAGCTGCCTTGAAGCAGCTACCTAATTCTCGTCCAGATATTGTTCGAATTGCTCCTTCGACATGAGAATCTTCCTGGGCTTCGTACCTTCCTCGGGTCCTACGACTCCTGCCTCCGCCAACTGGTCCATTATCCTGGCGGCACGGTTAAAGCCGATCTTATAGACTCTCTGGAGCATACCGATGGAGGCCTTGTCCTTCTCGATGATGAATTTACCTGCTTCCGCAAAATAATCGTCCCGTTCGTTA
>JAEYQV010000006.1 GCA_023409835.1 Bacillota bacterium
CCCAGATAACCAAAAAAACCACTTCGAGTATGGACAAAACAACAAGCTGTAATGCCAAAGCAGCAAAAAACGGAGCGATACCAAGTAACAGTAATAGCCACCTTCTCATGTTCAACCTCTTTTCTGCACAGCTATGTGCAAGCGCAAATTCATTATAATATCCTTCCTCCGGCTATTTGCAGAACAATCTCTGCTTCCTATCTGACCCATGAAACAAGATGAAACGATATATCACTACACCAGTCATTAACCGGATTGTCTGCCTGTGTCAGCCATTCGAACAAGAAAAACGAAAAATCGTTTCACTGTCATGAATAAGAGTGCTGCAGCCCTCTACCTTTACACCGGACAATTATATCCGGCGTATAGGCCTACGGCTGCAGCACCCTATGATCTCAATTATCCTAATATAACCTCTGCCTCATGAGTCTTATGATCTTTGAACAGAGGGAGTGTATTACCTTCTACTTCCTTGCCGTCCACGATTAATTTAACGACACCTGAGGATACATGGTTTGGATTCTTTACCGTAATTCTATAGATATCTCCGCGGAATTCCCTGGTTACGGTATATCCGTCCCAGGCTCTCGGAATGGATGGATCAATCCGTAAACCGTCATATTCGGGCTTGATTCCCAGGATATACTGGGATATCGCCACGAAATTCCAGGAAGCTGTTCCGGTCAGCCAGGAATTCTTCGCTTCACCGAATCTTCTTGCATCCTTGCCCGCAACCGTCTGTGAGTATACATAGGGCTCCACGCGGTGAATCTCGGAATACTCCTCCGTATATGCAGGGGCAATCCTGGAGTAATAGTCAAAGGCTTTATCTCCTCTGCCGATTAATGCCTCTGCTGCAATGATCCATGCATTATTATGGCAGAAGATGCTGGCATTTTCTTTATAGCCTGCCGGGTAGGTAGAGATTTCTCCATACTCAACATAATATTTCGTATATGCGGGATTCTGCATCACCAATCCGTACTTGGTACCAAGACGCTCTTCCACTGCATCGAGGGCTTTCACCGCTTTGCCATCCTCCACACCGCAGTTACCCATAATACAAAGTCCCTGTGATTCAATGAAGATCTTGCCTTCTTCATTTTCCTCGCTGCCGATCTTTCTTCCGTAATCATCATAAGCCCGAAGGAACCAGTTACCATCCCAGCCATGTTTCATAACAACTTCACGCATTTTCTTAATTTCTTGTTCTGCGCGGGCAGCCTCCTCCATATCGCCGATCTTACGAACGAGCTGTGCATATTCCTCTCCGATGTAGCAGAACATCCCGGCAATCATAACTGATTCTGCAACCTTACCATCCTTGCTGGTAGATGTCTGGAAGGATTCCCCCGGCTCTGTGGAGAAGCAGTTTAAGTTCAGGCAGTCGTTCCAGTCAGCTCGTCCGATTAACGGAAGTCCGTGGGGACCGATGTTATTGATCACGTGATCAAAGGAACGCTTCAGATGGTCCAAAAGCGGAGTGTTGGTAGTTTCATCATTATCATACGGTGTCATAACCTCAAGGATTGAGAAGTCACCGGTTTCTTTAATATAAGCTACGACGGCAAGAATCAGCCATAGCGGATCATCATTGAAGTTACCGCCGACCTCATAATTACCCTTCTTGGTTAGTGGCTGGTATTGATGGTAGGCACCGCCGTCCGGAAGCTGTGTGGAGGCCAGATCAATGATTCTCTCTCTGGCGCGGTCCGGAATCTGGTGAACGAAGCCCAGAATATCCTGATTGGAATCACGGAAGCCCATTCCACGACCGATACCGGATTCAAAATAAGAAGCACTTCTGGATAAATTAAAGGTAACCATGCATTGATACTGGTTCCATATGTTTACCATCCGGTTCAGCTTATCCTCCGCTGAATTTATAGTATATTTAGAAAGAAGCTTATCCCAGTAATCTGCAAGCTCCGCAAAGGCACGGTCAACTGCTGCCGTTGTGGAGAAGGCCTGGATCATTGCTTCGGCTTTCTTCTTATTAATAACATTCTTACTTTCCCATTTCTCTTCCAATTCATTCTCAACATAACCTAATAGGAAGATGTATTCCTTGGACTCTCCCGGTGCAAGCTCTACCGCAAGACTGTGGGAAGCAATCGGATGCCAGCCGTCTGCTATGGAGTTATTCGAATTCCCTGCATATACCGCCTGAGGATTCTCAAAGCCATTGTAGGTTCCCATGAAGCTCTCACGGTCTGAGTCAAAGCCCTCGACCGGAGCATTTACAGAGAAGAAGGCATAATGCTTCCGTCTCTCCTTGTACTCCGTCTTATGGTAAATAACGGAACCCTTCACTTCCACTTCACCGGTATTATAATTTCTCTGGAAGTTTGTCATATCATCCAGAGCATTCCACAGACACCATTCCACGAAGGAGAACAGCTTAATCTGCTTCTTCTTCCCGGAGGTGTTCTTCACGGTAACTCTATGTATCTCGGCATTCGTATTGAGCGGAACAAAAAATGTGATATCGGTTGCTACTCCTCCCCGCTCCCCGGAGATTTTAGTATAACCCATACCATGTCTGCATTCATAACGTTCCAATTCCTTCTTGGCAGGAGCCCATCCGGGTGACCAGACATCTCCTTCGTCATTGATGTAATAATACCGTCCGCCGCCCAGATCCAGGGGAACGTTATTATAACGGAAACGAGTAATCCTTCGAAGCTTTGCATCCTTGTAAAAACTATAGCCTCCGGCAGTATTTGATATTAGTGAGAAATACTCCTGAGAACCTAAATAGTTTATCCAAGGATAGGGTGTCTTTGGAGTCGTAATTACATACTCCTTCTGTGAATCATCAAAATAACCAAATTGCATTCCTATATCCTCCTTAATATATTTAGTACTCTCCTACGGACCCATTATATTATATTTCCATTTCCTTTTCAACTTCTACCTATATTAATCCTGATATAAATAAACTAATCTTCTTTTAATCAAGGGATAACCTACTTTCGGTTGACATTTGTGGATAATTTCAATATACTAGGATAATGATGATACATACAATTTATGACAAACCAGTCCTATGCGGATGATACTCCATCGCTTTGTCAGATTTATTGTAGTATATAGCATTATACTTTTGCATATTGTACGTTAGGGGGAAATTAAATGAATGATATGAATAATAATCAGGGCTTCCCGGATCAGAATCAGGGATCAGACCCGAACCGGACGCCTGAGCTAAACCAAAGTCAGGATCAAGTCCAAAACCAGAACCAGTTTCAAGGACAGAATCCCGGTCAATACCAGGGACAGAGGTTTGATCCCTATACAGGTCAGCCGATTGTACAGACGAATCCGGGATCAGTTAATACGGAGATCGGAAATACTTATTGGGAGAACCAGAATGCAGGACAAAATCCCGCAGGAGAGCAGGGCACTCCGATGCAAGAGACTCCTGCTCAGTTCTATCAGTATTACCAGCAGCAGATGGGCAGCAATAATAACGTACCTCAACAGCCCATGGTGCAGCTTGAACCTCCGAAGAAGAAGTCTCATAAAAAGACCGTTGCGGTTGCCATTGTTCTGGTACTCATTCTGGCTATGGCCGGAACTGCCTTCGCTTTTAAGGATAAGATATTAAATGCTCTTTCCATTGGGTCCAAGAGCCCGCAGGAATACTACGCTTCCGTAGAACAGCAGGCCATGAATGAATCCATTGACAAGCTGATGGCTTCCATGAATCATACAGGTGGTGACCTTGCATATCATCTGACTGCGGATCTTTCCT
>JAEYQV010000137.1 GCA_023409835.1 Bacillota bacterium
TGAGGTTCTTTGCCCTCATTGTAATCGCAATGCATGGCGGCTTTATATCCACTATAATTGCCGGAATCGTGATGAGTGCATTCCGGATTCTGTACTTAGGATTTCACTTTGGTTCCATATTGGGGGCTATCATAGTACTGTTTATGAGCTTGGTTTGTGGCATTATTGCTAAGCTTAAAATTTCAGAATATAAGAAATGGCTTTTCATGAATACCGTTTCAATTTTTACGGTCAGTATTTATTTTATTATTACCTTAGCAAATGTCGGATTAATTCGGGATACCCTTCTGTACTTTTTACCCATATCGATTATTATGTCATTTATGGTTACCTATATTTCCAAGCATATTGAATTTACCAATAATCTATATCAGAAATATAAGATGGAATCTATGAAGGATTTCCTTACAGGCCTGGATAATGTCAGACGATTTGACAAGCTGATGAATCATATTTCAAACTCCATTACTGAGGGACAGATGCTAGCCCTGATGATGTTGGACATAGACTATTTTAAGAAAATTAATGATACCTATGGGCACTCTACCGGAGATGATGTGCTGAGAGAATTATCAAAGCTAATCAGCGACACCTGTAAGAATGCCGATAGTACCTCAAGAATCGGAGGAGAAGAGTTCTGTGTCATATTACGGAATCAGAGCGCTTCTAAGGTTTTAAAGCTTGCCGAACAGATCAGAGGCTTAGTAGAAAAGAGAAGCTTTACATCTCATAATATTAAGATGACGATCTCGATCGGTATAGCCGTCTACCCGGAAACCGTCAATTCCTTAGAGCATCTGATCGAGGAAGCAGATAAAGCTCTTTATTACTCCAAACGGAACGGAAGAAATAAAGTGTCAATAAATTCTTAAAATGGGAACCTTTCTCTCTATTTACACGTCTAATGGTTGTAAATGCTTAAAAATCATCTAGATGGAACCGGCTAATAGACACTTGAGTTGGTATAGCTCAATCACTGAGCTGTAAATAGTAGAATGGAGGTTATTTATGAAGAAAAAGATAATTATTAAGGTACTTACAGTTGCAGCTACAATAGCAATGCTTTCCGGTTGTTCGCCCTCAGGAACTGTTATAACGACTCCTGATAAAGCTCAGGAGGTAGATACGATAAACGATACCGATGAAGAGAAGGATGATTCGGCTGTGGTAGTCAAGGAAGAAACGAATCAGACTCCGGTACAGGGAATTACCGTGAATCAGATTGATTTTGAGGTTATGGACCCAACCACTCTTTCTGAACAGATGATAGTTGATATTGAAGCTTTAAAGGTACAGAAGGGCTATGAATTCTGGCAGCAGGAGGACGGCTCCTTTATCATCCTGATCAGTTCGGGTGAAAAAAATACAGGTGGATATGCAATTGAAGTGAAATCTATGGAAGACAATGAGGGTATGACAGTGATTTCCGTAGTGGAAGCAGAACCGGAAGGTGATATGAATGCCCAGGTAATATCCTATCCTTATGTGGTAGTGAAGGCCTCCGGCATAACGGACCGTTTCAGCGTGCTTGACCAGAACCGGAATGAGTTCTCAAGGCTGTCCCTGGATGCAACTGTACCTGCGGGCTCGGAGGAAGGCGGTTTGAACGATACCGTTCTGAGAGTGGATCCGGAATACCTGAAACCGGTTGTCGGTATATATCAGGGCCTGATGGATAACCATACAATCGAAGTCTTGATTGGAGAGGTTGCTACTTCATACACAGCAGATGATATGGCTGAGATTGTGAAGGGAATTGAGAAGGGAGATAAGGTTGAGATTACAACGACAGTATCCCCCAGTGACCAGATTCTTGTTGAGAGTATTAAGAAGGTCGATTAATTGTCGATTAATGATAGAATGTAGATTATTTCTATTATTGCATTATAAAATACAATCTGTTATAATCACAAATCATAATTAATAAAATATAATATAATAATCAAAGGCGATTTGAAGGATGAGAAATCATCTATCAAGTTGCCTTCTTTTATTTTATGACAAGTGAAACGATTTATCGTTACAGCTTTTTAGCGGTTGGCTGCCAACGGCAGACAATCCGGGTTTCCGAATAGTTCCTTTGTTAGGACAAAAGTGTCTGGGATGCTCGCCACGTCTTCAGGCACTTTTTAGTATTCCAGTCTTTCAATTACCAACTAAGCTATAATAAGAAGAAGGGAGTTTATAAGAGTGATTAAAATAGAAGCAATCATCAGAGAAGAAAAATATGAAGATGTTAAGGCGGCGCTAAATGATATTGATGTTCACGAAATTACGGTTTCCCAGGTAATAGGCAGCGGTGTTCAGAAAGGGTATAACGGGATTGTCAGAGGCTCCAAGGTGGACGTGAATATGCTTCCAAAGATAAAATTCGAAATTTTAGTACCCACGCAGGCGTCTGCAGACGACACCGTTGAGGCAATCCGTAAAGCGGCCTTAACCTGGAATTATGGGGACGGAAAGACATTTGTATACGATTTCAGGGATACAATCCGGAGCAGAACAGGCCAGCATGGTGACGAGGCAATCCACCACGAGCAGAAGGTTTTTTAATTACAAGGAATACGGATAGTTAAGTATAATTCTTAGGGCATACTGTTTGACAATACATAGTAGTGATGCTATGCTCAATATGCTACTGTATAATGAAAATAATGGAAGCAAACCTATCAACAATCGTCAAAAAATCGAAACTTGGGGGGATGCGGAATGAATTATTTGCATCGTTTGAACCATAGCTTCTGCCGAAGCAGATACTCTGCCCATTCTGTAAGAAAGAATGTGATATGATGAACCAAAATGTCCCTTCTGCGGGCATAAATTTGTTAATCAGGAGAGAATATACAATGAAAGTATAAAAATGGTACGAAAGTAATATTCAGAAAGCAGGTTTATAAATGGAAATATATGCTGAACTAAGGAGCTGCTTTTGAAAGAATGGAGGTTAATATGAATTTTGCAAGACTTGAAACGATTCTCTGCGACACTGTAAAGGAGGAGCAGATTAAGCTTGGTTATGAGAAGGAGACGATCCGGTTATATTACCCGATGAACTCCCTGGTGAATATTCTGGAGGACAATATCCCGGATACGACTTGGATGGACAAGGCTTTGGGAGAATTTGCAGACCTGGTGCAGGGAAGGCTCGGAAGAATTACGATCTCCCATTCCGGGGATAGATATTGTCTTCTTGTTCCTCCGGAAGGTGCTGCCTATGTACATCAGGTATATGGCAGTAATCCATTTCTGGAGGCATTTATTAATGCAATCAGAAATCACGAATGTACGCTGGAACAATTATTGAACATATTCCGTTCCTATTCAGATAGGGTAGTATGTGAGAGGAGCCCGGTGGAGGATTTTGATTATGTCCTTTATTTTCAAGATGGTAAGAAGGATGATTATCGCTACTGTGTGAAATTTGAAGGAGGACATACAACATACCATAGATTTTTAAGAAGGGATTATGAGGATTTGCTGGAGTCTTGATGAGGGAACCCCGTAAGGGGTTCCATTTGTTTTATGTATCTTCTTCCTTATGCATATTCTGTGAGGGCTTGAATAGCTTAAGGATGGTCTGATCCAGGGTCTCATGCTGAAGCTTGGTTGCATCGAACTTTAAGATGCGGAAGGTGATCTGAACACAGAAGCCGATTGCTAAGGCAGAGATAATAGTACCGACACCAATCATACCGCCCAGTCTCCAGCCGACTAATACAGCAATCAATTCAATCGTTCCCCGGCATATACCTACCGGAAGTCCGGTTTTCCTTGTGAGAGCTACCATCAGGCTGTCCCGCGGACCGGCTCCAAATGCAGAACCGATATAATAGTAGGAAGCCAGGGCTATGATAAATAACCCAAACACATCCATGAGGATGCCAACTGCGTAAATCTCTGCTTTCGGAATAATCGGAATACTAAGCAGCAAATCCATAAAGACCCCGATCAGCACCATGTTCAGCAGAGTGCCTAAGCCCAGTTTTTCTCCCAATAATACGGTAACGATACAGATGATTAAGCCGGTCAGTATGGATACCGTGCCGATGCTGAAGCCGATCTGGTTTGCCACACCGACGTGGAAGACATCCCAAGGTGCAAATCCGATGTTAGCTTTCATAGTAACCACAATTCCGAGTGCATATAGGAAAAGCCCCCAGATTAATCGTAATAAGCGGATATAGAAATTCTTTTTCATAGGTTCCTCTCTGTCAAACGACTATATGTAATGTTAAAAAGTGTTAATCACCATTATAGTGATATCCGATAGGATGTCAACAACTTAATTAATTATAAAATATACCGATAAATGTGGCATAGATAGAAGGATATAGTATTTTACGGTAAAATGCAGAGCATATGGGAGTTGAGAGTGGAGGAAGCGAAGGCGGGGATTGCCGGTGAGAACCAGGCGATTGAGTCAATCAAGCTGTCACGATTAAAGTCCCATCCGATGACAGACGCTCAGAAGAAGGAGGAGGAAATTCTGGAGGCTTCCGTCAAGGAGCTTGCAGGGATTATCCTGTCCGAAGCCAAGGACCATATCGAGGAAGAGCTGGAGAAGAATAAGGAAGAAGCGGAAGATAAAAAGGAACAGGAGGATAATACCCGCATGATTGAGCAAGAAGATATGATTCGTGAACTGAAAAACATCATTGCAAAGAATAAACTACTGGATGAGGATGCTAAGGGAATCGTATTGGATGAACAGGTATAGATCACTACGGAAGCTGCCACTAACTCTTAGGAAGTAGCTGCCTCTGCTTAGGAAAAATATAAAACCCTGAATTAGACTGCCTGTATCGGAATAATGGACCGACGGGTCTGATAATTCAGGGTTTTTTGCTGTTTGTTTTTCTACTCACAGGGAGCTTATCCTATGGGGCCGGGGCATACAGTTCTATATGCACGGTTACTATTGATACAACATATTATTTACACAGTTCTCCGACTACCTGGTTGATTGCCTTACCATCTGCCTTACCCTTCAGATCCACCATAACGCTCTTCATGATCAATCCCTTGTTCTTGGTGGCAACTGCCTCTGAAAATTTATCAAGGATAAAGGCCCTGATCTCCTCCTCAGACATCATAGCGGGGGCATATTCCTTTATGACCTCATAGGTTGCCTGATAGGAAGCCTTCAATTCGGCTCTTTCTGCCGGACAGGTTTCCACCTGCTCATTAACCAGCTTCAATTCCTTTAATATCGCACGATTTACCACATCCTCCGGAATATCGTACGACAGCCTTCATCAATCGCCATCTTCTTCACTGCGGATACCAAAGTGGAGATGGCATCCTTGCGTACCTTATCCCTGGCTTTCATTGCAGCAATCATATCCTTTTGCAGTTGTTCCATTTGCATAATAAACACCTCCGATGATCCATATCTTATAATCTATTATTCCAACCTCCATACCGGAACTGCCGATATAGTCTCTTGTCAACAAACAGTATAGGGGAATCGTTCCGAATTATCAATATTTTTTTATAATTATATAACTATTATACAGTAAGGAAGACTAGTAAACGTTCCTTACCAATTATTTTCAAATACATATTGTCTTTCATGGGGTGCGGATGGTAAGATATGGTTGTGCTGTGATACGATTGATAAGTCTTTATATACTATATATGAGGAAGGGGTACGAATCCATGGAGAATAAATTTCTGGAAGACTATTATAATAACTATGATGAGGATGGCCGTCTCCTAAGAAGATACTGTTCTGTGGAATTCCTGACGACAACCAGGTATATTGACCGATACCTTCAGGAGGGAATGAAGCTTCTGGAGGTTGGGGCTGCAACCGGAAGATACTCCCTGCATTATGCCGATATGGGATACCAGGTGGAAGCGGTGGAGCTGGTGGAGCATAATATTGAGATCTTCCGGAGTAATATTACTGCGGGCAGGAAGGTCAGGGTTACTCAAGGGAATGCCTGTGATCTTCGTATGTTCGAGGATGACAGCTTCGATATGACACTGGTTCTGGGGCCGATGTATCATCTGTTTGATTTGGAGGATAAGAAGAAAGCCATTGGAGAAGCACTCCGGGTCACAAAGCCGGGAGGGTATCTATATGTAGCGTTTATAATGAATGATGCGGTTATTCTTAATTGGGGACTGAAGGCAGGGAATCTGGCGAAGGGAATGAAACAGGGATTCATAACGGAGGATTTCCATTGTGTCGGTACACCGGAGATGGTATTTGAAATGTCCACAGTGAAGGATATCCGGGAACTGATGGAGGACTTTCCGGTGGATCGAATCCATATGGTAGCCTCGGACGGTATGACGAATCTCTTCCGGGAGCAGATTGAAGAAGCGGACGAGGAGCTCTTCCAAGCCTGGCTGCAATACCATTACTGCACCTGTGAACGGGAGGATCTGATTGGCTTCAGTAACCATGGCTTATACATAGGAAGGAAGCGTTGAACATACGTTACAAGGATAGCTGTTGATATTTACACCGGCTAAAATTACATCAGAAGGTCAGCGAAGGACCTGATTACAGGCCATAGCTGGTTTTCTCAAATAATGCAGGTAAGATAGTAAATAATTTGGGGGAGTTTTGCATGAAGAAAACTTCGATGTTTCTTATTTTAATTATTTTAATGAGTGCATATAGACCTGTCATTCATTATTTGCTTCCGGAGCTGGGAGAATATGAAACAACCTTGCTAAGGAAAGCTTTGCAGGCCGGGACAGTCATAGCTTTCATTACGAAAGCGGGGATGTGGGATAAGGTTGGAGGCTTAAGGAAGATTTCAAAAAGCAGCTTGCTTCTTATACTACCGGTCTTTCTCCTATCCTTTTGTACATATCTGTATGGTGTAAAGGTTACATTCGTATGGGATATCCTGATTCTTATACCGATTACCCTGTTAATCGGTGTGATTGAAGAGCTGGAATTCCGAGGAGTAATCTATACCTATCTGGAGCAGGAAGGGACGGTTATCAAAATTATGCTTTCCTCTCTGCTGTTCGGCTTGGTTCATCTGCTGAATTTATTTTATACCCGGGATTTGTTGGGCGTTATAGTACAGATGATCTTTGCAACCGGTATAGGAATGATATTTGCTGTGGTTAGGCACAAAACTAATCTGATACTACCGCAGATTCTAATGCATGCCCTGTGGGACTTTAATCAGAAGATGACTAATAACAATTCCTCGGAGCCCGTTGTTGATATTATTAATTACTCCTCACTGGCACTGGTGATACTTTATGGGTGTTTTATGGTATACTGGGTAAGGAAAGAGAAGAAGCCTGCTTTGGAAATATCATAATGTTAAATAGAGGAAAGCAATCCGTGTATGGGGCTAAGACAACAGATTCTGGATTTAAAACCATCCGCCGAACTATCGGCTCGCAATTTGTGATTAACATAATAGTGATATAGTATGAAGGAGCTAAGAGAAACAACATGAAGAAGGTCAGTGTCATTATTCCTTGTTATAACGCAGTAAAATTTATTGACAGGTGTATGAATTCCCTGCTCAGCCAGACAATCGGAACAGATCAGCTGGAACTGATCGTTATTAACGATGGGTCTACGGATGATACCTATACAGAGCTTTGCCGGTGGGAACAGCGATATCCCGAGCAGATGCTGGTGATTAACTGTGAACAGAATGGGAGACAGGGAACAGCAAGAAATATTGGTCTCGATTATGCCAGTGGTCAATATATCGCATATATGGATGTCGATGATTATATCGAACCGGACATGTATGAGAAGATGTATGACAAGGCTCTGGAATATGACTGTGATATGGTGGTTATCCGGTCCAAAGCATATCAGGAATATAAGTTTGGTACGATTTCTCTTGGAAGGACCGGCAAGGAGAATAGCTTCTTAGAAATCCGTAGCAAGGACGACAGAGAATACCTGCTGGATATGAATATCGGGGACGGGCCCTGTAATAAATTAATTCGGGCATCGGTGTTGAAGGATAACGACATCCGGTTCCCGGAGAAGCTATATTATGAAGATCTTTGCTTTACAGAGCTGTTAAAGCATTATGTGAACAGCCTCTATATTATTGAGGAATATCTTTACCATCACATTATCCAGAGCAACTCGGCAGCGTTCCATACAGCTAATCCGGATCGCTATCTGGATTATCTGGACAGCTTTACGGTGGAAGAAGTTCTGCTTACCGAGCTTAAGGAGAGGGGCATCTATCAGGAATTTCAAGTCAGGTATGAACGGGATTTCATCCTGAACGGTTATGTGGCATTGCTGCGCTTTTACCTTCGGACAGGGCAGCAGTTCCCCTATGATTCCTTCTCTTATATCCGGAGAAGAACGCTGGAGCTTTATCCGGAGTATAAGAAAAATCCCTATATCTCCATGATTCTGGCCGGTAAAGCCGGGCGAACCCTGCAGATATTATGTGAAAGTCTGGAACAGGAGCTCACGCCGAAATCCGTGTTAGAACTGGGGATGGCTGTCCTTTCTTCCGCCGGAAGCTAAATATATCCGGCAGGAAGTAGTTGAATCCGGGCATTGACTTTCATGTAACTATAATATTGTCTATCATAAATCAACAGGACTGCAGATATGATAAAAATATATTGATATACGGAAAAGGGTGATGGAATGGCAATAGCAGTAAGCAAGCTGTATAGTAACTGTGCATCGTTATATCAGATGAAGCTGATTGCAGGGCATAAGGGTCTCAATAATCTGGTTGTATGGGTACATATCGTTGAGGATCAGGAGGTAGCCTCCTTCTTACATGGTCACGAGTTGATTTTTACAGCAGGGTATATGAATAGGGATGAGCACTGGCTGTTGGATTTTACGAAGGAACTGCATCGGATGGATACGAGTGCCTTTGTAATTAACCTTGGGCCCTATATCAAGAGTGTTCCCCGGGAGGTAATCGATTATTGCAATGAGGTGGATATGCCATTGTTCACCATTCCCTGGAAGACCAGAATGGTAGATGTGACGCGGGATTTCTGTACCAGAATCATGCACAATGAGAACGTAGAGGCCAGTATTTCCACCACCGTTAAGGACATTATCTTCAAGGTAGGCGACCCGGAGACCCAGATCCAACAAATGGAGCGCTACGGCTATATGAGGGACTGCAGCCTATGCTTTGTGAATATATCGCTGGATAGTGTGAAGAAGGATCATGACAGTGATAATATGGAGAAGCTGAAGATTTGCGTAGAGCAGGTTGCAAGGACCAGCCAGAGGCTATTCATTTCATTTACCTATCAATCCCATCTGGTGGTAGTTCTGTCTGAGAATGAAATGGAGAATATACGGAAGTTCGTGGATGAGCTAATCAACACCGTCCGAAGAGAAAAGGAAGCCTTCTCTGTCTATGTCGGCGTCAGTACCATCATGAAGGGCTTTGTCAATCAGGATGGTAATTTTGAGAAGGCTATGGCAGCAAATGAGATGGCCAAAAGAATGAATATCAGGGTCAATTATTATGATGATCTGGATATATATAAGGTATTACTGGCAGTAAAAGAGAAAAAGACTCTTTCAGAATTCTATAATGATGTATTTGGTAAGCTGGAGAGATATGATATGGAAAATAGTACGGATTATATGGGGTTTTTGCGAAACTATTTAGATAATAACGGCAGTCCCCAGCTGGTTGCAGAGCAGCAATATATCCATCGGAATACAGTAAGTAACCAGCTGAAAAAGATTGAGAAGATTACAGGCTATAATCTTCTGAACCTGGAGGAGAAGGTCAGATGCAGTATCGGCTTTCTAATCAAGGATATTCTTTAAGTGAAACAACGTGTGCATTTGCACAGAAATATCTGGTCATTGATGAATTGCATCGAGAGAAGGAATTGATTATAATTTCATGTATTCAAAGCAATAGCAAAGGGGCTTGTCGGACTGACAGGCCCCTGCTTTTGTTAGCGGTTGGCTGCCACAGGCAGACAATCCGGTTAAATAAGGAGGATGATTCTATGACCGGTAATGAGATAACCAGCACACTGAAGGCATATAACCTGCAGTCCTGGAGCAAGCAGAGGGGATTGAACCCGATTCCTGTTAAGAGAGCAGAAGGAATTTACTTCTGGGATTATGATGGTAATCGTTATTCGGATATGTCAGCTCAGCTTGTGAATATGAACGTTGGTTTTGGTAATAAGGCAATCGCCGATGCCATTAAGGAACAGGTGGATCAATTTTGCTACCTATCCCCCTCTTATGGTGTTGAGGCCAGAGCAAAGCTGGCTAAGAAAATTATTGAGCTGATGCCGGATAACATGGGTAAGGTATTTTTTACGAACGCAGGTGCGGAAGCTAACGAAAATGCGGTAAAAATGGCCCGCATGTTTACCGGCAGGAATAAGGTGTTCAGCCGTTACAGAAGCTACCATGGCTCCTCCTTCGGAGCAGGTAATCTGACCGGTGAGCCCAGGAGATATCCCTTGGAACCCGGCATCCCCGGATTTGTAAAATTCTTTGATCCCTATATTTATCGGGAGGCGATTCAATTTGAATCGGAAGAGGCAGCTACAAAATACTATCTGGCGAAGCTCAGGGAACAGATTATCTATGAAGGACCGGGAAGTGTAGCAGCAATCGTTCTGGAGACAGTGACGGGGTCCAATGGAATTATTATTCCGCCGAAGGGTTATCTTCCGGGTGTGAGAGCAATCTGTGATGAGTTTGGAATTATGATGGTCTGTGATGAAGTAATGTCAGGCTGGGGCAGAACGGGTAAGATGTTTGCCTTTGAGAATTTTGGTATAAAGCCGGATATCGTAACCTTTGCCAAAGGCGTCACCTGCGGTTATGTACCCCTGGGCGGAGTCGTAGTAAGTAAGGAGATCGCACAGTATTTTGATGATCACCTATTATCCTGCGGTCTAACCTATAGCGGTCACCCTCTGGCCTGTGCAGCAGGGGTTGCCTGTGTGAATTATTATGAAGAGGCGGATATTTTAGAGCATGTGAATGAGGTCGGTACAGTCCTGGGTAATCAGCTGGAGGCAATGAAAGCAGCACATCCCTGTGTGGGAGATGTGCGTTACATCGGTCTGTTCTCCGCAGTTGAACTGGTAAAGGATAAGATCACAAAGGAACCCCTGGTTCCATACGGAAAGGATCCCGAGGGTGTAATGGGGAAGATAGTCGGAAGACTGAAGGAGAAGCGGTTTATGACCTATTCCCATGAGAATATGCTTCTGGTAACACCTCCCCTGATCATCACGGAGAAGCAGCTGACAGAGGAGCTGGTGAAGCTGGATCAGGTACTTACCCAGGTGGATAATGAACTTCTCTGCAGTAGCTCGAATTCACTGGTGCAGGAATGTGTTATATGATAGGAATTAGAATTTCTTTATTGTAAGAGGAGTGATAAGGGCAGGGAACGACGGCTGCTATTATGTGCAAGTGCACATGGATAAATGGTTTGCTGCCCATTGTATATTGAAAATATATTTGATAATATGAGTCATCATAAAAATTGCAACGGAGCACCCGAATCATCAGGTGCTCCGTTTTGCATTCATGACAAGTGAAACGACGGATCGTTTCGTCATGTAAGCGGATGGCTGCCACAGGCAGACAATCCGGATCATTGAAAGGAGGAGTAATTATGAAAAGATTTATAAGAAAGCTAAAGGGTATAATGCTTACGGTAACGTTGGTTTTCACCATGCTGGTTCTATCCGGCTGTTCCTCGGAGTCGAAGGAAGGTACGAAGGAAGCTGCAGGCGAAACGAAAGTCACGGACACCGATCCGAAGGCAACGGGTGATGCGTCAGCAACCAGTGCTCCTACGGGGGAGGAAGTCAGTGACACATTGAAAAAGCTTCGAGAGAAAGGTACCTTAATCGCAGGCTCCTCGGGAGATGCACCATTTGCCTACATTGACCAGAAAACAGGCGAATTCTCCGGTGTGGATGCAGAAATCATTAAGGAAGTCGCCAAGAGACTGGGCATCGGAAAGGTAGAGATGTCACTAATACCCTTCTCGGAGCTGATCCTGAACCTGAATTCGGGAAATATCGATATTATCACAGATTGCATGTATATCAGGGCGGATCGTGCAGAACAGGTATATTTTGGTGAAATCTGGTATACACAGGGTGGAGGACTCCTGGTTCCGAAGGAAGGTACGATAAGCGGGATTACTGATTTTAATCCGGCATCCACGGTTATCGGCTACACACCGGGTACCGTTTGGCAGACGACGGTGGAGGGTTGGAAGGAAGCCGGGTTAATTAAGGAGGCAAGAGCAACCGGTGATCAGTCGGAATCCATCGTGGCTTTACAATATAATAAGATAGATGCCTTCCTTACGGACTCTACAGTACTTGAAAACCTGTTTGCCAACTCTCCGGACACTGTGGAGGGGTTAAAGCTTGCAGAGAACTATGTGGATGATGAGACCACCATCGGAAGAATAGCACCCTCTGTAACCTTTGATAATATCGCATTTATGAAGGAAGTAGATGCAGTAGTTGCAGAGCTTAGGGAGGAAGGCTTTATTGAACAGGTATTTAAGGATTATGGGCTGGACCCCTCCCTTCATATGATAACGAACGAGGAACGGACCCACGACATCAATACCAGAACAGAATAGAAAATCGCTGAACGTTTTATCCGGGTCAGAAGGAGGCGAATAAAATGGCATTACTGGAAATCAAAGGCTTGCAGAAGAGCTTTGGGGATTTAAAGGTGTTAAAGGATATTAATATAGTAATCGAAGAGGGAGAGGTCCTGGTATTGATCGGGCCCTCCGGTTCCGGAAAAAGTACCTTGCTACGGTGTCTCAACCTCTTAGAGGTACCTACCGGCGGTGAAATCAGCTATAACGGTGATAATATATTGAAGCAGAAATTTGATGTCCGGAGCTACAGAAGGAATGTCGGAATGTGCTTTCAACGCTTCAACCTGTTTCCCTTCATGACAGTACTTGACAACATTACCTATGCCCCAATCCATAATCTGAAGAAGAAAAAGGCTGAGGCACAGGTCAAAGCCCTGGAGCTGCTGGAAAAGGTCGGCCTCGCCGATAAGGCAAACGTCTATCCGGAGACTCTGTCCGGCGGACAGCAGCAACGAGTGGCAATCGCTCGTGCCTTGGCGATGGATCCTAAGATTATGCTGTTTGATGAACCTACTTCTGCCTTGGACCCGGAGTTGGTAGGAGATGTCCTCAATGTAATGAGAGAGCTTGCGGAGGAAGGAATGACGATGGCCGTTGTCACCCATGAAATGGGCTTTGCGAAAGAGGTTGCAGACAGGGTAATTTTCATGGACGGTGGTTATGTGGTAGAGGACAGCACACCGGAGGAGATGTTTACCAACCCCAAGCAGACAAGAACGAAGGAATTTCTATATCGTGTAGTAAACAAATAGCACTTAGGAGGGTAGGCATATGAGAGTATTGGAAAACCTGAATTTTCCGAAGGCAATTGATGAATTGCTTCCTAAGCTGCTTGGTGATGCACTGCGTATTGTTATAATGACAACAATAGTAGGCTTCCTATTCGCCATTATCTTTGGATTTGTTCTTGCCTTAGGAAGAGTAGCAAAAAACAAGCTTTTAAACCGTATCATTATCGTGTTTCAGGAGTTTATCCGGGGGACCCCTCTTCTGGTACAGATGGTATATATCTATTATGTAATTCCCCTTCTGATCGAAATCGTCGTAAGTCTGATAGGTGTACGGGATTTTTCGTTCACTATGAAATCAACTACAGCAGGTATCATCGGTCTTGCCGTAAATTACGGAACCTATATTTCGGAGGTAATCCGATCTGCGATTATTTCAATTGACCATGGGCAGACAGAAGCGGCATTGGCATTAGGCTGTTCTCCTCTGCAGGCAATGTTCGACATTGTAATTCCCCAGGCCTTCCGTAATTCCATTCCGGTATTCGGTAATTATCTGGTCATGATGGTGAAGGATACTTCTTTAATGGCCTATATCACGGCACAGGAATTCCTTATGACGACGAAGGCCTATACGGCTCAGACTTTTCTGACAATAGAATCCTATACCATCGTAGCCGGCGTCTATCTGGTAATCTGTATACCACTGGCCTTCATCATCAAATTACTGGAACGTAAATTAAATAGAGGGAGACGATAACGCTTCCGTTCAACAGGAGGGATTCTAAGATGAAGAGATATATTATTACGATTAGTAGGGAATTTGGCTGCAATGCCCGTGAAATAGGACGCACCCTTGCCAGCAGGCTTGGAGTTCCCTTCTATGATAAGGATCTGGTCGATCTGGCAGCAGAGAAGGCCGGTGTCAATAGAGAAGTCATTAAGGAATCGGATGAAGTCATGAATAAGAAACAGAATCGATTGTTTGACGAATTTGGATATGGCTCATCCACGACATTTTTTTCAGAGAAAGCAATTAACGCCCAAGCGCAGGTGATACATGAGATTGCCAACAGGAAAGAATCCTGTATTATGTTTGGACGCTGTTCCGATTATATCCTGAGAGAATATCCCAACGTCCTGAACTTCTTCTTCTATGCACCGATGAACTGGAAGATCAGTCATATCGCCAGAACCTATGAGCTGACAGTAAAAAATGCCGAGAAGATGATTAATCGGATCGACAAACAGCGACACAATTATTATAAGTATGTAACAGGTATGAATCGAGGAGACAGATCAGGTAAGCATGTCATGCTGGATGTAAGTGTGTATGGTGTGGAGGGTAGTGTGGAGCTGCTTTCGGAGGCGGTGCGAATTAGATTTTCAGAGGAGAAGTAAAGACAACAAAGCTGTTGCAGACATTCATTGAGGAATGTCGCAGCAGCTTTTCATTAGCGGTTGTCTGCTACAGATAGACAATCCGGTTATTAATACTCGATCAAGGAGGGAATCTATTATGTTAAGAGATGCATTGCCTAATATCATAACGAAGCAGCTGCCGGGACCTAGGGCAGCAGAGCTGATCGAGCGCAGGAAAAGGATCGTTCCCGATGCCATTCGTTGTGTCTATCCCTGTGTGATCGAACGGGCGGAGGGAGCCATGATCAGGGATGTGGACGGTAACATCTTTCTGGACTGGGTTGGAGGAGTAGGAGTCCTAAATGTCGGTCATACACATCCTGAACAGGTGTCGGCAGTAAAGCAGCAGGCGGAGAGGTATTTTCATGGGATGGTCAATATCGTAACCCATGAAGGCTATATTGAGCTGGCAGAAAAGCTGGCAGCTGTGACACCGGTCAGAGGACAGAGCCGGAAAGTCATGTTTGCAAACAGCGGAGCTGAGGCAGATGAAAATGCGGTCAAAATAGCAAAGAGCTATACCAAGAGGCCGAATATTATCGTTTTTTCCGGCGCTTTCCATGGTCGTACCATGCTGACAATGGCTATGACGGCTAAGAAATCCTATGCGCTCGGTATGGGCCCCTTTCCCGACGGTGTCTATCGTGCAGAATATCCGTATCTGTACCGCAGACCATCCAAAATGACAGAGGAGGATGCAATTCTTTATTATATTAACAGCTTGAAAATGGTATTTGAGAATGCATCACCTGCGGAATATACCGCTGCTATTGTACTGGAGCCCTTACAGGGAGAGGGAGGATTTATACCGGCTCCGCTTGACTGGGTAAAGGCGGTTCGAAGCCTATGCGATGAGTTTGGGATTCTACTGGTGGCAGACGAGGTGCAGTCAGGCTTTGGACGCACCGGAAGATTGTTCGCCTCCTGCTACTGGGAGGATGCCGGTTGTGCACCGGATATCATAGCAACAGCGAAATCTATCGCCGGTGGAATTCCCTTAAGTGCTGTGATAGCCAGGAAGGAGATTATGGATTCCTTACCCGCCGGTACCCTCGGGGGTACCTATGGAGGGAATGCCCTAGCTTGTGCCGCAGGCCTAAAGGTTCTGGAGGTATTAGAGAGGGAGCAGCTGGTAGAACGTTCGGCAGAGCTCGGAACAAAGTGTCTCAACAGATTTCTCGCCTGGAAGGATAAGTACTCTGTGATAGGAGATGTACGGGGATTGGGGGCGATGCTTGGAATCGAATTTGTTAAGGATAAGCAGACGAAGGAACCGAACCCGGAATTGACGAGCAGCTTGGTTACAGCCTGTGCCCAAAGGGGTTTGCTGATTGAGAGTGCCGGTACCTACAATAACGTGATCCGTTTTCTGGCACCTCTGGTAATCAGTGATGATCAGCTGGAGGCGGGCTTCCGGATTCTAGAGGCTGCCCTTCGGGAGGGTACGGACAGCTAATAATGTTATCTAAAATACAAGTCGGAAATGAGGCTGAATGATGAAACAATTTAGAATAGTTCCCAAAATAATCGAGTTTAACACTGTTCAGGAGTTCCTTCAGGAGTTTCGGCCGGGTAACAGGGATTTAATCTTAACCAGCAGATCAATCTACTATGATTATTTTGCAGATAATACAGCCGGAGCCCATGTGGTTTTCATCCGGGATTATGGTTCCGGAGAACCGACAGATGAAATGGTGGAACGAGTACAACAGGATATGAAGGGTATCGGCATTAACCGTGTGTTTGCCATCGGAGGGGGTACGGTTTTAGATGTTGGGAAGCTCCTGGCCTTGAAGCAGTGCACACCCGTATCGGAGCTGTTCGACGGTACTATTAAGATTGAACGGAACAAGGAGCTGATATTGGTTCCCACCACCTGTGGAACGGGTAGCGAGGTAACAAATGTAACGGTGTTGGAATTAATCTCCCGAATAATCAAAATCGGATTGGCGGAGGAAGCGTTCTTCGGTGATTGTGCAGTCTTGATTCCGGAGCTTCTCACCACACTACCGATGAAGTATTTTGCCACCGGCTCCATCGATGCGCTGATCCACGCGGTAGAGGCCTATACCTCACCGAAGGCCAATGCCTTTACCCGGCTATATTCCCTAGAGGCCATAAAAATGATTCTCTCCGGGTATCGGAGGATGGAGCGATACGGAGCAAATGCACGGCAGAAATGTCTGGGAGACTTCTTAACGGCTGCCACCTATGCCGGCATCGCTTTCGGAAATGCCGGTTGTGCGGCCGTCCATGCCATGAGCTATCCTTTCGGAGGCACCTTTCATATTCCCCACGGAGAAGCAAATTATGCGATATTTATCCAGGTTTATAAAACCTACCGGAGTCTGAAGCCGGAGGGCAGGATACAGGAGCTTAACAGTTTCCTGGGGAAGCTGCTGGGGTGTAATCCGTCGGAGGCATATGAGGCCCTGGAAAAGCTCCTGAATACGATTTTTCCCAAGAAGGCACTCCGTGAATATGGGGTTACACCGGAGGACATCGAGAACTTTACGGAAGCGGTAATGACCGGACAGAGTCGACTGATGAGTAATAATTATGTTCCACTGAACCGGGACACCGTGAAGAAAATCTATATGGAGCTTCTGTAAGTAAGACAGGGCTGGTGCTGACGGCCATAGTCACGGGCATAGACAGCCTTGAGGATTTATAAGTGCAGGGGAGTAATAGGAAGGCTCCGGGTTATTTATTCTATGACAAGAGAGGTGCTTAAGATGGCATATCAGTTTAAATTACCAGACAGGGTCATGATAGGGGAGAAGGCACTGGAAGCTAGCGAAGCTAGTATAAAGGCCATGGGAAAGAAAGCCTTTATCGTAACAGGTAAGATTGTAATAAGAACAGGCATAGTGGATCAGCTTACGGATTGTCTGGAGCAATGGGGATTGGAAGCAGAGGTATTTAGTGATATTACGGGAGAACCGACGGATCTTATGATTGAGCGTGGTGTAAGGGCTTATAAAGCATCAGGCTGTGACTTTATCATCGGTATCGGCGGAGGAAGTCCGATGGACAGTGCAAAGGCCATCGCGGCCATGTCAGCACTTCCTGGTCATATATCGGACTATCTGGGAACAGAAATACAGGGAAAGCTGCCACCGATGGTTCTGGTACCGACCACCTCCGGAACCGGTTCGGAAGCCACCAGATATACGGCAATTACGGACACTGCGAGGAATGTCAAGATGCTTCTTAAGGGTGATGCTCTGCTGCCGAAGCTGGCAATTATAGACCCTTCCTTTACAGAGACGGCACCACATACCGTCACGGCAGCTACCGGAATGGATGCGTTAACCCATGCGATAGAAGCCTATACCTCCAGAAAGGGAAATGCCTTGACCGATATGTTTGCATTATCCTCGGTAAAACGTATCTTTGCTTATCTTCCGAAAGCCTATACGGACGGCGGTGACCAAAAAGCACGGGAGGAGATGTCGATTGCAGCCTTTGAAGCGGGGGTCTGTATCAACAATGCATCTGTAACCCTGGTTCATGGGATGAGCAGACCGATCGGAGCAATCTTTCATGTACCCCATGGAATTTCAAATGCAATGCTGATTTATGATTGCCTGGAGTACGCCCTGGAGGGCTGCTATGACAGGTTTGCCGAACTAGCCAGGGCGATCGGAGCAGCAGCTGCAGGCTTCAGTGAGAAAGCAGCTGCCAGAGCATTTCTGGAGGAATTGAAATCCTTGTGCAGACACTGTAATATACCGACCCTGGAGGAATACGGGATTAGGAAGGAAGAATTCCTCACCGCAATTAATAAGATGGCACAGGATGCCATGGACAGCGGCAGTCCCGCAAATACAATCAGGGAGGTTACCAAGGAGGATCTGATCAAGATATATTGCCAATTATGGAAGTAGTCCGGACGGATACAGTATAAGGAGGGAAAACAATGGAGGCTATCAGCATGTTATATGAGCTGCCGGACCCGGATGTCGATGAGAGGAACGGAGAGGCAGAAATCATAATCAAGAATTTAAGTGTGTTATTTTCGGATAAGAACGGCGGGGAGCCGGTAACTGCATTGAAGGATATCAACCTTGAAATCAGGCAGGGAGAATTCATCTCATTGTTGGGACCCTCCGGCTGCGGCAAAACAACCCTGCTGCGAACAGTGGCAGATCTGCAGCAGCCCACCTCAGGAAGCATATCTGTCAGAGGCCAATCCCCGAGGGAGATCCGGTTGCAGAAGAAGTATGGAATAGTGTTCCAGAATCCTGTTCTATATGATTGGAGAACCGTAAGAAGGAATGTTTGCATGCCGATGGAGCTGATGGGAATACCGAAGAAGGACAGAACGGCCAGAGTAACGAAAATGCTGGAGCTGGTGGGCTTGATGGATTTTGGACGCAAATACCCCCATGAGCTGAGCGGAGGAATGCAGCAAAGAGTCGGTATTGCAAGAGCACTGGCGATCAAGCCGGAAATACTTCTTATGGATGAGCCCTTTTCCGCGTTAGATGAGTTTACGAAGGAAAAGCTCCATGAGGATCTGCTTCGGATATGGAAGAAGACAAACAAAACCATATTATTCGTCACCCATAATATTCAAGAAGCAGTGTTTCTGTCAGACCGGGTAGTTGTCCTGTCACCGCACCCGGGCAGGGTCTCTGCCATCATCGATATTAATATAGCGAGACCCAGGACTCTTGAGACCAAAAATACTCTGGAGTTCAACTCACTGGTAGCAAGAGTCAGAAGCAGCTTTGAAGGTATCTAGAAAAATGAGCGGAAGTGAGGGAAAATATGAATACAATTAAGAAAATAGCTGCCTCGAAAAGACTCGTAACGGTTGTATGGATTCTGGGACTGATTGTGTTCTGGGAAGTTGGGGCATTGATTGTTGAACATACCAAGCGCTCTCCGGAGAATGTACTTCCCCATCTGCACCAGATGATACAATCCGTATTCAGCAGGCAGCTGGTAAACAGCAGTCAGACAGCCTTACTCGTTGTTTTAAGCAATGCGGGAATAACCTTATTACGTGCCGGCATCGGCTTTGCAATCGGTACGTTCATCGGATTTGTGTTGGCACTATTGATGAATATCTTCTCTTTTGTAGAGAAGACCGTTTTTCCATATCTGATGGCGATTCAGATGATACCGATACTGGGAATGGCACCGATTGTACTGGCAGTTACCAAGGACATTGATAAAAGTCGTATCGTGATTGCCGCCATCCTCACCTTTTACCCCGTCGCAACGAATACACTAGCCGGCTTCAAGTCGGTTGAGAAGGAAAAGCATGAGCTGATGTATTCAATAGCAGCTAGTAAATACCAGATCTACCGGAAGCTTTTAATCCCTTCCTGTATACCATATTTCTTTACCGGGCTTAAGATATCTGCTCCGATGGCGATCACAGCCTCCATACTTGTTGATACACTGCAGGGAGGAGGAGGACTCGGCTGTATGCTTTCCCAATCCTTAAAGCATGCCATGTCAATCTATGTATTCTGGCAGATCGTCTTCTTAAGCGCTGCAATTGGTATTCTGAGCTACTATCTTATGTGTGTCCTGGAAAAATGCATGTCACCGTATAAGCGGAAGAAGAATAAGAGGTGAGGCTATGGGAATAAAAAAATATAAAAAATCAAGGAAGCAGATGGTAACGACTATGGGTTATCCGATAGTGTTCGGAATCCTGTTTGTCATACTCTGGCAGACACAGCTGCTGCATAAGCTCATCGGTGCTGATACCTTTACATTACCCTTACCGGGAAGAATTATCCGTATTATCGGGGACAATTGGCCCGCTATCCTGGTGAATATCAGGGCAACCATAATTGTCGCCATCGGTGGATTGATCCTCGGATCCTTGCTCGGTTATATACTGGCTGTGATTGCAACCCTTCTTCCGAAATGGGGAGCGGGAGGACTGACCATTGCTTCTGCCTTCAATGCCATACCGATTATTGCAATCGCCCCAATCTTAAATAACCTGACGAAGGATTTCAGTAAGGATCCGAATACCAGAAGTATGCTGGCTAAGATGCTGGTGGTAATGCTGACCTGCACCGTATCCATGAGCATCAATGCATATCGCGGTTTTACCGAGCTGAAGGCTTATTCCCTGGATCTGATGAGCTCCTATGCAGCGGGGAAAGCAACGATATTCTTTAAGCTTCGGGTTCCGAACAGCATCCCGTATGTATTCACGGCATTACGAGTTAGTGTGCCTGCATCCGTCATAAGTGCCTTAGTCAGTGAATATTTTGCGGAATATATCATAGGAGTAGGACGTCAGATCCGCGAAAATATAGTGCTGGCACAATATGCAACAGCCTGGGCATATATCCTTGTTGCCTGTGCCCTTGGTATCATCCTGTATGTAATTTTACTGATTACCGAGAGTGTTCTGTTGAAGGGCCGCCGTTAAGAGCGGACCGCAACATGAAATAATAAAAAAGAGGAGGATTATAGTATGAAAAGATTATCAGAGAAAAGCTTTAGGAAGCCGGTCGCCGTAATCATGGTCTGTACCCTGCTGATCATGATGTTAACAGCCTGTAAGAAAGAGGAGGAGAAAACAGCTACGGCAGGGGATAAGCCGGCAGCAGCAACGGATACTCCGAAGGAAACAGACGCAGCGGTACCGACAACCCCGGAGGAGAGTGCGGGTCCCTATTATGCGGCTGACGCATCCGTGGAGAGTATCGTGATCGATGCGGCAGGTAAGGGTCAGGTAGGTAACTGGGGTCTGGGTAATGAGTATGAGATTCAGGCTTTACTAACCAAATACGGTCAGGATACCTCTTATTTAAGTCAGGCCTTTGATATGGACGGTTTTGATGATGATTCCATCCGTTTGGCCTCAGCCATGACCTATAATGAGCTGGGATTGGTAAAGAACAGCTATGACGGCGGTTACAGCTATGGGGATAAGGTGAAATACATCGATATGAATAATGAGGGTGTAGCCATGCTGGAGGACAACATCTTCTGCACCAAAGCCTTTGCCGAAGCAAATCCCAATACCGTAAAGGCATTTATTTATGCTTCGATGAAGGGCTGGGAATATGCCTGCACTAATCCTCAGGAAGCAGCAGAAATCGTATATAAATACGGATCCTCCGTATCCGGTGAGCATCAGGCTTATATGGCCTCTGAGGTAAAGAAGCTGGTTGAGACCGATACAACCGGGGCAGCAGTGAGTGAATACGGTAAAATGGATGAAGCTGCGCTTCAGAAGACCTTAGATTTAGCAAAGCAGTATATTAAGCTCAGTGATTCTACGGCAGCAGATAAATTACAGTCGCTGACCCTTGATGATATCAGGGCTACCTCTTACTGGCAGGAGGCTGTCGCATCCGGTGGAACATTCGGTCCGATCGAGAAGCCGGAAGTATCCATCCAGCTGAAGTGGCTGCCTCAGGCACAGTTTATGGGGTATTATGTGGCACTGGAAAAGGGCTATTATGATGAGGTCGGATTAAAGGTTAATATCGTATCCGGCGGAGGTGATATCGGTGAAACAACGGCGGTATATACAGGACAGGTCGACTTTGGAGTAACCTGGGTATCCAATCTGATTGCAGCGAATGCCGGTGGTATGGAGCTGCTTGAAATTGCACAGGTTTTCCAGCGGTCAGGTCTGGTACTGGTCTATAAGCTGAACGAATAATTGGCCGGAGGAGGGAACCGGAGAAGGGAAGGAGACAGTATGTTGGAGCTGATTATTAAAAACGGGACAATTATCACCTCAAGGGAAAGCTATCAGGCAGATATCGCAGTGATGGATGGAAAAATCGTAGGCATTGGTAAAGGACTTTCTATGGAGGCGGCTCAGGTAGTCGATGCATCCGGTAAGCTGGTTTTGCCCGGAGCCATTGATGCACATACTCATCTGGCAATGCCCTTTGGAGGAACGATATCCGCGGACGGATATTTAGCGGGAACCAGGGCTGCAGCCTGCGGTGGTGTTACCACGGTTTTTGATTATCCCATGCAGAGAAAGGGAAAAGGAATCTTGGAGACAGTGGAAGCGCGAAGACAGATGTGTGCTCCCGAAGCCTGTGTGGACTATGCGTTCCATTGCTGTATCACTGATTTGAATGGCGGAGCTCTGCTGGAGGAATTTAAGGCAGCAGTGGACTATGGAATCACCAGCTTTAAATGCTTTCTTGTATATAAGAAGGAAGGCATGATGGTGGATGATGCTACTCTGATCAAGGTACTATTGAAAGCCAAAGAGGTAGGGGCAATGACGAATATCCATGCAGAGAATCCGGATGTGATTGACCTGAATATTGAACGCTTCCTTCGGGAAGGAAAGACCTCAGCCTGGTATCATTACCTAAGCAGACCGGAATTCGTAGAAGCAGAAGCGGATAAACGGGCAGTACATTGGGCCAAATCGGTCAACGCACCCTTATATCTGGTACATATGGCGGATAAGGAAGGACTGGAGGCTGCAATTGCGGCAAAAAATGAGGGATATCCGATTTATATCGAAACCTGCCCGCAATATCTGGAATTCACCTGTGAGGTTTATCAGAGGGAGGATGGAAGGAATTATGTCTGTTCTCCTCCGATGAAGGGTCAGGAAAGCCAGGATGCACTGTGGAATGCCATTCAAAGAGGATGGATTGATACAGTAGCAACGGATCACTGTCCCTTCCAAAGCTACGAGAAGGATTGGGGGAAGGATAATTTCACCAAAATACCGAATGGCTGTGCGGGAGTCGAAAATCTGTATCCATATATACTCTCAGCTGCGAATGAAGGTCGGATCACCTTTCAACGGGCGGTGGAGCTCTGTTCGGAAAATCCTGCAAAGCTGTTCGGATGTCCGCAAAAAGGGTCTCTGACGGTGGGAAAGGATGCAGATATTGTAATATACGATCCGGATAAGGAGTTCACCATATCCGTGGCTAACATGCATTCGGATTATGATCATACCATATGGGAGGGAAAGACCCTCCATGGTTATCCGGTCCGGACCTATGTCAGAGGCAGATTAGTATATGACAACGGGGAGTTTATGGGTGAACCCGGATATGGACAATTTATAAAACGCAAGCCAGGTACAATGTTCTAGGTGATAGAAATATTATGTTTTATCATCCTCCCTGGACTGTCACTGAAGGAACATTGTACTTTGCATATTAATTAAGGGGAGATGACTATGGAGAATGCGGCATATAAAGAAATGATACGATTAGAGGAAACAGGAGCATGTCTGCTGTGTAATGAGGCTCCCTGTACCAAAGCCTGTCCCTACGGAATACAGGTGGATAGAGTGATACGCTCGCTCCGGTTCGAGAATCCCTACGGAGCAGCGAATAAGCTTCCCGAGGAGCTGCCCTGCCGATCCTGCAGCGGCAAGGAATGCCGGAGAGCCTGCCTAAAGGGTAAAGTAAACCGTGCAGTTCCGGTGGATGAGCTCCTGGAGCTGGCCGCCGGATATCCTAAGGCGGAAGGACCACAGGTTGATTTGTCGATCGATTTTTGCGGGGTACGGTGTGAGAATCCCTTCTTCCTATCATCCTCTGTGGTTGGCAGTAATTATGAAATGGTAGCAAAGGCCTTTCGGCTGGGATGGTCGGGGGTTGCCTTTAAGACCATTGGAACCTTTGTTCCGAAGGAGGTCTCACCGAGATTTGATGCCCTCAGAAAAGAAGCCGTACCCTTTGTGGGCTTTAAAAATATTGAGCAAATATCGGAGCATACGCTGGAGGAGAATCTTTCGTACCTCAGGCAGCTGAAGAAGGATTTCCCGCAGAAGGTAATCATAGCCTCTATCATGGGCCAAACTGAGGCGGAATGGACCACTCTGGCACGGCTGGTGACAGAAGCTGGTGCAGATATTATTGAGTGTAATTTCTCATGCCCCCATATGGCAGCCGATGGACTCGGCTCAGACGTCGGGGAGAATCCGGAGCTGGTAGCGGCCTATACGAAAGCAACCAGAAGAGGTACCGTGCTTCCTATCCTGGCGAAAATGACCCCGAATCTGGGAAACATGACAATACCCGCAGCTGCAGCAGTGAAGGCCGGAGCTGACGGTATTGCAGCAATTAATACAATCAAAAGCATCATGAACATTGATCTGGACACCTTCTGTTCCGGGCCGGATGTAGAGGGCAGAACCAGCACCGGCGGATATTCGGGTAAGGCTGTTAAGCCGATTGCGCTGCACTTTATTCAGTCAATCAAAAGCAGCCGATATTTGAAGAAGGTCCCTGTCAGCGGTATGGGAGGCATTGAAACCTGGAGGGATGCTGCAGAGTATCTGGCTCTTGGCTGCGAAAATATTCAGGTTACAACCTCAGTTATGCAATACGGATACCGGATTATTGAGGATATGATAGAAGGCATAAGCCTCTATTTGAGAGAAAAAGGCTTTCATAGCATCAGGGAAATCGTGGGAAGAGCATTGCCTAAGGTTGTTCCTGCTGAGAGCCTTAACAGGGACAGTATCTGCTACCCTAAATTCCACAGAAGCCTCTGCCTGGGTTGCGGGCGCTGCTATCTATCCTGCTATGACGGGGGTCATCAAGCCATCAGGCAGAAGGAGGGAACAGGGGAACCGATCTTGGTCGCAGACAATTGTGTCGGCTGTCATCTGTGTTTAACCGTGTGCCCTGTCCATGCAATAGGGAAGGGTACCAGAGTAAACAAATATCATAGCCATAGTCCCGTCATGGCCTATGTGAAAAAGGAGGTTTTCTCGTGATTTCGTGTAGTATAGATCGATTAGGTGAAAAGATTAAGGCCTTCAGTAAATTCGGAGACACCCAGAGGGGAGGGGTAACCCGGTTATCCCTCTCTCCCGAGGCACTGGCTGCCAGAGCAGAATTCAAGAAGAGGATGGAGACACTTGGTGCGGAGGTCATAACAGATGATATGGCGAACATGTATGCAACGATCCCGGGTTCGGAGGACCTTCCGGCCATAATGGCAGGCTCCCATCTGGACTCGGTTAAGAGGGGAGGTAATTACGATGGTGTACTCGGAGTACTGACAGCGATGGAAGTAGTTGAGACCATTGTAATGGAAAACATTCCCCATAGACATCCGATCACGGTTGTTGTCTGGACGAATGAAGAGGGAGCAAGATTTGAACCTGCCATGATGTCCTCCGGTGTCATCTGCGGAAAGTTTAATAAGGAGGAGATGCTTGCCTCCGTAGCGAAGGATATCCCAGGCTATACCTTTGGGATGGCTTTGGAGGAAAGCGGCTATCAGGGGGAAGAAGCAAACCGGATGAGTCCGGAGAAGTATCGAGCTCTGTTGGAACTGCATATTGAACAAGGCCCCGTACTCGAAGCGGAAGGCTATGATATCGGTGTAGTGGAAGGTGTATGCGGAATGATTAACTACGAGTTCCAATTTATAGGGCAGGCCGGTCACGCCGGAACAACTCCGATGAAATACCGTAAGGATGCGCTCTATGCTGCAGTTAAGACGATACAGTACCTGCATGAGGAATTAAATCAGCTGGATAGTAAGCTGGTATATACTACAGGTAAAATCTCCGCCCATCCGAATATTCATACGATCATACCGGATGAAGTAAGATTTACTCTTGATGCAAGACATCAGAATCCGGAGGTAATCAGACAGGTTCTGGAGATCATCCACAGGCTTCCTGAGGAGGTGGAAAAATGTAAGGTGAGCTATCAGGAGGGCTGGACGAGAAAAACAGTAGCATTTACCCCGGAGCTGGTGGATTATGTACAGAAAAGTGCTCAGGAATTAGGCTATGCAAATAAAAGAATGTACAGCGGTCCGGGTCATGATGCACAATTTGTCATTGATGTATTGCCTACGGCGATGATTTTCGTACCCAGTGCAAATGGTCACAGCCATTGTGAGCTGGAATACACCTCGGTGGAACATTGTCTTAAGGGCGCCAATGTACTATTAAGTACCCTGCTCAGTATTGACCGGGAGAGCTAAAAATAATTAAATAAGGGGGTGGTCGCATTTGGATAGCATAAGGGGCTTCTGGCACCGAATTGCTTGATGGTGCGACCGCCCCTTACTTTTTCACAAGTGAAGCCTTGAGGCCTCAGCTTTTCTTAAGTCTGCTGTTATTCCTCTCTAATATCTATTCAGTTACATTGACGGTACATTTTACCTTGACTCCGTCCTCTGAGGCGTAGATGTACGCCCTGCCTTTCTTGACGGCGGTAACGAGTCCGGCTTCGCTGACGGTTACCACATTGACATTGCTGGTCGACCAGACGGCAGAATTACCGGAGGATACGGCTGCTGTCAGAGCTGCAGTACCGCCTGTCTTTAAGGTAAGCTCTGTCTGGCTTAAGGTGATGGTGGGTTGATTTACAATGACCTCACAGCGCTTTTCTACTCCGTCAACAGTGGCAGTGATGGTAGCGGTACCATGCTTTATCGCGGTTATCATGCCATTGGCATCTACGACGGCGACACTCTTTTTGTTGGTTTTCCAGGTGGGGCGGACACCCGAGGATACAGTGGCTGTCAGCTGGCAGGTGTTACCTCGGTAGAGCTTTACACTGGATTTGCTGAGCTTAATGCTTGGAAGCTTAACTGTGAGCTTACAGGTAGCATTGCTTCCGTCTGCCGTAGCGGTAATCGTAGTTTCACCGGGCTTTAGGCCGGTGATAACACCTCTCTCATCAATTGTTGCAATGCTTTTCTTACTGCTCTTCCAGGTGACGGAGGAACGGTTTGAGGTGACCGCGGTGAGGGCAAGAGTTTCCCCTCGTTCGATGGAAGCATTGGTAGTACTTAGGGTGATCTTCGTCTTATTGACGGTGACTTTGCAGGAGGCTTCCCCCTTCTTAATCTTAGCGGTAATGGTTGCAGTACCGGCCTTCTTGGCGATAACTTTGCCGTAGGTATTTACTGAGGCAACCGAGGAATTACTGCTTTTCCAGGTTGGAAGAGTAAGGTCGGAGGTAACAGCGAGGAGGTAGAACTCCTCTCCGATATCAGCCTTTGCCGAGTATTGAGAGAGTATAACAAAGGCAAGAGAGGATGCTTCGGCGGTGTGGGGTGATAATGATGGGGATGGAAGGATGAGGATACATAGGATGGTTAATAGGAATTTTTTGATTTGCGGCATAGCTTCCTCCAATCTGAAGTTGAGGAATAACAATTGCCGGATAAGGCTTTCACAGACTTACCCTAAGCTTATCATCATAGCCGCGATTAGTAAATATCGGAAAAAACACGATTTCTCGATTTAATTCTGTCTATTATTAATAATGATAGTAAAATACCGGCAGGTGCGTTATAATACGTATGGCTTCCATATATTCCGAGAATAGATATTAACCTGCGGAAGCTAAACAATAAAATTGAAAACAAGGAGATAAAATGCAATTTAGTGAATTGAATATTATGCCTGCTGTTTTACGGGCTTTAAAAGAGGAAGAGTATGAATTGCCTACACCGATTCAAGAGGAGGCCATACCGGTTATCCTCAGTGGAAGAGATCTGCTGGGCTGTGCACAGACCGGAACAGGAAAGACAGCAGCCTTTGCGATACCGACTCTCCAGCTGCTCAGTGAGGAGAAGGTTCCACAAAATGAGGTGAAGAGAATTCGTGCTCTCATCATTACACCAACCAGGGAGCTGGCACTTCAGATCTATGAGAGCTTCTGTACCTACGGAAGATACACCTCATTAAGCTGCTGTGTTATCTTCGGTGGAGTATCCCAGAAGCCCCAGGAGGAAAAGCTGCAACAGGGAGTGGATATCCTGATTGCGACACCCGGCAGGCTGCTGGACTTAATGAATCAGAATCTTGTTGAAATAAAGCATATTAAAATATTTATTCTGGATGAAGCAGACAGAATGCTGGATATGGGATTTATCCATGATGTAAACAGAATCATAGCTAAAACACCTGTAAAGAAGCAGACCCTCCTGTTCTCGGCCACTATTCCGCCATCAATAGAAGAGATGTCAAGAAAGCTCCTGATGAATCCGGTAAAAATAGCGGTAACTCCGGTTTCTTCCACAGTTGATACGATACAGCAATATCTTTATTATGTGGATAAGGAAAATAAGAAGGACCTTCTGCTTCATCTGTTAAAGGATAGCTCCATAACCTCAGTACTGGTATTTACACGGACCAAGCATGGCGCCGACCGGGTGGCACGTCAATTAGAAAAAGCAAATATCAGTGCGAAGGCAATCCATGGGGACAAGTCACAGGGAGCCCGTCAGCTGGCCCTCAGCCATTTCAAAGAGAAAACGCTCCGGGTTCTGGTAGCTACGGATATAGCAGCAAGGGGAATAGATATTGATGAACTATCCCATGTAATCAATTATGACCTGCCTGAAATTCCTGAGACCTATGTTCACCGCATCGGCAGGACGGGTCGTGCAGGGCTGGATGGGATAGCCATCTCCTTTTGTGACTTTGACGAGAAGGAGCTTTTAGCCGATATTGAAAAGCTGATCAAAAAGTCTGTTACAGAAGTGAAAAATCATCCTTATCCGCTGCTTAAGAATTATCCGGCGGAAAAGAACACGCAGCCAAGGCGCTCCCCCAAACAAAAGGTTCAAGCACCGAAGGAAGATGCACGGAAGGATCAGACTGGCAAGGCATCCACTCCAAGGAATGCGGCACAGAACACATCGACACGGAAGGATCACGCTGGTAAGGCATCTGCTCCAAGGAACGCGGTACAGAATACATCGACGCGGAAGAATCAGACTGGCAGGGAATCCGATCCAAGGAATGCGGCACAGAGTACATCGACACGCAAGGATCAGGTTGGCGGTGCATCTGCTCCAAGGAATGCGGCACAGAATACATCGACGAGGAAGGATCAGACTGGCGGTGCATCTGCTCCAAGGGGAATGACACAGAATAGATCAACACAGAGGGATACGGCACAAAATCACCATCAAACAGCATCAAAATCCTATGCTTCGTACCGGAATCCACATCCTCAGGGAAATTGGCAAAAGTCCGTCATGAAGCCTATTCCTGAAGCATCAGAATCAAAGGCTTTGGCATTGGCTCCGGCTGAAGCTCAGAAGAAGGAACGTATGTCTCTGGGAGATAAGCTAAAAAGTAAATTTCGGATGTCGATGGACGGCACTCTGAAGGAACAGAAAAAGCAGAAAAAGTTCGGTGGGCATGAGAAAAACAGTGTCTGGAACTCTAAGAAGAAATAGGTCAACTACAAATTCTGGATAAGCTATAACATATTAGGTATGGAATATAACAATACACAATGGAAAAGGATGAGGCTAGACTTCCGTGATACACTGTATGACAGGAAGTCCGAGACTCATCCTTTGTTAATATGTATTTTTTATTACGATTAACAGCTTATGGATACGTATAAAACGAAATGTGAGTCCTTACTTGAGCAGGGCTTTTACGATGTGGTCAAATTCCATGAAATGAGAGGCCTTAACCAGTATGGTATCGTTCTTCTTCACAATGGAAGGAAGCGCCTCAATCAGAGCCTCCCGTGTTTCATAATACAGCAGGGTTCCTGTGAAGGCTTCTGCTGCACCCTCATACATTTGCCGGGAAAGCTTACCGACACATACCAATACCTCCAGGCCGGAGGAAGCGGCGTACCTACCTACTTCTCTATGGAGCGCTAACTCCCTTTCACCCAGTTCTCCCATATCTCCCAGGATGGCTACCCTTCGGGTATCAGCCATATTCAGAAGATCGATGGCAGCCTTCATGGATACCGGATTGGCATTATAGCAATCATCGATGATGGTCAGGTCCTCCTTCCGAAGGATATTACTTCTGCCCCCGGTGGGTTTTACGGCTTCCACTCCTGCTTTAATCTCATCTCCTGTTAAACCGAGTAATGTACCGACAGCAGTAGCCGCAAGAGCATTCAACACCATATGTCCTCCGGGCAGTGGTACCCTGGCAGGTATCAGCATATCCTTGCTATGAATATTGCAGGTACTGCCGAATAAGCCATGGCTGATCACCTGATCCGCATATAGATCATTATCTTTGTTCAGTCCGAAGCGTATGGGCTTACTTCCTTTCATTTCCTTGATGGTTGCAAGCATATCATCATCACCGTTGATACAGACCCGGCCATTCTCATCCATAGAATCGAATATTTCAGTCTTTGCTTTCAGGATTCCCTGTCTGGAGCCCAGATTCTCCAGGTGGCATTGACCGATATTGGTAATTACCGCAATATCCGGCTTAGCAATTCCGGTAAGACGGTGCATCTCTCCAAAATTACTAATCCCCATCTCAAGTACGGCTATCTCATGCTCCTCCCGGATTTTAAGGATGGTTAAGGGTAACCCGACCTCGTTATTATAATTACCTTCGGTTTTTAGTACTTGATACTTCTGCGCCAGGACACTGCTGATAAATTCCTTCGTACTGGTCTTTCCTACACTTCCGGTGATGCCGACAACCTTAATATTAAGCTGTCTGCGGTACCAGGCCGCCAGCTCCTTCAAGGCGGTCAGACTATTCTCTACCAGAATATAGGGCCCTGCGGAGTCAGTTGGAGCCTTCTCACACAGGACGGCAAGAGCGCCCTTCTGAAAGACTTCATTGATGAAGCTGTGTCCGTCAACACGTTCACCTACAGTTGCGATAAAGAGATAATCCTTCGCCACCTGCCTGGAATCCAGAACTGCACCGGCGATCTCCCGTCCGTCATATCCGGCGGAATTCATCAGCCGGCCATTACAAGCTTCCGCTATCCGTGGTAATGTCATGTTTTTCATTTTACGATCTCCCAATTCACTTGATATTTTGCAAATTTACATAGAACTGGCTTTATGTTCCTTCATGGGAACTGTTCCACACATTACGATATGAGAATCCTCGGTAACGCAATCGCCGAATAGTTCACGTGGGAGCTGCCTTCGCTTATTTTTATTATTCCTACTGCGCTGTATACGGAAGCTTATTCATATTTTTTAATAGAAATCTCAATAATTCTCTCGCAAAGGGCTCCAAAATCCATACCGACTGCCTTCGCCTCCTGCGGCAGCAGGGAGGTAGGGGTCATACCCGGAAGAGTATTTGCTTCGAGGCAGAAGAGCTCCTTCTGGTCATTCATAAGGAAATCCATACGGGCATAGGTCTTTAAACGTAGTGCCCGGAATACCTCCTCGGCAATTCTTTGCATCCGGTCGGTTGTCTCCATATCCAAATCAGCCGGGCAGGTCTCGATCGAGCTGCCTGCCTGATATTTATTCTTATAATCGTAGAAGCCTTCCAAAGGGGCAATCTCAATGATAGGCAGTGCTTTACCGTCAATTACACCCACGGAGAATTCCCTTCCCTTGATGTACTGCTCGATAATTACTTCGTTACCGTATAGAAAAGCATTCGACAGAGCGTCACTCATCTCCTCCTTGGTAGCAACAATGGATACCCCTACACTGGAGCCGCCGTTGCACACCTTTACTACACAGGGATAGCATTCCCATTCGTAAGGCTCATCCTTCTTAACATGAATTCCTGCCGGTGTCGGTATGTTGTAGTAGGAGAACAGCTCCTTGGAGATTGCCTTATCCATGGCAAGTGCGCTGCTGGTATAGTCCGTGCCGGTGTATTTGATACCCATCAGATCAAAGGCTGCCTGAACCTTACCGTCTTCCCCATTCTCCCCGTGAAGAGCAATGAATACAATATCCGCTTTACTGCAGATCTCAATGGAACCGGGGCCGAAGAAGCTTGCGGAGGAATCCCTCCTTAAGGCTTTAATCTGGCTTATATCAGGGTTTGCTGCCTTGATTGAACCGATATTTGCCGCCCAGTCCTTATCTATATCAAAGATGTTGGTGGTATCACCTTCATATCCTAAGTACACATCCAATAATACAACCTGATGACCTTTGTTCTTCAATGCCTTATAAATCATGGTGCCTGTGGACAGGGATACATCTCTCTCGGTGCTGGTACCCCCTGCCAATACAACAATCTTCATATTTACCTCCATTCTAAGTTCCCTACTTAGTACATGGGAAAGACCGGATAAAGTCCTCATGTACCCCTCGTTTCGGTCACTAATCTTACATTCTCCAACAGTATAACGCAATCCTTGAGAATAGTAAAGTTTCTGATGAAAGATTAAAATGTGTATATAATCAGTAAGGTATTAGCGAAAATAATGACACCGGTAATCACCCAGCCGGCTACCTTTGTCAGCTTTTTATTCACCAGGGAGCCCATTAAGCTCTTACGGCTGGTAATCAGAAGCATCGGGATGATAGCAAACGGGAGCAGAAAGCTCAAGGTTACCTGACTGATAATCAGGGCCTTCATTGGATTGATTCCGGATAGCAAAATCACCATACCCGGAAGCATTGTGATCAGCCGGGTTACATTATCCCGGATATTCAGTCCCACGAACCCCTGCATGATTGTCTGACCCGCCATTGTTCCCACAGCGGAGGAGGACAGACCGGAGGCTATTAGAGCAATCGCAAAGACCGAGCTGGAAGCGGAGCCGAGCAGAGGGGAAAGGGATCTCTGGGCCTGTTCAATTGTATCAACCACCATACCGTTTCTGTAAAATACTGCCGCGGATACGACCACCATGGCTGCATTCACTATGAAAGCGATATTCATGGCAATGGTAATATCCAGCCGTTCCATTCGGATATGCTTCTTCTTCTCGACCTCTGTCAGAGCCTTATTTCTATGCTGTACCAGCTGGGAATGAAGATAAATGACATGGGGCATAACCGTTGCCCCCAGCATTCCGACCGCAATTAAGACAGCATCGGAATTCGGGAGGGAGGGCACCAGAGTATGAAGTCCCGCCATGCTCCAATCCGGCTTCGCCAGGAAAAGCTCCAGGGCATAAGAGATACAGATGACGGCTACCATTAGGGAGATGATCACCTCAATTACCCTTTGTCCGTATTTGCTTAAGGCAACGATCAGGAAGGTCAGAAAAGCCGTTATCATACCGGCATATACCATGGGAATACGAAACAGAAGATAGAAGCCCAGGGCTCCGCCCAGAAATTCTGCCAGATCCGTAGCCATGGCTGCTAGCTCCGCAGCCACCAGGAAGCACCAGTTGGTTTTCTTAGAAAACACCTTACCGCACATCTGGGGAAGGTTATGTCCTGTGGCGATCCCAAGCTTTGCGGACATTGATTGAAGGAAGATCGCCATCAGGTTGCTCCATAGGATTACCCATAGCAGGGAGTAATTAAACTGGGAGCCCCCGCTGATATTCGTTGCGAAATTTCCCGGATCTATATAAGCCACGCTTACAATGAAGGCGGGGCCGAGAAAACGAAGTAAGGTTTTCGATTTCCTGAGCAGTGAAAAGCCGCTTTTAGCTTTGATATCAATAATATCGCTTTGTTCTATTTGTGAATGAATGGTCTGGACATAACTATCCTCTAGCAAGATAAACACCTCTCTTAAATTTGGCAAAGTCTATGTAATTTAGTCCAGACTAAAATTGTTTACCTATCCTACAATATGTTAAAAAGGCGTAAGAGGTTCCAAAATGAAGAATAAATATAACTTAAATACAAGAATAAAATAAGCAATATAGCCCTGCCGGTCAAAAGCTTATTATACGAGAAAGAATTGAAAGAATAAGGGTAAGCTTACGGGCTATCGCACCATACTGATAGCGAGTAAAAAACGGATTAACCAATATGCTTACATAATCAGGAAAATTTATGGTGCCTTGCACTATGAATGCCTTATGTTCCGAAGGTCAAAACCAAGGGGCTGTCGCACTAGCGGTTATTCAACCGCTAGTGCGCAGCTCATTTTATAGATTATTTTATATGAAATTCTATATTCTTATGGATTAATCCTAGTATTATCATTAAAAAGATGCACTTTAATAACTTCTAAAAATGCATCAAACAGAGCCAAAAGTCAGAGGTACATGAAGAGCGAAGAATTTAGTAACTATGCCAAACTTAGAAATGGTGTAGCAACTGTTCCATCTAATATCAGAAAGAACTATCATCTCGAAAAACTTCCCAGAGGAAAACAACGAGGTAAGTTTTTCTTTGGTAGCAAAATCGCAGCTCTAAATTTTAGAATAAGCTCTAATTTGATCCAAATCTCTACTGTACTGTAAAATATTAAATTTTCAAGGTTCATATGAAAGGGCAGACATAGAAAAATCTATGTTTTGACCCCGGCATCATGCCATTGCTTTTCGAAGTCTGGGATTTATTTTTTCCGCAAAAAAGGCGGCGCCAACAATGACTTAGAATGTTTATCACATCAGTTATTAAAAAGAATAGCGTGTGACTATCAGTCCATAAAG